>NZ_JBMDJV010000015.1:0-136695 GCF_057809375.1 Aquitalea sp. FG25
CGCCCGACCCTTTGGTTCGTAGCCAAATACTCTATCCAACTGAGCTACGGGTGCACTGTCTCAAAAAACGTTTCGTCTTTCGAGAGGGCGAACTATACCGATACGTATTTTTGGTGTCAACACTTTTGCACTATTTTTTTCGGTAGTCTGGCTTGTCGGCTGGGGGCTACTGTTGCAGGCGGCACAGTATTAACGGAATGGCTGCATCGGCAAAGCGGGTGGCACGGTGTTAAGATGCAGGCTTACCTGCCAGGCCGCCGCTTGTCTTCTGGGCTGGCCAACCTTTGATGAATTTTCCGACGAGATTGCATGCTGTTTGATATTCCCTGGGCCATAGTCGATCTGGAAACCACCGGCGGCCATATCGGCCGCGATCGCATTACCGAAATCGGCCTGATTCTGTTGGATGGCGAGCAGCAGCAACGTTACCAGACCCTGGTCAACCCTTTGCAGCCTATTCCGCCCTTTATCGAGAACATGACCGGCATCAGCAATGCCATGGTGCAGGATGCCGCACCTTTCAGTGCCATTGCACAAGACTTGCTGCCCATGTTGCAAGGTCGTTTGCTGCTAGCGCATAACGTGCGTTTTGATTATGGCTTTTTGCGCAACGAGTTCCGCCGTGTCGGCCTGCGCCTGCAGAGTGCCACGCTGTGCACGGTAAAGTTGTCGCGTCGTTTGTACCCGCAGCATTTCAAGCACAATCTGGACAGCATCATCCAGCGCCATGGTTTGCAGCTGACTGACCGGCACCGGGCGATGGCGGATGCCGAAGCCCTGCTGCTGTTCTTGCAGTCGGCATGTGCTGAACTGGGGGAGGATGCGGTGAAGGAGGCTATCCGGCAGGTGATGGCGCAGCCCGAACTGCCGCCGGGGGTGGATGCCGTGCTGGTGGATGACCTGCCCGATCTTCCCGGGGTATACACCATCTGGGGCGAGGATGAGCAGGCCCTGTATGTGGGCCGGGCCAGCAATGTGCGTGGCAAAGTGGTTTCGCAACTGGCGCAGGACGGGAAGTATGGCAAAGAGCCGGCCATTCAGCGCCCGGTTGGACGCATCAGCTGCCAGGAAACCATTGGCGAACTGGGCGCTGCGCTGCTTGAGCAGCAACTGCTACGTCAACTGAAGCCTTTTTACAATCATCGCAGCCGCCTGGTGAGTGAAGTTTGTTCCATTCAGCTGGATCACAGCCAGGGCGAGTTTGTGCGCCCGGTCATCGTGCATGCCGATCAGCTGGATTTCAGCCGTACTGCAGACTTGTACGGCTTGTTCCGCAGCCCGAAGGAAGCGCGCAAGGTGCTGGCCGAGATTGCCACTGGCAATGGTTTGTGTCAGTCCGTGCTGGGTGTGGAAGCAGTAACCAGCCGCAAGGGGGCAGCATGCGTGGCGCTAAAGGGTGGACGCTGCCGTGGTGCTTGCGTGGGACGCGAGCCGGCTCCTTCGCACAATATGCGGCTGATGCAGGCGCTGGCCCGTATTCGGGTGAAAGCGTGGGAGTATCCCGGTCCGCTGGCGGTGGTGGAAAGCGATGAGGTGACGGGCGCCGCTGTCGAGCATGTGTTTGACCGCTGGTGCTATCTGGGCTCGCGCAAGGTGGGCGAAGCAGGCTTGCAAGGCAGGCCCAGCTTTGATATCGATACCTACAAATTGCTGGACGCCTACCTGAAGAAGCCGGTAGCAGGCAGCAGCCTGCGTTTGTTGCCGCCTGAAGATCTGTCGAGTTGACGCTTACTCGTGCATGGCCTGGAAGCTGCGCAAGCGGCTTTCGATGATGCGCGGGTTTTCGCCGTTGGCAATCGCCACCAGGCCTTCCACCACCATTTCCTTGAGCGCGATTTCAACCGCCACCAGATGCTTGAGCTTGTTGGCCACCGGCAGAAAAAACAGGTTGGCCGAGCCAACGCCATACACGGTGGCGACAAAGGCCACGGCAATGCCAGCCCCTAGCTTGGAGGGGTCGGACAGGTTTTCCATCACGTGGATCAGGCCCAGCACCGCGCCCAGAATACCCATGGTGGGGGCGTAGCCGCCGGCGGATTCCCATACCCGTGCAGCCTGTTTGCGTGCATGTTCGAACATGCCGATTTCCACTTCCATCACCCCGCGCAGCACATCGGGCTCGGCACCATCCACCACCATTTGCAGGGCTTTTTTGGTGAATGGGTCTTTTTGTTGGGTGACATAGCCTTCCAGTGACAACAGGCCACCACGACGGGCGGTCTGGCTCCAGTTGACGACCTCGCGGATCAGTCTTTCGTTATCCTGTGGCGGCGGCTGGAAAATCCACTTGATCATGCGCATGCCGGCAACAAACTGCTTGGGTGTGCTTTGCAGCATGACAGCGCTCATGGTGCCGCCAATGACAATCATGAAGGCAGTCAGTTGCAGCAGGGAGCCGATATTGCCCCCTTCGATGGCCTGGCCTGCAATGATGGCTGTCAGGCCCATGACAATGGCGATGATGCTGATCTTGTCCACGCTTGATTCCGTTATCGTTATCCGGGCAGGCCGGTGGCTTTACAGCCATTCCTTCATCTTGGCCCTGATACGGGCAATGGCCTGGGTGTGCAGCTGGCAGACGCGGGATTCAGACACCTCCAGCACCGCACCGATTTCCTTCAGGTTCAGTTCCTGCTCGTAGTACAGCGCCATGACTAGCTGGTCACGTTCTGGCAGGGTCTTGATGGCATCCACCAATGCCTGGCGGAAGTCGCCGTCGGCTAGCACCTGCAACGGGTTGGGTGCATTACTGTCCTCGATATTGGCAATGGCATCGTTAAGGGTTTCGCCTTCACCATCCGAGAAGTCTTCAAAATGCACCAGGCTCAGCCCTTTGCAGTCGCCCAGCATGCCCTGGTAATCGTCCAGCTCCACGCCCAGTGCGGCAGCAATTTCCGACTCTAGCGGCGCGCGGCCCAGCAGTTGCTCCAGCTTGTTGATGCTGTCTTCTATCTGGCGGGCCTGCCGCCGTGCCTGGCGTGGCAGCCAGTCTTCACGGCGCAGTTCGTCCAGCATGGCGCCACGGATGCGCTGGCTGGCAAAGGTTTCAAATTGCACACCTTGCAGCGGGTCGAACTGACGGGCGGCATCGATCAGACCGATGATGCCTACCTGTACCAGATCGTCCATTTCCACGGATGCGGGCAGGCGAGCCATCAGCATGCCGGCCAGTTTTTTCACCAGCGGCAGATGCTTCTGTACGTCAATTTCCGGTTGCGAGACTGCACCGGCATAGCCTTTGCGGCGTAGGGACGGCAATGTCATCGTCGTTTTGCTCCATCAGCCTCGGCCCAGTCACGCGAGGTGGCGATCAGCATGTCCATGAAGCCAGTATCGTTGCGTTCGGTTTCCGGGCTGTCCCATTGGGGGAGTACTGCAGCCAGTTGGGCAAAGGCTGCCGCAGCTTCGCTATCGGGAAAGGCATCCATCAGCGGGCGGCGCAGGGCCTGGCTGCGGCGCACGGCATTGTCAGCCGGGACAAAACCGACCCAGCGCAGCGAGACACTGAGAAACTCGCTGGTGACAGCCGCCAGCCGGTTGAACAGATCGCGCGCTTCTTCCAGATGGCGTACCCGGTTAACCAGCACATTGAAGCGCTGACGGCCAAAGCCGCTGGACAGGCGCTTGATGTTGGCATAGGCGGTGGTCATGGAGTCGGCAGCGGGGCTGATCACCAGCACCAGATTGTCTGCCACGCTGGCGGGGACAGGGTCGGTAGAGGTGACCGGGACATCGATCATCAGTACGGTGCTGTCCCGCTCCAGTGCGGCAAATTCGCTGCCCAGGCGCAACCAGAGCTGGGCAGAAAACAGGGCGCGTTCTTCTGGCCGGGCATACAGGTTGATCAACTGAATGCCCTGGCGCGAGATAGTCATCATTTCATCCAGCCCGCCCACACTGACCATCTGGCTTTCCAGCGTGGCGGTGGTGGGGGTGCCTAGCCTGCGTGCCTGTACTTGGCCCAGGCTGCAATCCACCACCAGCGGGCGGTGACCTGCATAGGCCAGGCCCAGCGACAGCTCGGTAACCAGGGTGCTGGCTCCGGCCTTGTCCGAGCCGATGAAGGCAAAGCTGGGTGCCCGGCCTGCTTTGGCTGTCAGCCGGCGCAAACTGGCGGCCTGATCCTGTAGGGCGCTGTTCATTGCCAACTGGCCTGTGCGGAATTCATGATGGACAGCTCGTCTCCCTGCAGGCTGAACGGCGAACCTGGTTGCGGCGCGCGCAGGGCGCGGTCTACCAGGAAGGCGGCATTGGCAGAGTGCAGGTCTTCCGGTACGCGCTGGCCATTGGTGATGTAAAACAGCTTGAGGCGGTTACGGATGATGACATCCATGCTTGGCCCCATGCTGACGGCTTCGTCGATTTTGGACAGGATGCAACCGGCCAGGCCGTTGCCACGGTAATGGCGCACCACGTCTTCCAGCGTGTGGCCGTCGGCATTGGCAGCCAGCAGCAGCAGGCGTTCCACCTGGCGGCCCGCGCCACGGAACATTTCGATCTGGCCGGTGACACGTGCGTCGCGCTGGCTCATGCCAACGGTGTCGATGAATACCAGGTGGCGATTGGACAGGTCGGCCAGCGTCAGTTGCAAATCACCTTCGTTCTGGATAGAGAACACCGGGATGCCCAGAATCTTGCCGTAAATGCGCAATTGGTCCTGTGCGCCAATCCGGTAGCTGTCGGTGGTAATCAGCGCCACATGCTGCGCGCCAAAGCGCATGGTGGCATGCGCGGCCAGCTTGGCCACCGTGGTGGTCTTCCCGACGCCGGTAGGGCCGACCAGCGCATACACGCCGCCCTTGTCCATGATGTCGTGATTGGCATCGGCGCACTTGAGGTTATGCATCAACGCCGAGCGTGCCCATTTGATGGCGATATCGCCTTCATACTGGGCAGGCATTTTTTCAATCAGCTGGCGGATCAGGTTGGCAGAGAAGCCCATGGCCAGCAGGTGCTTGAACAGCTCGATGCGGTTGGGTGTCTTGCCTTCCATGTCCGACCAGGCAAAGCTGGCCAGTTGGCTTTGCAGCAGGCTGCGCAGCAGCTTGATTTCATCACCAATCTGCTTCAGTTCCTGCGCCATGACTTCCGGCTCTTCTTCAGTTGGTGCCGGCTTGCTGCGTGGCGGTGTTGCATGGCCGTTGCTGGCCGGGCCTGCGGCCACGGTCTGCATCTTGACCAGCGACTCCGGCACCATGCTGGCCGGCGCTGGGGCCGGACGTGATGGCGGTGTCTGCGGGCTGACGTTGAAGCTGACCGGCGTAGCATCGGCCAGCGAGGGTTCGATGCGCTGCTGCGGGCGTGCTGGCGGGCTATCTATGCGTTGTGGCGACGGGCTTTCCAGTGGCTCCACCGGCATGGCATAGGTACGGGCAATGGCACGGTTGGTGGCTGCTGCGGGGTTGGCCGGGGCAGGGGGAACCGGACGGCTGACCGCAGGCGCATTGCGGGCCGGGTGCTTGCTGCCGGGTGTGGACAGATTGGTGGCCAGGTTGGCGACATCTGCATCCGCCACGGCCATGATCTCTACACCGCCCCCCATTGTCGGGCGATTGGACAAGATGAGGGCGTCGGCACCCAGTTCCTCGCGGACCTGTCTGAGTGCATCACGTGTGGTTTTTCCGAAGAATTTTTTTACCACCATTTGCTATCAGCCCTTGCTTCCCCCAATTACCGCAATTATACGAATGGATTTATTGTCAGGTACTTCATTATGCGAGATCACACGCAGTTGTGGGAGTGCTCTTCTCAAGAATCGTGCCAGAAGGGGCCTTAAACCCGGCGGCGTCAGCAATACCGGATTGTAACCTTGAATTTCCACCTGCTCGGCCTGTTGTGCTGCACTCGATAGCAGGTTTTCCGCCAGACCGGGTTCCAGGCCGCCGCCAGTTTTGGAATTAACCGCCTGCGACAGTACGTTTTCCAGTGCCGGGTCCAGCGTCATCAGCGGCAGTTCGGTTTCGCCGGGGAACAACTGCTGCACGATGACCCGCGCCAGCGCGGTGCGGACTGCCGAGGTCAGATCGTCCACATCCTGGGTACTGCCGATATGGTCGGCCAGGGTTTCCAGAATGGTGCGGAAGTCGCGGATGTGGATGCCATCGGTCAGCAGCTGCTGCAATACCTTCTGCAAAATGCCGATCGGAACAATCTTGGGTACCAGGTCTTCCACCAGTTTGGGCGATTCCTTGGCCTGATGGTCGATCAGCGCCTGCACTTCCTCGCGGCCCAGTAGTTCTGCCGCGTGGGTTTGCAGCAGGTTGGAAATATGGGTGGCGACCACGGTGCTGGAGTCCACCACGGTATAGCCCATCTGCTGGGCTTCTTCGCGCCGGGCAGCGTCTATCCATACCGCAGGCAGGCCAAAGGCCGGGTCGGTGGTGGGCGTACCCGGCATGGTGCCATTTACCCGTCCGGGGTTGATGGCCAGATATTGGCCGATATACGCCTCGCCCTGACCGATTTCCACACCCTTGAGCAGGATACGGTAGGCATTGGGCTTGATTTCCAGATTGTCGCGAATGTGGACGGCAGGCACCAGAAAGCCCAGCTCCTGAGCAATCTTTTTGCGGATGCCGCGAATACGGCGCAAGAGTTCGCCATCCTGGGTGCGGTCCACCAGCGGAATCAGTCGGTAGCCCACTTCCAGCCCCAGCGCATCCACGTGCTGTACGTCGTTCCAGCTGACTTCGGCCATGGGCTGGTCGGGCGGGGCGGCTGCCTGTGCCTGTTGCTGGCTGGCTTGCACTGCCGCCGCTTTTTCCTTCTTGTCCATGGTCCTGCCCAGAAATCCCAGCAGGCTGGCAATCAGCAGGAAAGAGAGGTGCGGCATGTTGGGAATCAGGCCGATCATGCCGATGACGGCTGAGGTGATGTACAGCACTTGCGGCTTGGCAAACAACTGGCCGAAGAACTGCTCCGACATGTCTTTGTCGGTACCCACGCGCGATACCACGATACCGGCGGCGGTGGAGATGATGAGGGCGGGGATCTGTGCCACCAGGCCATCACCGATGGTAAGCAGGGTATAGGTCTTGGCGGCAGTACCGGCATCCAGGTCGTGCTGCACCACGCCGACGATCAGGCCGCCGACAATGTTGATCACGATGATCATGATGCCGGCCATGGCATCGCCGCGCACGAATTTGGAGGCACCGTCCATGGAGCCGAAGAAGTTGGCTTCCTCGGCAATGGTGGCGCGGCGCTTGCGGGCGTCATCTTCGCCGATCAGGCCGGCGTTGAGGTCGGCGTCGATCGCCATCTGCTTGCCGGGCATGGCATCCAGGGTGAAGCGGGCCGACACTTCGGCAATCCGGCCAGCACCCTTGGTAATCACCACGAAGTTGATGATGGTGATGATGACAAACACCACGATACCGATGGCAACGTTGTCGCCGATCAGGAAGTGGGCAAAGGATTCAATCACTTTGCCGGCGGCATCCGGGCCGCTGTGGCCTTCCAGCAGGATGACCCGGCTGGATGCCACGTTCAGCGACAGCCGCAACAGGGTGGTTACCAGCAGCACAGACGGAAAGGAGGAAAAATCCAGCGGCTTGCGCACATTAATGCCCACCAGCAGCACAATCACCGACACCGCAATATTGAAGGTAAAGAACATGTCCAGCAGCACCGGCGGCAACGGCAATACCATCATCGACAGAATGAGGATGATGAGAATCGGGCCGGCCAGCTTGGTGACGTTGAACTGCTTCAACTGGGTGAGGAAATTATCCATCCGGAATTATGGTCTCGCTTTCGGGGCCGCATCTTGCTGGCGTTTGCTTTCCGGGTCAAGGTCGGCGGGGACTTCCAGCTGGTCCGGGTAGACCGGAGCCAACCCGCCATTGTACTCGTAGGCGCGCAACTGGTAGACATAAGCCAGGATCTGCGCTGCGGCAGTATACAGCCTGGCGGGGATTTCCCGGCCCAATTCGCCATGGAAATACAGCGCACGGGCAAAACTGGGCGAACGCATCACGGTGACCTTGTGTTCCTTGCCGGTGGCAATAATCTTTTCCGCCAGCTTCAGCGTGCCCATGGCCACGATTTCCGGGGCCTGCATGCCTTCTTCGTACTTCAGTGCCACCGCATAGTGGGTCGGGTTGGTGACAATGACATTGGCTTTGGGGATTTCCTGCATCATGCGCTTGCGGGCTGCCTCGCGCTGCAACTGACGGATACGGCCCTTAACCTCGGGCGAGCCTTCCATTTCCTTGTATTCCTGCTTGATCTCTTCCTTGGTCATACGCAACTGCTTGTGGTAGTTCCACAGCTGGAAGGGCACGTCGATCACCACCAGCATCAGCATGCCAGCGGTGACGATGAAAAAGGTGCTGATCAGCATGTCGGTCATTTTGAGGATGCCGGCTTCCAGCGGCATGGACAGCAGGCCGAGGATGTCGGTGCGCTCACTCCAGATGATCCACACGGCCACGCCGCCTATCAGCATGCTTTTGAGAATGGCCTTCAGGCCTTCGGTGGCGGCGTTGAGCGAGAAGATGCGCTTGATGCCGCTGGCCGGGTTCAGCTTGGTCAGCTTGGGTTCCAGCGGGGCCAGGGTGAAGTTCCAGCCGCCAATCAGGATGGGCGTGGCCACGGCCACGATGGCCAGGCCCCCGAAAATGGGCAGCAACTGCCATAGCATGCCGAACATGGCTTCCTTGAAGCGGATGATGGCTGGCTCGGCTTGCTGCACGGTGTGCTGATCGAATATCAGCAACTGTTTCATCATCACCATCAGTGACGTGCCCAGCTTGCCCCCCAGTGCCATCAGCAGGGCAACTCCGGTCATGGTGACGGCGAAGGTGGACAATTCCCGTGAGCGCGGAATATTGCCATCATCCCGCGCGGTTTGCAGCCGTTTGGCTGACGCGGGTTCGGTCCGTTCGAGATCGGAATCTTCTGCCATTGAGCCCCTGTTTTCTGACGTTATATTTTAAAGCGGATGGTAGCGTATGCCGGGGGCGGCAGGCCAGCCTCTTTTGGCTTGTGGTTATTGGCGTTGCCGGTAGGAAGGGCTGTGCTGGGGGACAGGCTAAGGTACAATCTGGCGATTAATCTTGATGGATGGCAGCATGCAACAGTACCTCGATCTGATGCGCCATGTGCTGGAACATGGCCATGACAAGTCCGACCGCACCGGCACCGGCACCCGTTCGGTGTTTGGCTATCAGATGCGCTTTGATCTGCAGCAGGGTTTTCCGCTGATCACCACCAAGAAGTGTCACCTGCGTTCCATCATTCACGAACTGCTGTGGTTTCTGACCGGCGATACCAACATCCGTTATCTGAAGGAGAACGGGGTGTCGATCTGGGATGAATGGGCCGATGAAAACGGTGACCTCGGCCCGGTGTATGGCTATCAGTGGCGTAGCTGGCCGGCCCCCGATGGCCGCCATATCGACCAGATCAGCAATGTGGTGGAGATGATCAAGCGCAATCCCGATTCGCGCCGTTTGATTGTGTCGGCCTGGAACCCGGCGCTGGTGGATGAAATGGCGCTGCCGCCTTGCCACAGCCTGTTCCAGTTTTATGTGGCGGACGGCAAGCTGTCCTGCCAGCTGTATCAGCGCTCGGCGGATATTTTCCTGGGGGTGCCCTTCAATATCGCCTCCTATGCCTTGCTCACCATAATGGTGGCGCAGGTGTGCGGGCTCAAGGCGGGTGATTTCGTGCATACCCTGGGTGATGCGCATTTGTACAGCAACCATCTGGAGCAGACTCGTCTGCAACTAAGCCGAGAACCGCGTCCGCTGCCGCAAATGAAGATCAACCCGGCAGTGACCGACCTGTTTGCCTTCACCTTTGATGACTTCACGCTGGAGGGCTACGACCCGCACCCGCACATCAAGGGAGCGGTAGCCGTATGAGCAAGCCTGTACTAACACTGGTGGCGGCCAAGGCCCGCAACGGGGTGATCGGCATCAACAACACCTTGCCCTGGCATTTGCCGGAAGACCTCAAGCATTTCAAGGCCGTGACCTTGGGCAAGCCGGTGCTGATGGGCCGTAAAACCTATGATTCGATCGGGCGTCCCTTACCCGGACGGCGCAATATCGTTATCACTCGCCAGGCGGATTGGCAGGCTGACGGGGTCGATGTGGCTCACTCGCTGGAGCAGGCGCTGATAATGGCTGCCGGTGTTGACGAGGTCTGTCTGATAGGTGGTGCCGATTTATACCGGCAAGCCATGGCGCTGGCGGACTGCCTGCGCTTGACCGAGATTGACGCTGCTTTTGACGGCGATGCCTATTTTCCTGAGGTGAGTGCTGCTGACTGGCAGGAAGTGACGCGCAGCAGTTTCACCAGCGACAAGGGCCTGGAATATGCTTTTGTCGATTACCAGCGCAAGCCGGGCTGAACAGTTGCCATGCCAAGCAAAAGGCCGCTCGATGAGCGGCCTTTTTTGCATTGTGAGCAGCTTGTGAGCAGGGTTCAGCCAGGGCTACCGGCCAGCGCTTCTGCCGATTGCTGCGCCAGCTTGCTGTAGTCCTGGCCAAATTCCGCCACCATGATGCGCAGGCGGGTGGTGTCGCGCGCGATGATGGTCTTGAGCAGGTCATCCAGGAACTGCTGGGTGCGATCCATCTGCGAACGACCGGCACGCAGGATGGCATACAGGCAGCGCTGGGTGAGTGGCAGCAGGTCTTGCAGGGCGGCACTCATATAGCGGTTGCTGGAAAAGTCGTACAGTGCGCGCAAAAATTCCACGCCGCAGTCAAAGTAGGCTGGCATGTCATCCTTGCGATGGCATTCGTCCAGTGTTGTCATCAGTTCGAAGAACCGGGCCAGATCGTCGTTTTTCCAGTTGCTGGCAAGATTGCTGACCACACGGTCCAGCAACATGAACCACAGCTCAAAGAAGTCACGAACATCCGTGCTGGAAATACTGGATACCATCGCCCCACGGCGCGGATAGATTTCCACCAGATGGCGGCGTTGCAAAATCAGCAGCGCTTCCCGTACCGAGCCACGGCTGACTTCCAGTTCGGCGGCAATGCGCAACTCCTGAATCCGTTCACCCGGTGCCATTTCACCCTGGATGATTTTTTTACCGAGGTATTGGGCGATTTGCTCGGTGAGCGAATCGTTGGCCTTGAACGTCATCAGTGTCTCCATTATCGAATATTATTATTTTCATATATATTGGCGGGTTCGGCAATTGGAATGTGGAATTGTCTGGCAGTCAGTTTGTTGCGCATGATGGGAGTGTAAGGAATTTACTGTTGCATTTTTTGGATGGATCCGGCTTTCTGCAGGGAAATCCCTTGTAATAATTTCTGATTTGGTTTTATCATTCGAACGCTTGTTTGAAAATCACTGACACGAGGAATGGGGCTTTCAAACTCGCACTGAGGCCAGCAGTGCTACGTGTGCGTGGCAGTGTGTGTTCTCACAATCTAGCGGGTTGTTTACCGGTCCTGGACCGGGGGATGATTGGGGGCCTTCGCGGTGGCGAAGGCCTTTTTTTATGTGTGCTGCTGCCGGAAAAAGAAAGCCCCTGGCCGGCATCAAGCGGGGCAGGGGCTGGTTGCAGCGCGCTGTGACTTACAGTACGGCGCGACGTGTGGCCATCAGGTAATTGACCTGGGTGTCATCCCCCAGCGCATAAATGCGGGTGAGCGGGTGATAGCTCATGCCGCTGACGTTGGTGATCTCCAGCCCGGCATTGCGCGCCATGCGTGACAGTTCGGATGGTTTGAGGAAGCGGGCATATTCGTGGGTACCGCGCGGCAGCATGTTCAGCACGTACTCGGCACCGACCACCGCCAGCAGATAGGCCTTGGCATTGCGGTTGAGGGTGGAAAAGAACACCCAGCCGCCCGGCTTTACCAGGCGGGCGCAGCTGCGTACCACGCTTTCCGGGTCCGGCACGTGTTCCAGCATTTCCATGCAGGTCACCACATCAAAACTGCCTGCTGATTCGTCGGCCAGGTCTTCCACCGCTATGCAGCGGTATTCCACGGCCACTCCCGACTCCAGGCTGTGCAGCTGAGCCACTTTCAAGGACTTCTTGGCCAGATCGATGCCAGTTACTTGCGCGCCGCGCAGGGCCATGCTCTCGGCCAGAATCCCGCCTCCACAGCCCACGTCCAGGACTTTGAGATCCTTGATGCCAGCAAAGTCATCGATATAGTCCAGTCGCAGCGGGTTGATTTCATGCAGCGGCTTGAATTCGCTGTCCTTGTCCCACCACTTGTGGGCCAGTTGGCTGAATTTGTCGATTTCCAGATCGTCTACATTGCTCATTGCTTACCTCGCCAGAATACGGTTGCGCCAGTCTTCACCACGCGCCTTGAGAGCTGTTTCGTCCAGGGTGGTCAGTTGACGCTGGGCGAGCAGGGCACGGCCCTTGACCCAGACGTGGCTGACTTGCTCGCGACCGGCCGCATACACCACGTGCGATACCGGATCAAAAGCCGGTGCGGTTTCCAGGGCCGACAGGTCGATGGCGATCAGGTCGGCCTGCTTGCCTACCTTGACCGAGCCCACCTTGTCGGCGATGCCCAATGCCTTGGCACCATTGAGGGTGGCCATGCGGATGGCGGTGGCGGCAGGCACTGCGGTTGGGTCCAGCGTGCCCACCTTGGCCAGCAGGGCGGCCAGACGGGTTTCGGCCAGCATGTCCAGCTTGTTGTTGGAGGCGGCACCATCGGTACCAATCCCCACGTTGACGCCAGCAGCCAGCAAGGCCGGTACCGGGGCAATGCCGGAGGCCAGCTTCATATTGGACGCCGGGTTGTGGGCAATGGAAATGCCATGACGGGCTGCGGCTTCAATTTCTGCGCTGTCCAGATGCACCATATGTGCGGCAATCAGTCGCGGGGTGAGCAAGCCCAGTTTGGCCAAACGGGCCAGCGGGCGTTGCTGGTGTTCGGTCACGCTACCGGCCACTTCGTCCGCCGTTTCGTGGATGTGGCAGTGAATCAGCATGTCCTCGCGTTCGGCCAGTTCCACCACCTTGCGGAAGGTGGTGTCGGATACGGTATAAGGTGCATGCGGAGCCAGGGTGAAGGTAATCAGCTCCTCGCCCAGGAATTCCTTGCGCTCGCTCAGGCCCTTGCTGATGTATTCATCCGCGTTGCCGCCGTAGTTGGTGGGGAACTCCAGAATGGAACAGCCAACAAAGGTACGCATGCCTGATGCCAGGCCGGCACGGGCCATGGCGGCATGGTAGAAGTACATGTCGTTGATGGTGGTGGTGCCGCCGCGAATCATTTCGGCCATGGCTAGGCTGGCACCATCGAACACGAAGTCATCACGCACATGCTTCGCTTCAGCAGGCCAGATGTGGTTGTTCAGCCAGTCCATCAGCGCCTTGTCGTCAGCCAGTCCGCGCAGCAGGGTCATGGCGGAGTGGCCATGCAGGTTGATCAGACCGGGCATCAGTACGTGGTTGCCAAGGTCGATTCTTTCTGCAGCGACCAGGCTAGCGCACTGTGCGCTCGGCAGGATCTGGGCTATCCTGCCATCCTTGATGGCAATGGCATGGTTTTCCAGTACTTCGCCATCCTGCTCCACAGTAATGATCCAGCGGGCTGAAATAAGGGTGTCATATTGCATGTGTGACATCAGGGGCAATTCCGGGTAATTCTGAATGGGGAGGATTGTAGGCTGCTGTTATGGGCATGGCAAATTGGCTTGCCGGCAGTCTCTTTCGTTGTAGAAACTGTCATTTGCATAAAAAAATCGCTTATAACGGAGTAATGTCTGCCTTATCATGCGGACAGTTCTGGCAGCCTGTCTTGCACAATAATCGAAGCACCGAATTTTGATAGCGGATATTCCGCGCCATTAACGCTTTTTGACCACCAATACCGATGGCATCCCAAGAAGAAAAGAACCCAGTGACCTCAAGCCTTTCGCTCCGCGCAGTCTTCCTGATTGCGGTGGTACTCGGCTTGCTCATTCCCGCCTCCATTATCAGTTATCTGAGTATTAATATTCAGCGGGACAATCTGACGGCCCAACTGGAGACCGACGAGAAGCGCCTGCTGGATATCGTGGCGCTGGGCATGCAGGAACCGTTGTGGAACCTGAGTCGCCAAGCAGGCAGCCCGCTGATTTCTTCGGTAATGGAAGATGCGCGCGTGGTTTCCATCCGGGTGACCGATACCCAGTCCAACCAGGTTTTTCTGTCGGCTCTGCGCAGTGAACGTCGCGTGGGCGGCGTATCTTTCGTGCAGAAGCCGGTGATTTACCGGGGTGAAGAAATCGGCCAGGTGACGCTGGAGTTCGACACCGAGCATCTGGCCAATGCCCTGCACAATCAGGTGAAGAACATCCTGCTGATATTGGTAGCCCAGCTGGTGCTCTCCATTTTGCTGATCATGAGCATTCTGCATTCGCGGTTTCTGCGCCCCATGCACAGCCTTACCGAACAGGCTACCCAGCTGGCAGAACTCAAGCTGGAGTCGCCTTTCTACTGGGCAAGGCGCGATGAGATAGGCAAGCTGGGCAAGCATCTGGAGTGGACGCGCTCCGAACTCAAGCGGCTGATTGACGAATTGCGTGCCAAGACCCTGGCGCTGGAGGCAGACATTGCCCGCCGCCGCGAGGTGGAAGATGCGCTGCGCCGTTCGGAAAACAAATACCGTGAATTGTTCTGGTCCAATCTGGACGGCATCGTCATCAGTTCGCTGGACGGCCAGGTAATGGATGCCAACCCGGCCTTCCTCAACCTGATGTGCTACAACCTGGACCAGCTCAAGCAGCAGAATTTCTGGTCACTGGTGGGGCAGGAGAGCGAGGCGCTGGAGCGTTTCAATCTGGACAACAAGGTACTGCGGTTCGGGTATTGCGATGAATTTGAAGCGGTGTACATGAACCGCTTTGGCAATCATGTGCCGGTCAGCGTGAAAACCGTGGCCATGCGTGACGCTTTTGGCCGCATCAACGCGGTATGGCGCATGGTGCGCGACATTTCGGAAAAGCGTGCAGCAGAAGAGCGGGTGCAACTGGCGGCCAAGGTGTTCGAGAACACCGTGGAAGGCATCATGATTACCGACAGCGAGAAGCGCATTCGCAGTGTGAACAAGGCCTTTACCGAAATTACCGGTTACGCCCAGCAAGAAGTGCTGGGACAGAAAACCAGCATTTTGTCATCCGGGCGGCATGATGAGGTGTTCTATGCCGGTATGTGGCAGGCGATCGACAATCAAGGCTCGTGGCAGGGTGAGATCTGGAACCGCCGCAAAAACGGTGAAATTTATCCGGAATGGCTGGCCATCAATGCCGTGCGTAATCCCTTGTCTGAAATCACGCACTATGTAGCCATTTTCAGCGATCTGACCGAACGCAAGGCCGCGGATGAGCGCATCCAGTTCCTGGCGCACTTCGACGTGCTCACCAGCCTGCCCAACCGTGCCCACATGCACGACCGGGTGGAACTGGCCATCCACAATGCCTGCCGCGATAACGAGCAGATGGCCTTGCTGCTGCTGGATCTGGACCGCTTCAAGACCGTTAACGAGTCGCTGGGGCACTCTGCTGGCGATATCCTGCTGCAAGTGGCTGCGGATCGTATCAAGTCCTCACTGGCGGCGGGCGAGACGGTGGCACGTCAGGGTGGAGACGAATTCATCATCCTGCTGCCAGCCATTTCCGACCCGAGTGAAGCCGCGCTGGCTGCCGAGCGTATCCGTGAGTCATTCAATGCGTCGATTGAGCTGCACAATCACACCATTACCATTACCATTACGCCATCCATCGGGATCAGTGTGTACCCGGATGATGGCCGTGACTTTGAAACACTGGTGCGTAATGCCGATGCGGCGATGTACCACGCCAAGTCGTCAGGCCGTAACAGCTACAAGTTCTACACTGCTGATCTGAACGCCCGCGCCCGTGAGATTCTGGCCATCGAAAGCCAGCTGCGCTTTGCGCTGGAACGCAATGAATTCATCCTGCATTACCAGCCGCAGGTCGCCATGGCCGATGGCCGCATTACCGGTGCCGAGGCGCTGATCCGCTGGAATCACCCGTCATTGGGCATTCTGGGGCCGGCGCGCTTTATCGAAGTCGCCGAGGAGCGTGGTTTCATCGTACAGATCGGTAACTGGGTAATCCGTGAAGCTTGCCGTCAGCTGGCTTTGTGGCATAGCCAAGGCCTACCCAAGATGTCATTGGCCATCAACCTGTCGGCCTTGCAGTTCCGCCAGCAGGATCTGGCTGAGGTGTTGGAAAGAGCCCTCAGCAGCCATGGTCTGTCGGCTGACATGCTGGATGTGGAAGTAACCGAAAGCGTGATTATGGAGGACGTTACCAGTACGCTGCAGGCCATCGATACCATCAAGGGCATGGGGCTGCAGCTGTCCATTGATGACTTTGGTACTGGTTATTCCAGTCTGTCCTACCTCAAGCGCTTTAAGGCGGACAAGCTGAAAATCGACCGTTCATTTGTGCGCGACATCCCGAATGATCTGGATGATTCGGCCATTGCCCGTGCCATCATTAATATGGCGAAGAACCTGAACATGCAGGTGGTGGCTGAAGGGGTGGAAACCATTGATCAGTGGCGCTTCCTCAAACAGGAAGGTTGTGACCTGATCCAGGGTTATCTGCTGGCCAAGCCGATGCCGCCTGAGGATTTTGCTGTTTTGCTGGCGAAGGGAACGCTGTTGCCGGGGGAATAGTGCGGGTGTGATCGTGCAGGGGTAACAAGAAAAACCGCAAGGAGAGCGTCCTTGCGGTTTTTTTACAGCTTAGAATGCGTAGCCGATGCCTACGCGATAGATGGAGTTCTTGGTGGTGCTATTGGGCTCGTAATAGCCATAGCCGCTCAGATCACTGATGCCGTAAGAATAACTTTCATGGCTGTAGCTGATCTTGCCATGGAAGCGCTGGCTGAAAGCATAGTCGGCACCAAGGCCATAGCGCTTGAAGGTGGAGTTGCCCAGCGAGGCCTCTGGCAGCGTGTAGTGATTGGTGGAGATTTTTGACTGGAAGGTGCGGCCATAGAACAGATCCGCGTTCAGAACCAGCTTGCTGGCCGGTGCAGCCTGCAATAGCAGACCCAAACCACCATAGTTATGGCTGTAGGTTTCATCCTGGGTGGCAGACAGCCCACGTTCCCAGCGGTGGTGACCCAGTTCAATATATGGGGTCAGCATGGTCTGCTTGGACATGCTGAAGCCCTTGCCATAGCGGGCACTGTAGTTATAGATATGCGCAGTGCTGCTTGATTTGAGCGAACCGTAGCCGGCATTACTGTTGATGTACGAACCCACGTAATCGGTATTGCCGTTGCTGTAATTGAAGTCGAACTGCAGGTAGTCATTACCCAGCGCCCAGTCGGACATGGATGTGGCACTCAGGCCAAAACCGGGGATATTGCCGTTTTCCGTATCCAGTAATCCCGGAGCTGATCCATGGCTGCCACCGGTTTCCGCATAGTCCATTTTGGTGTTTTGCAGATAGAGCGCGTACTGATTATTGGCAGCGAGAATGTCGGCAGAGCCCGCTGAACTTTTGGCGGCAAAGGCCGGGGTGACAAGACAGGCAGCAGAACAAACAGCAAGGGTAGTGTGCAGAATACGCATACGGATCATTCACTTTCGGAGTTGACTTGTTTTTGGGATCGGCATTGTAAAAACCAATGGCATGCACAAGAAAGCAGTGTCTTCCTTAGCCTTATTGTGAATTGACATGCATAACATTGGTTTTTAAACCAATGGCATTTTATGTTGATTGCCATGGTCTATTCAATTGTTGCGATCAGAATATGGGTAAATAAAAAAATGGCCTTGTCGGATAACAAGGCCATTTGCTTTTTCTGCTGGAGATAAGGCTATTTATTCTGGGCGCATCTGCGGGAACAGGATGACGTCGCGGATGGACGGCGCGTCGGTCAGCAGCATCACCAGCCGGTCGATGCCGATACCGCAACCGCCAGTCGGCGGCAGGCCGTATTCCATGGCGCGGATGTAGTCGGCGTCATAGTGCATGGCTTCGTCGTCGCCAGCATCCTTCTGGGCTACCTGGGACATGAAGCGGGCGGCCTGGTCTTCCGGGTCGTTCAACTCGGAGTAACCGTTGGCGTGTTCACGGCCCACGATGAACAGCTCAAAGCGTTCGGTGATGGACGGATCAGCATCGGAACCACGGGCCAGCGGGGACACTTCCACCGGGTAGTCGATGATGAAGGTCGGGTTCCACAGCAGGCCTTCGGCACATTCTTCAAACAGGGCCAGTTGCAGGCTGCCCAGGCCGGGTGCCGGCGGCAGCTTACCACCCAGACGCTTGATCTCGGCGGCTACCCAGGCTGCATCGGCCAGTTGTTCGTCGGTGTACTGCGGGTTGTAGTGCTTGATGGCGCCCACGATGGTGAAGCGGTCGAACGGTTTGCCCAGTTCCACTTCCTTGCCGTTGTAGCTGATGGTGGTGCTGCCACAGACGGTTTCGGCGCAGCGACGGATGATGTTTTCGGTCATCTCCATCATGCGCTGGTAGTCGCTGTAGGCTTCGTAAAACTCGATCATGGTGAACTCGGGGTTGTGGCGTGTGCTCATCCCCTCGTTACGGAAGTTGCGGTTGATTTCGAACACGCGTTCCAGACCACCGACTACCAGACGTTTCAGATACAGTTCCGGCGCAATGCGCAGGTACAGCGGCATGTCCAGCGCGTTGTGATGGGTAACAAACGGCTTGGCGGTGGCACCACCCGGGATGGGGTGCATCATCGGGGTTTCCACTTCCAGATAGCCTTCACCCACCATGACGTCGCGGATCTTCTGCACGATTTGCGAGCGCTTGATGAAGGTGGTGCGGCTTTCTTCGCTCATGATCAGGTCGGCGTAGCGCTGACGGTATTTTTGTTCCTGATCGGTCATGCCGTGGAATTTTTCCGGCAGCGGGCGGATGTTCTTGGACAGCAGGCGTACTTCGCTGGCCTGTACCGTCAGCTCGCCGGTTTTGGTCTTGAACAGCACGCCACGGATGGCGATGATGTCGCCCAGGTCGAAGTGCTTGAACTCGGCGTGTTCGGCTTCGCCGACACCATCATTGGCGATGTAAGCCTGGATGCGACCGCTGCCATCCTGCAGGGTGGCAAAGCTGGCCTTGCCCATGACGCGCTTGAGCATCATGCGGCCGGCAACGGCAACCTCGATCTTCTCGGCTTCCAGCGCTTCCTTGTCTTTACCCGCGTGTTTTTCCTGAAGATCCTTGGCAAAGTGGCTGCGTTTGAAATCGTTGGGGAAAGCGACGCGTTTTTCGCGGATGCTCTTCAGCTTCTGGCGGCGTTCCGCCATGATCTGGTTTTCGTCCTGACTCAGGGATGATGCTTGTTCACGTTCAGACATGATGACTCCGTTGACTACTGCGGTAAGGGCAGGGGGCCATTCCCCCGCCAGGCCTCATCGGCCAACAATTAAGGTTTTACGCTGCTGTAATACAGGCCGGCAGCGCATGCCGGCCCGGACGTTTACACGCCCTGTTTCAGACTGGCTTCAATAAAGCCGTCCAGGTCGCCATCCATGACGCCCTTGATGTTTCCCACTTCGTAGCTGGTGCGCAGGTCCTTGATGCGGGACTGGTCGAACACGTAGGAGCGGATCTGGTGACCCCAACCCACATCGGTCTTGGTGTCTTCCAGCGCCTGCTTGGCTTCGTTGCGCTTTTTCAGTTCCAGCTCGTACAGTTTGGCGCGCAGCATTTGCATGGCTTCGTCGCGGTTACGGTGCTGCGAGCGGTCGTTCTGGCACTGCACCACGGTATTGGTGGGCAAGTGGGTGATACGTACGGCCGAGTCGGTCTTGTTGATGTGCTGACCACCGGCACCGGAGGCGCGGTAGGTATCGATACGCAAATCAGCCGGGTTGATGTCGATCTCGAAGCTGTCGTCCACTTCCGGGTACACGAATACCGAGGAAAACGAGGTGTGGCGACGGGCATTGGAGTCGAACGGCGACACACGCACCAGGCGGTGTATGCCCACTTCGGTACGCAGCAGGCCGTAGGCGTATTCGCCTTCGATCTTCAGCGTGGCGCTGCTGATGCCGGCCACTTCGCCTTCGGATACTTCCAGCACGTCTACCTTGAAGCCCTTGCGCTCGGCATAGCGGGTGTACATGCGCAACAACATGCCGGCCCAGTCCTGCGCCTCGGTGCCACCGGCACCGGCCTGGATGTCCAGGAAGCAGTTGTTCGGGTCCATCGGGTCGTGGAACATGCGGCGGAATTCCATCTTGGCCACTTTGGCCTCGACTTCTTCCATGTCGGACTGCACGGCGAGAATGGTTTCGTCATCCTCTTCGCTCTTGCCCATTTCCAGCAGTTCACGGCCATCGGCAATGCTGGCATTGATGCTGTCCAGCACCAGGACCACGTCTTCCAGTTGCTTGCGTTCGCGGCCCAGTTCCTGGGCGCGCTTGGGGTCGTTCCAGATATCCGGGTCTTCGGTGAGGCGGCTTACTTCTTCCAGACGGTCTTTTTTACCGTCGTAGTCAAAGATACCCCCGAATATCGGCGGCGCGTTCGGCCAGGTTTTCAATCGTGGCCGCGATCTGGTTCAGGACTTCAACTTCAATCATGCTCTTGCTCCAGTTTGCAGTCTGTATTAGTAAATTCAAATATGCTTGGTGGTATTGATCAAACACAAAAAGCGCACCAGTTGGTGCGCTTTTCGCTGATCTGGCTAATGATTAGCCAAACAGATGAGCGACAGCTGCGCGCTCTTCTTCCAGCTCGGCCAGGGTGAAGTTCATGCGTTCGCGGCTGAACTCGTCCACTTCCAAGCCTTGAACGATCTTGTATTCGCCATTTTCGCATACAACCGGGAAGCCGTACATCACGCCTTCCGGAATGCCGTAGGAGCCGTCAGACGGAATACCCATGGTCACCCACTTGCCGTTGCTGCCCAGCACCCAGTCGTGGATGTGGTCGATAGCAGCGTTGGCAGCGGAAGCAGCGGAAGACAGACCACGCGCTTCGATGATGGCAGCGCCACGCTTGCCAACGGTCGGCAGGAATACGTCACGGTTCCAGGCTTCGTCGTTGATCATGGCTTTTACCGATTGGCCATCGATGGTGGCAAAGCGGTAGTCAGCGTACATGGTGGGGGAGTGATTGCCCCAAACAGCCAGGTCCTTGATGGCGGCAACCGGCTTGCCAGTCTTGGCAGCGATCTGCGACAGGGCGCGGTTGTGGTCCAGACGCAACATGGCGGTGAAATTATTCGGGTTCAGGTCCGGAGCGCTCTTCATGGCGATCCAGGCATTGGTGTTGGCCGGGTTGCCTACCACCAGAACGCGGACATTGCGGTCGGCGTGGTCGTTCAGTGCCTTGCCCTGAACGGTGAAGATGGCGCCGTTGGCTTCCAGCAGGTCCTTGCGTTCCATGCCTTTGCTACGCGGACGAGCACCTACCAGCAGGGCGACTTGAGCGTCCTTGAAAGCGACGTTCGGATCGTCGGTGGCAACCATGCCGGCCAGCAGCGGGAAGGCACAGTCTTCCAGTTCCATCATCACGCCCTTAACGGCGGTCTGGGCTTGCGGCAGGTCGAGCAGTTGCAGGATGACCGGCTGGTCTTTGCCCAGCATTTCACCACTGGCGATACGGAACAGCAGGCTGTAGCCGATCTGACCAGCAGCACCGGTAACGGCAACGCGAACGGGAGCTTTCATTGGTGGACTCTCCTTTTAGATATCCGAGACTGTCTCAAACAGCAGATGTTGCTCTGCACTATAAGTGTGGAGCGAGTGTATCACGGAGTGTAGACCATGTGGGGCTGGAATCCCCATCAGAAATTCTGATATGCTGGTTTTGCTCTTGTGTCTTATATAAGACATGTCTTTACGCTTGATTTATTTGATGATACAAAGCCACTACATGATTGCAAATGCTCCGCGCCGCCAGCCCCTTTATGTACAGATCAAGCAGTTTTTACTGCGACGTATCGCGGAAGGCGAGTGGCTGGAACATGATGCGCTACCCAGTGAATGGGATCTGGCTGATGAGATGTCAGTCAGCCAGGGAACAGTGCGTAAGGCGCTGAGCGAATTGGTGGCGGATGGCCTGCTATACCGCCAGCAAGGCAAGGGGACGTTTGTTGCTCCGGTGCTCAGTGACTGGGGTAATGCCTTGTTGCAATCACCTGGCGTGTTTGATGAAGTGCCGGATCGTTTGAGTTGCGAATTTCTTGCCATATCACGCATGAATGCCAGCGACGACATGGCGGTGGCCTTGCAGCTGCGCCGTCATGCACCGATGTTCCGGGTACGTCAGCTGTGGCGTGGGCAGGGCAGGCCGGTGGCATTGGACGAGGCCTATCTGCCGGCAGAGCGCTTTGATGGCATGGAGGCGCGCTGGTTTCGTTCGGCAGCCGGAGTGTATGCCACCTTGCAACAGCGCTTTGGTGTAAGAGTGGTGGAAAGCCGTGAGCAGTACCGTGCAGTTATGTTGCCGCGCGAAGATGCGAGTTTGCTGGGTTTGTCCGGCGCTGCGTTGGAAGAACCGGTATTGAGTGTGCTCAGACTGACCTTTTCGTCAGTTGGGGAACGAGTTGAATGGCGGCAGCGCTACTGCCTGAGTCGTGATCTGGCGCTGCTGCAAAAGGGCTGTTGATGTCGCCTGCTGGCATGGGATTGTCGTTTGTCCGGCAAAAAACGGGCAGCAGGCAGGTGATTTTTGCTAGAATTTCCAGATCATATTGCCCTGCAGCATCGGGCAGCATGATGTTAAGTATTGAGGGGGACCACCCGGTTTCTACAAGGGCGGACCTTTCAGGCGGGCTTCCAGACAGGGGCCCGGAGATAACCACTTGGTTCAAATACATCCAAGGAAGCCATATGCAGAAGCAACGACCGAAGCACCTGGATCTGGCCACGATCAGACTGCCCATCCCGGGCATCGTCTCGATCTTGCACCGGGTCAGTGGTGTGGCGCTCTTCTTTTCCCTCCCGCTGTTGATCTACCTCCTTCATGGTTCGCTCAGTTCAGCAGAGTCCTTTGAAACCTACCGTGCCGTAGTCGCGCACCCGCTGATGAAGATCATCCTCATCGGCTTGCTGTGGGCCTACATGCATCACTTCTGTGCCGGTATCCGTTTCCTGTTCCTGGATATCCATAAGGGTCTGGAACTGCAAACCGCTCGCGCTACCGCCAAGACCGTGGTGGTGGTGAGCCTGGCTCTGACGCTGATTCTGGGAGTAGCTCTATGGTAAACCGCTCTGTCATCGGCGCTCACTACGGTTTGCGCGACTGGGTCATGCAGCGCGTGACGGCCACCATCATGGTGATCTATACCGTAGCACTGGCACTGTTCCTGCTGACCATGCCGTCCAGCTATGCAGGCTGGAAAGACTTCTTCGCGCAAACCTGGGTGCAGGTGCTGACCCAAACCACACTGTTGGCAGTATTCCTGCACGTATGGGTGGGCATTCGCGATGTGTGGATGGACTACATCAAGCCGACCGGCCTGCGCCTGGCGCTGCACTCCTTCACCATCGTGTGGCTGGTGTCCTGTTTCATCTATTCCGTTAAAGTTGTCTGGGGGCTGTAATGGGCGTACCTGTTCGTCATTTTGATGCAGTAATCGTTGGCGCAGGTGGTGCCGGCATGCGTGCCGCCCTGCAACTGTCCGAAGCTGGTCTGAAGACTGCCGTCCTGTCCAAGGTATTCCCCACCCGCTCGCACACTGTTGCCGCGCAAGGTGGTGTGTCCGCCTCGCTGGGTAACTCTGAGGAAGATCACTGGACCTGGCATATGTACGACACCGTAAAGGGTTCGGACTGGCTGGGCGACCAGGACGCCATCGAATTCATGTGCCGCGAGGCACCGAAGGTGGTGACCGAGCTGGAACACTACGGCATGCCGTTTGACCGCAACGCTGATGGCACCATCTACCAGCGTCCGTTCGGCGGCCACATGTCCAACTTCGGTGAAAAGCCGGTGCGCCGCGCCTGTGCTGCCGCCGACCGTACCGGTCATGCCATGCTGCACGCGCTGTATCAGCGCAATGTGCGTGCCAATACCCACTTCTTTGTAGAGTGGATGGCACTGGACCTGATTCGCGATGCTGACGGCAATGTGCAAGGCGTGATCGCCATGGAAATGGAAACCTCGGAAATCGTGGTATTCCAGGCCAAGGCCACCTTGTTCGCTACCGGTGGCGCCGGTCGTATCTATGCTTCTTCCACCAATGCCTTCATCAACACCGGTGATGGCCTGGGCATGGCCGCACGTGCCGGCATCCCGCTGGAAGACATGGAATTCTGGCAATTCCACCCCACTGGCGTTGCTGGTGCCGGTGTACTGATTACCGAAGGTGTCCGTGGCGAAGGCGGCATTCTGCGTAACAGCGCAGGTGAACGCTTCATGGAACGCTATGCGCCGAATGCCAAGGATCTGGCTTCGCGTGACGTGGTGTCCCGTGCCATGGTGACCGAGATCAACGAAGGCCGTGGTTGTGGCCCGAACAAGGATCACGTGCTGCTGGACATCACCCACCTCGACCCCGAAGTGATCATGTCCAAGCTGCCGGGCATCCGTGAAATTTCCATCAAGTTTGCCGGTGTGGACCCGATCAAGGCCCCGATCCCGGTGGTGCCGACCTGCCACTACCAGATGGGCGGTATCCCCACCAACTTCCACGGCGAAGTGGTAGTGGAAGGCAAACCGGTACATGGCTTCTACGCCGCTGGCGAATGCGCTTGTGCTTCGGTACACGGTGCCAACCGCCTGGGTACCAACTCCCTGCTCGACCTGCTGGTATTCGGCAAGAGCTCGGCCAACTCGATGATCGACTTCATCAAGACCCAGCCGCTGGAATTGCCGGAACTGTCGACTGCCGATGTTGAGCGCTCGGTAGCCCGCGTGGAACGTCTGAACAAGCAGACCAACGGCGTGGCTGTCAACGATGCCCGCAGCGCCATGCAGCGCACCATGCAAGCCCACTGCGGTGTGTTCCGCTTCAAGGACATGCTGGCCGAGGGTGTTGAGAAGATCCTGGAAGTGGAAAAAATGGTTCAACAGACCGAAATTTCCGACAAGTCCAGCGTGTTCAACATGGCTCGCATCGAAGCACTGGAGCTGGAAAACCTGATCGAAGTGGCCAAGGCCACCATGATCTCGGCCAATGCCCGTACCGAATCGCGTGGTGCCCACGTGCGTGACGATGCACCGGATACCGCAGAAACCCCGAACGGTCGTGACGATGCCAACTGGCTGAAGCACACCCTGTGGTCGCGCGACGGCAACCGTCTGGACTACAAGCCGGTGAACCTGAAACCGCTGACTGTCGACACCATCGCGCTGAAGACACGTTCCTACTAAGGGCTTGAACAAGATGACTACTGAAACCGTCAAATTCCGCATCTACCGTTACGATCCGGACAAGGATGCCAAGCCCTACATGCAGGACATCAGCGTGGAGCTGGATTCCACCGACCGCAAGTTGCTGGATGCACTGACCAAGCTGAAGGTGAAGGACGACACCATCACCTTCCGTCGTTCCTGCCGCGAGGGCGTGTGTGGCTCTGACGCCATGAACATCAACGGCAAGAATGGCCTGGCCTGTCTGACCGATTTCCGCGACCTGAAGCAGCCGATCGAGCTGCGTCCGCTGCCGGGCCTGCCGGTGGTGCGCGACCTGATCGTGGACATGACCCAGTTCTTCAAGCAATACCACTCGATCAAGCCGTATGTGATCAACGACACGCCGCCGCCGGAACGCGAGCGCCTGCAAAGCCCGGAAGACCGTGAAGAACTCAACGGTCTGTACGAGTGCATTCTGTGCGCCTGCTGTTCCACCAGCTGCCCGTCGTTCTGGTGGAATCCGGACAAGTTTGTTGGCCCGGCCGGCCTGCTCGCCGCTTATCGCTTTATTGCCGATACGCGCGACACCGCCATCAACGAACGTCTGGACAATCTGGAAGATCCGTACCGTCTGTTCCGTTGCCACACCATCATGAACTGTGTCGATGTCTGCCCGAAGGGCCTGAACCCCACCAAGGCAATCGGCAAGATCAAAGACCTGATGGTTAAGCGTGCAGTATGACCGCCTACGATCCGATTGAACTCAAGCGGATCCGTTGGCGGTCCCGCCGGGGCTTGCTGGAGCTGGATCTGGTGCTGGAGCGGTTTTTTGCCCAGCGCTTCGATTCACTCTCCCCGGCGGAGATCGACGCCTACAAGCGTATTCTCGATTTGCCCGACACCGACTTCCTGGATGTGGTGAACGGCAAGGCTGACCTGGACGACCCGGAAGAAGCCGCCATCATCGAGATCCTGCGCTCGGTTTGAGTTGCAGGCTGCAGGACCCAAAACGATTACAACACCACAAAACTGACTGGGAGTATTGCTGTGGAAACTAACCGCAAAGTGACGCTCGCTTACAATGAGGGCAAGGACTCACTGGAAATGCCGGTACTGGCTGGCACTCTGGGTCCGGATGTCGTCGATATCCGTGCCTTCTCCAAGACCGGCATGTTCACCTTTGACCCGGGCTTCCTGGCTACCGCCAGCTGCGAGTCCGCCATCACCTTCATCGACGGTGATCTGGGTCAGCTCTACTACCGCGGCTATCCGATCGAGCAGCTGGCTGAAAAGAGCGATTATCTGGAAGTGTGCTACCTGCTGCTGAACGGCGACATGCCGACCGCAGCCCAGCGCAAAGAATTCGAACGTGGCGTAATGCGTCACAACATGCTGCACGACCAGCTGATGAGCCTGTTCAAGGGCTTCCGTCGTGACGCACACCCGATGGCCGTGATGGTGGGTGTGGTAGGCGCGCTGTCCGCCTTCTACCACGACTCGCTGGACATCACTAATCCGGAACACCGTCGCATCTCGGCCCACCGTCTGGTGGCCAAGCTGCCGACCATCGCTGCACAAGCCTACCGCTACAACAAGGGCCTGCCGTTCTCCTACCCGAAAAACGGCCTGACCTATGCGGAAAACTTCCTGCACATGATGTTCTCCACTCCGTGCGAAGAGTACAAGGTGAACCCGGTTCTGGCGCGCGCGCTGGACCGTATCTTCACCCTGCACGCTGATCACGAGCAGAACGCGTCCACCTCCACCGTGCGTCTGGCTGGCTCCTCCGGTGCCAACCCGTTTGCATGTATCGCCGCTGGTATCGCCTGCCTGTGGGGCCCGTCCCACGGTGGCGCCAACGAAGCCGTGCTGAAAATGCTGGACGAAATCGGCAGCGTGGACAACGTGGCCGACTTCATGCAAGGCGTGAAGGACAAGCGTTACAAACTGATGGGCTTTGGCCACCGCGTGTACAAGAACATGGACCCGCGCGCCGCCATCATGAAGAAGACTTGCGACGAAGTGCTGAACGAACTGGGTCTGCACAACGATCCCAAGTTCAAGCTGGCCATGGCGCTGGAAAAGATCGCCCTGGAAGACCCGTACTTCATCGAGCGCAAGCTGTACCCGAACGTGGACTTCTACTCGGGTATCGTACTGTCCGCCATCGGCATCCCGGTATCGATGTTCACCCCGATCTTTGCCCTGGCCCGTACCGTGGGCTGGATTGCGCACTGGAGCGAGATGATTTCTGATCCGGCGATGAAGATTGGCCGTCCGCGTCAGCTGTACACCGGTGCACCGCGCCGCGACATCGTGGATATCGACAAGCGCTAATCTGCAGTGACAGGTTGGCCGGACACGTTTCGGCCAACTTTTTGCTTTGTCTTACAGAATACAGTCAGCAGTATCACGACAGACGCCGATAGAGCGCTGCGGAAAAGATTGGAGACGGATTTGCCCACAAGCCCTTCTTGCGTCTTTTCCACAACGCTTTCTCCACGCAGCAATGTAGCCAAACGTAGACACGTACGTAGATAACAAAGGGTCGAATAATGATGCAATCCATGTACAGTCATTCCTACCTGTTCGGTGGGAATGCACCGTTCATCGAGGAACTGTACGAACAGTACCTCGCTGATGCGAATTCGGTTCCGGCCGAATGGCGTGAATACTTCGACAAGCTGGCCCAGGCACCGGGCGCAGCCGAGCGCGATGTACCACACATGCCCATCCAGGAATCCTTCATTCAACTGGCCAAGAAACCGGCCAGCGGCCCGCGCAACAGCACTGGCGGTGAATGGGAAACCATGCAGAAGCAGGTGGGCGTGCTGAAGCTGATTTCCGCCTACCGCGTACTGGGTTCCCGTCAGGCCAACCTCGACCCGCTCAAACGCATGGATCAGGAAACCCTGCGCGAACTGGACCCGGTCAAGCATGGCCTGACCGATGCCGACATGGCGGTGCAGTTCAATGTGGGTTCGCTGGTAGCTCCGCAGAAGCTGCCGCTGTCCGACATCCTGTCACGCCTGAAGCAGACCTACTGCGGCAACATCGGCCTGGAGTTCATGCACATTACCAAGTCGGACGAGAAGCATTGGGTACAGAAGCGCTTTGAAGGCGACCTGTCCACCCCGCGCTACGATGCCGCCAAGAAAATGCGCATCCTCAAGCAGATCACAGCGGCCGAGACCCTGGAACGCTATCTGCATACCAAATACGTTGGCCAGAAACGCTTCTCGCTGGAAGGTGGCGAATCCACCATCGCTGCACTGGATCATCTGATTCACAACGCCACTTCGGTGGGCGTGCAAGAACTGATCATCGGCATGGCCCACCGCGGCCGTCTGAACGTACTGGTTAACACCCTGGGCAAGCAGCCGCGTGATCTGTTTGCCGAATTCGAAGGTAAGGCCGCCCAGCAGATGGCCTCCGGCGACGTGAAATACCACATGGGTTTCTCCTCCGACATCCCCACGGCCAATGGCCCGATGCACGTGTCGCTGGCGTTCAACCCGTCCCACCTGGAGATCGTTAACCCGGTGGTGGAAGGTTCGGTACGCGCCCGTCAGGATCGTCGCAAGGACAACGAGCGCAAGTGCGCCGTGCCGGTGCTGATCCACGGTGACTCCGCTTTTGGCGGCCTGGGTGTCAACCAGGGGACGTTCAACCTGTCGCAAACCCGTGGCTATGGTACCGGCGGCACCATCCACATCGTGATCAACAACCAGGTAGGTTTCACCACCTCGGACACGCGCGACATGCGTTCCACCCTGTACTGTACCGACGTGGCCAAGATGGTTGAAGCGCCCATCCTGCACGTCAACGGTGATGATCCGGAAGCCGTCTGCTACGTGATGCAGGCTGCGCTGGACTACCGCATGCAGTTCAACAAGGACGTGGTCATCGACCTGGTCTGCTACCGCAAACTGGGCCACAACGAAGGCGATGATCCCTTCCTGACCCAGCCGATGATGTACAAGAAAATTGCCAAGCATCAGGGCGTGCGCGCCATGTATGCCGAGCGTCTGGTACAGGAAGGCGTGCTGAAGGCGGAAGAAGCCGAAGGCATGATCCAGGCTTATCGCGACGCGCTGGACAAGGGCGAGCACGTGGAACAGACCGCGCTCACCAACTACAAGCGCGAACACGCCCTGGACTGGAGCCAGTATCTGGGTACCCACTGGGCTCACCCCACCGACACCTCGCTGCCGCGCGCCGATATTCAGCGCCTGACCGAGAAGTTCACCACGCTGCCGGAAGGCTTCAAGCTGCACCCGACCGTGCAGAAAGTGCTGGCCGCGCGCAAGGCGATGGCCGCTGGCGAACAGAATGCCGACTGGGGCATGGCCGAGACCCTGGCCTACGCCAGCCTGGTGACCAATGGTTTTGGTGTGCGCCTGTCCGGTGAAGACTCTGGCCGTGGCACCTTCTCCCATCGCCACGCGGTACTGCACGATCAAAACCGCGAACGCTGGGACCAGGGCTCCTACGTACCGCTGCGCAATATGTCGGATAACCAGGCCGAATTCCTGGTGATCGACTCCATCCTGAACGAAGAAGCTGTGCTGGCTTACGAATACGGCTACGCCTGTTCCGCTCCGGATCAGCTGGTGATCTGGGAAGCTCAGTTCGGCGACTTTGCCAACGGCGCCCAGGTAGCGATTGACCAGTTCATTTCCTCCGGCGAAACCAAGTGGGGCCGTCTGTGTGGCCTGACCACCATCCTGCCGCACGGCTACGATGGCCAGGGCCCGGAACACTCCTCCGCCCGTCTGGAACGTTGGCTGCAACTGTGCGCCGAGCACAATATGCAGATCGTGATGCCGTCCGAAGCCAGCCAGATGTTCCACATGCTGCGCCGTCAGGTGCTGCGTCCGTACCGCAAGCCGCTGGTGATCTTCCTGTCCAAGCGTCTGCTGCGCTTCAAGGACTCCATGAGCCCGATCGAAGACTTCACCAATGGCAGTTTCCGCCCGGTGATTGGCGATGCCGTGGTGCAGGACCCGAAGAAAGTGAAGCGCGTCGTGCTGTGTGCCGGTCAGGTGTATTACGACCTGGCCGCCGGCCGCAAGGAAAGAGGCGTGGAAGACGACGTTGCCATCGTGCGTATCGAGCAGTTGTATCCCTTCCCGACCGAGCAGGTAGCCGCTGAACTGGCACGCTTCCCGCAAGCCAAGGAAGTGATGTGGGTGCAGGAAGAGCCGCGTAACCAGGGTGCCTGGTACCAGATCCGCCATCGCCTGGAAGGTCTGCTGACCGGCAAGCAGTTCTTGTCGTTCGCTGGCCGTCCGTCTTCTGCTTCCCCGGCCGTAGGTTACATGAGCAAGCACGTTGCCCAGCTCAAGTCCTTCGTCGAAGAAGCCATGACGATTGCCAAGTAAGTACACGCCATCACAACGATTACACTGACGGGGGCGGCAGGATGGCCGCCCCGCTCTGGAGAAGAACATGATTATTGAAGTCAAAGTCCCCCAACTGCCCGAGTCCGTTTCCGAAGCCACGCTGATGACCTGGCACAAGAAAGCTGGCGACTTCGTCAATCGCGACGAAAACGTCATCGACCTGGAAACCGACAAGGTGGTGCTGGAACTGCCGGCACCGCAAGCTGGCGTGATTATTGAAATCATTGAACAAGACGGCGCTACCGTGGTTTCCGGTCAGCTGATCGCCCGCATCGACACCGCTGCCAAGGCTGGCGATGCCCCGGCTGCTGTTGCCGCTGCACCGGCTGCTGCCACACCGGCTCCGGTACAGGCTGCTGTTGCCGCTGCACCGGGTGGCGCTGCCATGCCGTCCGCTGCCAAGCTGGCTGCCGAAACCGGCGTGAATCTGGCCAATGTGGCTGGTTCCGGCCGTGATGGTCGTGTCCTGAAAGAAGACGTACAGGCTGCTGCCGCTGCACCGTCGCAAGCTGGTCCGGTACTGGCACACGCTGGCAACGCTGGCGTTGCCCTGGCCGCAACCCCGGCTGCAGTGAATGTGGCTGCCGTACTGGGTGATCGCCCGGAACAGAGCGTGCCGATGTCCCGTCTGCGTCAGCGCGTGGCCGAGCGTCTGGTGATGAGCCAGCAGACCAACGCCATCCTCACCACCTTCAACGAAATCAATATGAAGCCGTTGATGGACCTGCGCGCCCGCTACAAGGACCGCTTCGAGAAAGAACACGGTGTGAAGCTGGGCTTCATGGGCTTCTTCGTCAAGGCTGTGGTTGCCGCACTGAAGAAATACCCCATCGTCAATGCCTCGGTTGATGGCAACAACATCATCTATCACGGTTACTTCGACATCGGCGTGGCCGTTGGCAGCCCGCGTGGTCTGGTGGTGCCGGTCATCCGCAATGCCGACCAACTGAGCCTGGCCGAGATCGAAAAGCAGATCGCCGACTTCGGCAAGCGCGCCCAGGAAGGCAAGCTGACCGTGGAAGAGCTGACTGGCGGTACCTACACCATTTCCAATGGCGGTACTTTCGGCTCCATGATGTCCACCCCCATCATCAACCCGCCGCAATCCGCCATTCTGGGCATGCATGCCACCAAGGAGCGCGCCGTGGTTGAGAATGGTCAAGTTGTTGTGCGCCCGATGATGTACCTTGCCCAGTCGTACGACCACCGCATCATCGATGGTCGCGAAGCCGTACTGAGCCTGGTGGCCATCAAGGACGCCATTGAAGATCCGGCCCGCCTGATCCTGGACCTGTAATACCGGGTCTGTAATGTCTGTTGGCCGCAAGCTGTCTTGCGGCCACTTTGAATAATGTGAACGGAGAAATGATGATTTTGCCTGATTGGCTGTATGCGGTAGCTTCCATCCTGGCCGGTGTGGCCATTGCGGTACTGACCTGGAAGAAGCAGCAACGCGGTATTCGCGAAGACCGTTACACCCTGGTGGGCAAACTCATCATTGCCGTGTTCATGATTGCTTTCGGGATATTGCTGTTCAAGGTCGGCAAGTTCTGATCAAGGAAAATCAATGAGCCAACAGTTTGATGTCGTCGTTATCGGCGGCGGCCCCGGCGGTTATGTGGCTGCCATTCGTGCTGCCCAACTGGGTTTCAACACCGCTTGCGTGGATGCCTTCAAAAACCCGGAAGGCAAGCCTTCGCTGGGTGGCACCTGCCTGAACGTGGGTTGCATCCCGTCCAAGGCACTGCTGCAGTCCTCGGAAAACTTCCACGCGGTACAGCACGATTTTGCCAAGCATGGCATCAGCGTGTCCGGTGCCAAGATGGACGTGGCTGCCATGCTGGAACGCAAGACCGGCATCATCAGCAAGAACGCCGCCGGTATCAGCTTCCTGTTCAAGAAGAACAAGGTTGCCAATATTCACGGTCTGGCTGCGCTGAAAGGCCGTCAAGGCGACAAGTGGCTGATCGAAGTTAGCGACAACGGTGCCGTGGTAGACACGCTGGAAGCCAGCAACGTCATCATCGCCACCGGTTCCAGCCCGCGTCAGCTGCCGGGCCTGGCCACCGACAACCATATGGTGCTGGATAACGAAGGCGCCCTGGCGCTGACCGCTGTACCGAAGCGCCTGGGCGTGATCGGTGCTGGTGTGATCGGTCTGGAAATGGGTAGCGTGTGGAAGCGCCTGGGCGCAGAAGTGACCATTCTGGAAGCCGCGCCGACCTTCCTGGCTGCTGCCGACCAGCAGATCGCCAAGGAAGCCTTCAAGACCCTGACCAAGGACACTGGTCTGGATATCAAGCTGGGCGTGAAGATTGGTGAAATCAAGGCCACCAAAAAGCATGTTACCGTTCACTACGAGCTGAACGGCGAAGCCGTGGCCGCCGAGTTTGACAAGCTGATCGTTTCCATCGGTCGCGTACCGAACACTGCCGGCCTGGGTGCCGAGGCCGTTGGCCTGCAGTTGGACGAGCGTGGTTTTGTTGCCGTGGACGACCATTGCCACACCAATCTGCCGGGTATCTGGGCGATTGGCGACGTGGTACGTGGCCCGATGCTGGCACACAAGGCTTCCGAAGAAGGTGTTGCGGTGGCAGAACGCATTGCCGGCCAGAAGCCGCATGTCGACTTCGGCGTGATTCCGTGGGTGATCTACACCTCGCCGGAAATCGCCTGGGTGGGCAAAACCGAAGAACAGCTCAAGGCTGAAGGCATTGAATACAAGAAGGGTACTTCTGGTTTCGCTGCCAACGGTCGCGCGCTGGGCCTGGGTCAGGCGCAAGGTACGGTGAAAATCCTGGCAGATGCCAAGACCGACCGCATCCTCGGCCTGCACATGATCGGCCCGATGGTGTCCGAGCTGGTGACCGAAGGCGTGGTATCGATGGAGTTCAAGGCCGCCAGTGAAGATCTGGCACGCATTGTGCACGCGCATCCGAGTTTGTCGGAAGTGGTACACGAAGCGGCGCTGGCTGCCGACAAGCGCGCATTGCACGGCTAATTGTCGTGGGGCCGTGTACAATTCACACGGCCCGAAAGAGGGTATGGGGCAGGACCTGCCGCGAGAACAGGTTCGCCCCGATACATTAGGGTTGAGGAAGCGACCAAGGAATAGAGACGTTGGCCAGACAGGGCCCCGCCATCATTTCCACCGAAAGGAAACCATAGATGAACCTGCACGAATACCAAGCGAAAGAGCTGCTGGCCAAATACGGCTTGCCGGTACAACAGGGCATTCTGGCCACCACGCCGGAAGAAGCCGCTGCCGCTTATGACAAACTGGGCGGCAAGTTTGCCGTCGTCAAGGCCCAGGTGCATGCCGGTGGCCGTGGCAAGGCCGGTGGTGTCAAAGTGGTGAAAAGCCGCGAAGAAGCCGCTGAAGTTGCCAAGAGCCTGATCGGTATCAATCTGGTGACCTACCAGACCGATGCAGCCGGCCAGCCGGTCAACAGCGTATTGGTATGCGAAGACATGTACCCGGTACAGCGCGAACTGTACCTGGGCGCCGTAGTGGACCGTGGCAGCCAGCGCGTTGTGTTCATGGTATCCACCGAAGGCGGCGTGGAAATCGAAAAAGTAGCCGAAGAAACCCCGGAAAAAATCATCAAGGTCGAAATCAACCCGCTGGTGGGCATGCAGCCGTTCCAGGCGCGTGATGCCGCTTTTGCCCTGGGTCTGTCCGGTTCGCAGATTGCTGCTTTTAGCAAGCTGATGCTGGGTGCTTACCAGGCTTTCGTGGAAAACGATTTCGCCCTGTTCGAAGTAAACCCGCTGGCGCTGCGTGAAAACGGCGAACTGGCCTGCGTTGATGGCAAGATCAACCTGGACTCCAACGCCCTGTACCGTCACCCGGCCCTGCTGGCCCAGCGTGACAAGTCGCAGGAAAACGAACGCGAAGTGAAAGCTTCCGAGTTCGACCTGAACTACGTCGCCCTGGAAGGCAATATCGGCTGCATGGTAAACGGCGCTGGCCTGGCCATGGCCACCATGGACATCATCAAGCTGAAGGGTGGCCAGCCGGCCAACTTCCTGGACGTGGGTGGTGGTGCCACCAAGGACCGCGTGATCGAAGCCTTCAAGCTGATTCTGGCCGATGATTCGGTCAAGGGCGTGCTGATCAACATCTTCGGCGGCATCGTTCGCTGCGACATGATTGCCGAGGCCATCATTGCTGCCGTGAAGGAAGTAAACGTGACCGTGCCGGTGGTTGTGCGCCTGGAAGGCAACAACGCCGAATTGGGCGCCAAGATTCTGGATGATTCCGGCCTGAAGCTGGTGTCCGCCCAGGGCCTGAACGACGCAGCCGAGAAGATCGTTGCTGCCGTTGCTGCGCTTTAATCACCTGCACCGCATAAGGATTTCAAAATGAGCGTATTGGTAAACAAAGACACCAAAGTGCTGGTGCAAGGTTTCACCGGCAAGAATGGTACCTTCCACGCCGAACAGGCGCTGAAGGTTGGCACCAAGGTAGTCGGTGGCGTTACTCCGGGCAAGGGCGGTTCCGAGCATCTGGGCCTGCCGGTGTTCAACACCATGAAGGACGCCGTGCGTCAAACCCAGGCTGATGCCTCGGTGATCTACGTACCGGCAGCTTTTGCCAAGGATTCCATCCTGGAAGCCATCGACAGCGGCGTGAAGCTGATTGTCTGCATCACCGAAGGCGTGCCCACCCTGGACATGCTGTACGTGAAAAAGGCTGTGGACGAAGCCGGCATCCGCCTGATCGGCCCGAACTGCCCGGGTATCATCACCCCGGGTGAGTGCAAGATCGGCATCATGCCGTGGCACATCCACAATCCGGGCCGCATCGGTATCGTGTCCCGTTCCGGCACCCTGACCTACGAAGCCGTGGCACAAACCACCGCGCTGGGTCTGGGTCAGTCCACTTGCATCGGTATCGGCGGCGACCCGATCCCGGGTACCAGCCACATCGACGCCCTGAAGCTGTTCCAGGACGATCCGGATACCGACGCCATCGTAATGATCGGTGAAATCGGTGGTACCGCCGAAGAAGAAGCGGCCGAATTTGCCAAGGCTTACGTGACCAAGCCGGTAGTGGGCTACATCGCCGGTGTGACTGCTCCCAAGGGCAAGCGCATGGGCCACGCCGGTGCCATCATCTCTGGCGGCAAGGGTACTGCCGAAGAGAAGTTCAAGGCTTTCGAGCGTGCAGGCATTGCCTACACCCGCAGCCCGGCCGAAATCGGCAAGACCATGTTCGAACTGCTGAAAAGCAAGGGCATGATCTGAGCGCAAGTCTGACTTGCTGCAATCAAAACGCCACCTTCGGGTGGCGTTTTTTTATGTGCCAGCCAGTGATGGACGTATGGCTGCCAGGCTGATGTCGTTTATGGTAGAACTGCAAGACCGCCTGTCAGTCCGAAGAGGCTGACGACAGCTGAATGAGGAGAGGAAAGACCATGCGTAACTGTCTTTGTCTGCTGGTGTTGTTGACCAGCGCCTGCAGCAGTTTCCCCACCCGCGAAGGGTATGCACAGAAGGTGTATTACTGGCAGGGCAAGGACGCCAATGCCCTGTTGGCACAATGGGGTGCACCCAGCAAGAACATGACCATGCCCAATGGCAATACGCTGTATACCTACAGCAAGTCCTATACCCAGCAGCAACCTTATTTTGACAACCGCCGCTTCGAGCCGGGCAGCCGCTTTACCGTGACGGAAAACGGCCAGAGCAGGGTGATCGAAACTCCGGGACGCTGGGTGTATGACGGCAGCACCGGTGGTGGCGTCATGCACTACAGCTGCACCACCAATTTTGTGGTAAACAGCAAAACCCAACTGATCGAGTCTGTCAGCTTCGATGGCAACGACTGCGTGGCCGTTCCCCGTCAGTAAATTGCTTTCGGCAGCTTCCATTCACCACTGCTGTTGAACGGCAGATTGGCCAGACCTTGCACACCGACCAGCTGGCCTTCCAGTTGATAAGCCAGCTGGCTCTCACCCTGCAATACCTTGCCCAGCTGCTTGAGCCAGCTGACCAGCGTGGTATGCAGTTGTAGCTGGATTTCCGTCTCGCCCAGGGCCGGAACATCGATGGCCTGATTGCTTGCACCGCTAGCCAGTTGTTTACCGGCTACCTTGAGGGTGAAGTTGAGTCCCTCCGCCTTGATGGGCAGCCGGTTCGGGTTCTGTATGCGCAGGGTCAGCATGAAATTCTGCTCCAGCAGCGTGGACGCTGTCGGGCGGATATCCACCAGGCTGACCTGCGGTTTTTGCAGGCCCAGCGTGCTGCAAGCAGTCAGCCACAGGCAAAGCAATAGGGTGCACACTCCTGCCAGTCCATGGTGTTTCATTGCAGTCCTCCCAGTACATCCTGTGTGACGGCGATCCAGGCACGGGCCGCATGCGACAGGTAGCCACCTTGTTGCCAGATCAGCGCCAGATGCCAGATCAGCCAGGGGTTGGAGACCGGAATCACGTCGTATTGCTTACGATCCAGCCGTTCCACCACCGAGCGTGGCAGCAAGGTAATCCCCAGGCGCGCATTGACCAGCTCGACAATGAAATCCCAGTGTGCACTGCGACCGACAATATTCAGCGGCTTGCCCATTTCACGGAAAGCATGGCTGATGCGGCTGGAGAGTGTGAAGTCTTCCGGGTAGAGCACAAAATTCTGATCGGCGATTTCCGGCAGCGTGACGGTGGAACGCCCATGCCAGGGTGAGCCTGCTGGCGCAATCAGGCATAGCGGGTCACGCACCACGGCAAATTGCTGGAAGAAGGTATTGTCCACCGGCAGTACGGCAACGCCGATTTCCAGCTCGCCGCTACGGACGCTATTTTCAATCGCCAGCGCACCGTCTTCTACCATTTTCAATTCAATACCGGGATAGCGCTCGCGAAACGCCCCTACCACCGGGGCGAAGAAAGCCACCCCCACCATGGGCGGCAAGCCGACTACCAGTTCCCCGCGTGTCAGGCCGGCCAGATCGTTCAGCTCGTTCTTCAGCTGATTCATGGCCGACAGCACATCCATGCCACGCTCGAACGCCACCTTACCGGCATCGCTCAGGCGAAAGCTACGACCTTCCCGAATAATCAGCGGTGTACCCAGCTCTTCTTCCAGCTGTTTCACCATTTTGCTGATGGTGGGCTGGGTGACAAACAGGGCATCGGCCGCCTTGGTAAAGCTGTGACGTTTCACCACCTCCACAAAGTAGCGCAAGGCACGTATGTCCATGATCAATTCCATTTAAGAATGAGTCAGATAATTTTAATTCATTTTTTGAATGAAAGGGGCGGGACTATACTCGGTACTCGTTGCTGCTGATGGAGCGAGCGCACCATGAAACACCTGTTCAACCCTGCGGTAAAGCAAAACCTTGCCACCGTATTGCAAGTGTTGATGCTATGTCTGGTGTGGCTGCTAGCCAGTCGCCTGAGCCACGCTTATGTGCCGGAAATTCCGGCCGGTGTGCTGGGAATGTTTCTGGTACTTGCTGCGCTGGCCCTGGGCTGGTTGCCGCTGGCCTGGTGCAAAAGCGGGGCGCGCTGGCTGCTGGCGGAGATGCTGCTGTTCTTCATCCCGGCCACCGTTGCCGTGGTGCAGTACCCGCAACTGATGGGTAGCATCGGTCTGCGCATCGTACTGGTGATTCTACTGTCTACCGTGCTGGTGATGACAGTGACTTCGCTGGTGGTGGATGCCGGCTATAAATTTGAAATCCTGCTGAAGCGTCGCAAGCGACAGCATGGAGTGCTTTGAGATGGAAAACTGGCTGGCTTTTGGCTGTCTGGTATTGACGCTGGCCTTGTACGGGCTGGCAAAGAAGCTGTATCGCCGCACCGGTAGCTGGTGGACCGCACCGTTATTGGCGGTGCCCTTGCTGGTGATTGGCGCGGTGGTGGTGGGGCATATTCCTTACCACACTTATTTTCAGGATACGCATTGGTTGAGCTGGTTGCTTGGCCCGGCAACGGTGGCGTTTGCCATCCCGATTTACGAGCAGCGCCAGATGATCCGCAAGCATGCCTTGTCGCTGAGTTGTGGTGTGCTGGTGGCGATGCCGGTGGCGGTAATGAGTTCGGTATGGCTGGCGCGGGCTTTTGGTTTGTCCGAGCTGTTGCAGAAAAGCCTGGCACCACGGTCGATCAGTACACCGTTTGCCATGGCCACTGCCTCCAGCATTGGCGCGCCGCCGGATTTGACTGCGGTGTTTGTGGTGATTACCGGTGTAGCCGGCATGTTGCTGGGTGAGCTGATGCTGATGCTGTTGCCCTTGCGTTCCCGGTTGGCCAAGGGGGCTTTGCTGGGTGCTGCGGCACATGGCGCCGGCACCGCCAAAGCCAACGAGCTGGGTGCGGAAGAAGGCGTGGTCGCCAGCCTCACCATGATGCTGGGTGGCATTGCCACGGTGTTTGCTGCCCCACTGATTGCCTGGTTCGTCTGAGACGGGCCGAGTTGAAGATTTCTCTGTAGTAAGCCCATGCCATCGGGAGTGGTGTGTGGTGTCTCTCCTCTTGTTGTACTCCCAAAACGAGCGTTGTTCGGGCTGACCCTATCCGGTCAGCCCATTTTTTTTGTCTGGCGGGTGTCAGGCATAGGTATCGATGCTGCTCCCTTTGCTGCTGTCTTGTTTGCCGGTGATGGCGGCGAAGATCGCTTTGGCCGTGGCTATGGCCGGGTTGTTTTGGGCGGCCTGCAACTGCTGCTGTTGCTGCTTGTCGATCTGGCTTTGCGCTTCTTGGGCCATCTGTTCCGCCTCCGCTGCTACGGAACGGTCCTGCCCGGAAGGGTCTACCGGTGCCAATGCCGCTGCAGCCACCTGTTTGGCATTGGCCAGGGTTTCCTGTGGGCTTTGCCCGCTGGCCAGCCGAATGCTGACCTCACCACCGATGGCGTACTGCTTGCCGTCCGGCCCTTCCTGATAGCTGTAGTTGGCGCCACCGCTGACCAGTGCACCGCCGGCTGCCATATGGGCTTGTTCATGCTGGCGTACATCGGCATCACGGGCGCGTAGCTCGTCCAGTTGTTTCTGCTGATCGGGAGTGAGCTGACTGCCTTGGTAAATGGCAGAAGGAGAGGGGGGTGTCACGCCAGCAACGGGGGTGGCTACGGCGGCCATGCGTGCGGCGCTGCAGAGCGGACAGGGGCAACTTGGCCCGTGTTGCAGCCCGCTGCTGATGCTGTATGCACTGCTGGTGCTGATGGAGGCGATACTCATGATGTCACACCATCCTGAACTGTTTCAGTCTAGTGCAAGGTGTTGGGCAATTCATTGAATTTAAGCAGGTTTTCAGAATTTTTCATGATTTGCCTAACTGGCGGCGCGGTGGCTGTCGTGTTGCTGTGCCGCCTGCTGCCAGATTATTGCCGGGTACAACTGCTGATTCCGGCAAGACAGCGGGCGGGCGCTGCGGCAGAATGGCGTCCATCGCCATGATGAACAGTCAAGAAAGCTAGACAATGCAACAGCAGGTAATTCAGGAAAACCAGCGCGAACTGGTGATGTCAGTGTTGATGATGCCGGACATGGCCAACTTTTCCGGTAATGTTCATGGCGGCGTCTTGCTGAAGCTGCTGGATCAAGTGGCCTATGCCTGTGCCAGCCGCTATGCCGGGTGTTATGTGGTAACCCTGTCGGTGGATCAGGTGCTGTTCAAGCAGCCCATCCATGTGGGCGAGCTGGTAACCTTCATGGCCAGCGTCAACCATGTAGGGCGCACCTCGATGGAAATCGGCATCAAGGTGGTGGCCGAAGACATTCAGCAGCGCTCAGTGCGCCATACCAACAGCTGCTATTTCACCATGGTGGCGTTTGAAAACGGCAAGGCCGTGGCTGTGCCGCCGCTGAGCCTGGAGACGGATGAGCAGAAGAAGCGTTTCCGCGATGCAGAGATTCGCAAGAAACTGCGCATGGAAACCCAGCAAAAAACCAGCGATCCCTGCTGAGCGGGTAGAATCGCCGCCTTGCCATGTTTTCCGGTGCCCTGCCATGTTTACCCTGCTGCACAGCGACCCGCGCTTTTATCTGATCAACAAGCACCCCGGTGTGAGTTTCCACCGCGAGGGGGAGGAAGACGGCTTGCTGGATGCGGTGCGCGCGGGTTTGCAGGATGAGGCCCTCTGGCCGGTGCACCGCCTGGATCGCATCACCTCGGGCTTGATCCTGCTGGCCCGTTCCAGTCAGGTGGCCAGCCAGTTTGGCAGCGCCTTTGCCGAACATGCGGTGGAGAAATACTATCTGGCGCTGTCGGATCGCAAACCACAGAAAAAGCAGGGGCTGATCAAGGGGGATATGGAGAAGGGGCGGGGTGGGGCTTGGCGTTTGCTGCCTACGCAGCAGCATCCCGCCATTACCCAGTTCTTCAGCTTTTCGGTACAGCCGGGGCTGCGCATGTTCCTGCTGCGGCCACGCAGCGGCAAGACTCATCAGCTGCGGGTGGCGATGAAGTCGCAATCCGCCCCGATTCTGGGCGATGCCTTGTATGGTGGCAGCGCCGCTGACCGGGGCTATCTGCATGCCTATGCCTTACGCTTCACGCTGGATGATGAGGCTTTTTGCTTTCTCTGCCCGCCGGACCAGGGCACGCATTTCCTCAGCCCGGCACTGCAGGACTGTCTGCAGCGCGAAGCCAGCGCGCCATGGGACTTGGCCTGGCCAAAAATCTAATGCCGGAACCTTCCCAGTTCTACCCCGGCCTGCTCGCAGGCATCGGCAAATTCCTGACTACCCAGATGGCAGTATTCCACCGCGCGCGCGGCGGCAATCGGGTCGCTGGCATCATCCGCCGGCAGGCCCGGATGACACATCATCAGCCCGCCATCGGGGCAGCTATTCAGCCATTGCTGCATCAGTCCGGCAAAACCAGCCTCCGGCTGTAATGCATACAGCCCGGCAAACCACTGATTGCAGTGCAGGCCGTTTTGCTCGGCGGCAGCGGCAAAGCCACGGCATGCCTGTGTCAGGACCACCGCCTTTAACTGGCTGTCGCCGGGATGGCCCAGTCGGTCTGGCGCGCGCAGATAAGGCTTGCTGCGCTCAGTCCAGCGCAGGGCGATGGCATCGAACAGCGCGTCACGGATAACCGGCAGCGCATGCACATGTTGATGGCCGTCGATAAAGTCAGGTAGGCGGCCCAGCTGCTGGCTGAACTGGTCGATCTGGCGCAGCAAGCTGTCGCGCAAGGCAGCACGTGGCAACAGGTGCAGCTGACTGCGCAGCAACCAGTAAGGCAGCGGCTTGCACGGCGTATTCTGCTCGCCGAAATCGTGGGTCAGATTGAAATGCAGGCCGATATCCGCCTGCGGCTGCATCTCGCGCAGCGGTGCTGCCAGTGCGGGCCAGTGCGGCGACTGTGTCATCACGCTGGTGGCCGACAGGCGGCCACGCTGCAGTAGGTTCAAGATGCCCTGGCTGATGGCGGGCGATTGGGCATAGTCATCGGCGCACAGGGTCAGGCGGCGTGGCGTCATGCAGCCTGCTCCTTGTCGGCAAAAGCCCACAGCTTGCTGAAAACAAAAGTGAATACGGCCACACTGGCCAGCACGATCAGCAGCGCCAGGCGGTAATCCAGCGTAGTGAAATGCAGCAGGACAAAGTACATGGCTTCATTCAGCGCAAAGCTCAGGCAGGACACCATGAAAAAGCGTGGCAATGCCTGACGGTGCGGCACATGCGCAGCATCGAAGGTTTTGTGCCGGTGGCCCCAGTAACTGACCTGGAATGCCAGCAGGAACGCCAGGATATTGGCCAGCAAGGGCGGCAGGCCGAAGGGAACCAGAATCACGGCCACCAGCAAAAAATGCACCAGCATGGCACTGACGCCGATGATGCCGAACCATAACAGCTCTCGGTTCATTGCTGGTCCTGCTCGCTGCGGCTGATGCGGCTGATCAGATAAATCGGACGTTGTTTCACTTCGCTGAAGATCCGGCCAATGTATTCACCCAGAATGCCGATGGACAGCAGCTGCACCCCTCCCAGAAAGGAAATGGCAACTGCCAGTGTTGGCCAGCCGGGCTGATCGTTGCCGAACAGCAAGGTATGCAGTAGCTCCCACGACGCATACAGAATGGAAGCCAGCGAGATGGCACTGCCAATCAGCGTCCACATGCGCAGCGGTACATTGGAAAATGCGGTCAGGCCGGTTAGTCCCAGATTGAGCAGACTAAAGAAGTTGAAGCTGCTTTTGCCGGCACGGCGTTCTTCGGTGTGGGTTTCCACTGGCAGTTGGGTAAAGCCCACCCAGTTGTACAGGCCCTTCATGAAGCGGTTGCGTTCTGGCATCTGGCGCAGCGCATCCAGCACGCAGCGGTCCATCACGCGAAAATCCTGGGTGTTTTCCGGAATCTTGTGGCGTGCACCACTATTGAGCAGGGTATAGAACACGCGGGTGAACAGGCGCTTGCCCAGGGTTTCGCTATCACGGCTGGAACGCACGCTGTACACCATGTCGTAGCCAGCACGCCAGTGGCGCAGGAATTCCGGCACCATGGCAGGCGGATGCTGAAAGTCGCTGTCGATCAGCACGGCAACATCGCCGTGGGCGTGGTCGATACCGGCAGTCAGTGCCAGCTCTTTGCCGAAGTTGCGCGACAGCTGGATGAGCGTGACCGGCAGTAGGCCGATCTGGCTCATGACCTGTGCGACGGTGTCGTCGCGGCTGCCATCGTCCACCACGATCAGCTCGTGGCGAAAACCCGCCTCGCTCAGTAAGCCATGCAGGGTCTGCAGCATGGGGACGATGTTTTCGCTCTCGTTGTAAGCCGGCAGAACGCAGCTGACCAGCGGGTCAGCCGGGCGCTCGGCGGCGCGTTGCTGCAGCAGGAAGGGTGGCACGAAGGCGCTGGTTGGCGTAGTGGTCATCGGCGTCTCCTGATGTTTATGGTGTCACGTTGCCGGCTGGTTCGCGCAGCAGTAGCATCTGGTCCTTCATCACTTCGAACCGGGCAATCGGCAGGAAGCGCTGCTTGATGTCGGCGGGCAGGCTGGGCAGGTCGCGTTGCTCGGTAACAATGAAATGACTGTTGCCACTGGCCAGTAATTGCTGCAGTTCCTGCGGCTTTTGCGTAGTTTTGACCTTGCCTTCACTGTAGAACTCGGCAGAGAACTCGCGGCGGCTGTCCCAGAAGATCAGCGTGCTGCCCGGAGCCGGGTGTTGCTGCTGCCAGGCGGCAATAACCGGCTGCTGGGTACGGAAATAGCGCTGTCCCTGTGTCCACTGCAGGCCAACGGCCAGCAACAACAGCAGGCCGGAGGTCATGGCCAGCCAGGGCAGGCTGCTGCCTTGCTGCGGCTGGCGGCAGCTGTGCCACAGCGTGGCAAACAGCAGGGCGCAACCCGGCAGCATGGGCAGCGGATAAGGGAAGATGATGTTGCCGGAAATGGTAAAGAACAGCAGCGTCATCAGGCTCCACAGCAAAACATACAAGCGCCAGCCATCGGTGTCGGCACTGCGCTTTGCCATCTGCTTGCCATGACGCCCCAGCCAGACCAGCATGGCCAGCGACCAGGGGAAGATGGCTCCCAGCCAGTACAGCCAGATCATGCCGCGCGGGGTGGCATGGGCGTAGCCGTATTTGTCACCCTTCCAGCCTGGGTCCAGAAAGCGGCTGACATGCTCGCCCATGATGAAGTAATTGAGGAAGCCCGGCGTGCGGTATTCCGCCAGCAGATACCAGGGCAGGGCAATGGCCAGCATCAGCAGGCTGCCACTGATCCATGGCAGGCGCTGCCACAGGGCTTTCCAGTCATTGCGCAGCAGCACCCAGAAGAAAATCGGCATGCCTACCAGTACGATGGCCAGCGGTCCCTTGGCCAGCAGGCCAAGGCCCAGGCCAACAAAGAATAGATAGCCCCAGCGCTTGCCGCGTCCCTGCATGGCATGCCAAAACGCCAGTTGAGACAAGGCAACGCAGAACATTAGCGACGGGTCGGTCATCACGGTGCCAGCGGCGGCGAAAAACAGCAGGCTGCCAGCCAGCAGTAGCGTAGTGGCCAGTGCGGCTTCCCGGCCCAGGCGCTGGCGGGCGGCATCGGCCACCAGCCACAAAACCACCATGGAAAGCAATAAGGCGGGCAGGCGTGCTGCCAGCGGATTGACGCCGAACAGGCCCATGCTGGCGGCGGAAGTCCAGGTGGACAGCGGCGGCTTGGCCCAGAACGGGATGCCGTAGTCGTGCCACAAGGTCACCCAGTTGCCGGTTTCCAGCATCTTGCGGGCAATTTCCGCATAGCGTGCTTCAGTCGTGTCGGTCAGCGGAATGGCCCACATCGCCAGCAGGCGAATCAGCAGCAGGGCAGCCAGAACATAAATGGCAAGGCGTTGCCATTGTGAGTTGGAGGACGGTTTCATGAAGTCCAGTCAGCACGCCATCAGCGGCCGGGCAAAGTCGAAAAAAACCTGCACAGCTTACCATGCCAGCTTTGTTTTAGTCTTAAGCACCACTGTTTACACATGCAAAACGCCGCCCGTGGGCGGCGTGTCGGCATGGTAGGGCATGCAGCACTATTGCAGGCCGTGCATCATTTTTTTTAGTTTGCTGGACAGCAGGAACAGAATCAGTGAACCAAGGCCTGCCATGGCAACAAAAACCATGAAAAAGTCATGCAGATTGCTGATGGTATAACCCAGCAGCTGCGGGGCTGCCTTGGCCGGGTCCGGATACAGCTCGGACAGCGTGCCGGCCAACTTGTTGGCGGCGGCATTGGACAGGAACCATATCCCCATCATCAGGCTGGTAAAACGTGCCGGCGACAGCTTGACCACCAGCGACAGGCCGATGGGCGACAAGCACAACTCACCGAAGGTATGCAGCATGTACAGGCTGACCAGCCAGATCATGCTGACCTTGACGCCAGGCTCCAGGCCATCCACCCCGAAAGCGATCACCAGATAGCCGATGGCCAGGAACAGCAGGCCAAATGCCATCTTGGCCGGAGAGGTCGGCTCACGACCCTGCTTGCCAAGTGTCGTCCACAACATGGCAAACAAGGGGGCAAAAATGACTACCGAGATCGGATTAATGGATTGGAAATAGGATGCCGGCACGGTAAAGCCCAGCAGGTTGCGGTTGGTTTGTTCTTCCGCAAAGAAGGTCAGTGATGCCCCGGCCTGTTCAAAAGCCGACCAGAAGAAGATCACAAAGGCCGAAACAATCAGAATCACCGCCAGCCGCTCTTTTTCCATACGGGTCAGCGGTGCATGCACCACCTTCTCGCCACTGGCGTGATGGCGTTGTGGCGCCATACCGATGGGCTTGCCTTCCGGGGTGACCAGGTATTTGTTCTTGAACAGGCTGAAAACCAGCAGGCTGAACAGCATGCCGCAGCCAGCCGCCAGGAAGCCCCACTTGAAGTCATCGGGATTGCCAGTGTCGCCCAATGTGCCGCAAATCAGCGGTGCAATCAGGGAGCCGGCATTGATGCCCATGTAGAAAATGGTAAAGGCCGAATCCACCCGTTTGTCATCCTTGGCATACAACTGGCCAACCATGGAGGAAATATTGGGTTTGAACAGGCCATTGCCGGCAATCAGCAGGCCCAGGCCAGCATAAAGCAAGGTGGATGCCATGGGGACATTGCTGGTATGCAGGCTGCCGGAGAAGAACAACAGAAACTGGCCAGCTGCCATCAGGACACCACCGGCCAGGATGGAGTGGCGATTACCCCAGTAGCGGTCGGCAATGTAGCCGCCAATCAGCGGCGTGAAATATACCAGGCCGGTGTAGCTGCCGTAGATGTCTGCCGCGTGGGCTTTGTCGAACAGCAGGGCCTTGATCATGAACAGGACAAAGATGGCGCGCATGCCGTAGTAGCTGAAGCGCTCCCACATCTCCGTGACAAAGAGCAGATACAGCCCTTTGGGATGGGATCGGGTGGTCATAACGATTTCCTTGTGCAGCAGGGGAAGCCATTTTTCAGATGGCCTGTTGTAGTGTTTTATTGCCAGTATTTTCCAGCAGGCGGCGATAGTAGCGGCTAAAGGCGTTGTTGTGGAACTTTTTTTGCCTGTTATTACCATTCACTCGAAGTATAAGTATTTTTTAATATTCCATGTTTGATATTGGGCAAGTATTTCAATGGAAAGGGAATTTTTTTGCTGTTGCCATGTACTGAGGCGCTGCCTTACCCCTGAAGAGGAGAGGAAGGTGCGAAGCAGGACGGGATTGCAATTATTGGCATCCTCAAGCTTTCAGGCCATTTGCAGGCTAACTGCTGCACTGCCCATCGTGTGCTGGCAGTTGGGATGGTGGCGATGGCGACTGCGGCGGGTGGCTTGCCATGTCTGCGTGGCATCATGGATACAGTGCCGAGGCTGTCGGAAGGGATGATTGACAATCTGCTTGCGATGAGAAAAGGCAACAGGTAATCTGGCCGCGCCATCCGGCATTGTTTTTACTAAGGTGTTTCACATGAACACGTTGGCATGCTTGACCCGGACGGCTGCCAACCATGGTAGCCTGCCCAAAAACTGGTTCACCCTCGATATCGTGCTGGCCTACGACTTTCCCCGTCGCTGATCTCCCCACGTAGCTTGCTTGTTGCAGCTGCGATCTGTTGCATTCATTTTTTCATTTGCATCAACTGTTCTGGCCTTGTTGCGTCCGGATTCCACTATTCCGGAGCCGCTTAGGTGCGCCTTTTTCCGGGCCAGGGCAAAGGGAGTATTACGCATGGCACGACGCATTCCTGAACCATTTCGTATCAAGATGGTTGAACCCATCAAGCAAACCACGCCGGAATACCGCCGCCAGGCCTTGGCCGAAGCAGGCTGGAATCCGTTCCTGCTGCGTGGCGAGGATGTTTATATTGACCTGCTGACCGACAGTGGCACCGGTGCCATGTCGGATCGGCAGTGGGCTGGCCTGATGATGGGTGATGAAGCCTATGCCGGCAGCCGCAACTTTTTTCATCTGGCAGATACCGTCAAAGAACTGCTGGGCTATCAGCACACCATCCCCACCCATCAGGGACGTGGCGCGGAGCAGATTCTGTTTCCGGAACTAGTGAAACGCTGCAGTGGCGAGCAGCCCGTATTCATTTCCAACTACCACTTTGATACCACCAAGGCGCATGTCGAAATCGCCGGTGCCCGCGCCATTAATGTGCTGACGCCAAAGGCACTGGATACCGAGACCGCTTATGACTGGAAAGGTGATTTCGATTTGGCCCGGCTGGCCGATGTGATTGCCAGCGAAGGCGCTCAGAATGTTGCAGGTCTGATCATTACCGTAACGTGCAACAGTGCAGGTGGACAGCCGGTTTCCATGCCCAATATACGTGCAGCCAGCGCATTGGCGCGCCAGCATGGTATTCCGGTGATTATCGATGCGGCCCGTTTTGCCGAGAATGCCTGGTTTATCCAGCAGCGTGATCCGGACTATGCTGGCCACAGCATTGCCGCCATCGTGATGGAAATGTTCAGCCATGGCGACATGCTGACCATGTCGGCCAAGAAGGACGGCCTGGTGAATATCGGTGGGCTGTGCTGCTTTAAGGATGATGTCGATCTCTTCCGTGCGGTGCAGGTGCGCTGTGTGCCGATGGAAGGATTTGTTACCTATGGCGGCCTGGCCGGGCGCGATATGGAGGCCCTGGCCATTGGGCTGAAGGAAGGCCTGGATGCCGCTTATCTTGGCTATCGCATCGGCCAGGTGGAGTATCTGGGTGAGCGCTTACGGGCCGCTGGTGTGCCCATTCAGTATCCGACCGGTGGCCATGCGGTATTTGTTGATGCCAAGCGCCTGCTGCCACATATCCCTGCCGAGCAGTTCCCTGCGCATGCACTGGCTTGCGAATTGTATCTGGAAGGGGGTGTGCGTGGGGTGGAGATTGGTTCCCTGTTGCTGGGGCGCAATCCGCAGACCGGGGAGCAGGAGCCTTCTGCTCTGGAGTTACTACGGCTGACCATTCCGCGTCGGGTCTATACCAATGACCATATGGACTACATTGCTGACTGCCTGATCGAGGTCAAGCAGCGGGCTGCCAGCATTGGCGGTCTGTGTTTTGATTATGAGCCGCCGATTTTGCGTCACTTCACTGCACGGTTGAAGCCGCTGCGCTGAGTCTGGCGCATGGTATGAAACAAAAATGGCTGCCAATGGCAGCCATTTTTCTGTCTCATCAGGCGGAAGGCTACTTGATCTGTTCGACTTGCAGCTGCGGATGTTCGCTGGAGAAGGCGTTGATGTGGCCAACATTTTGCAGGCGCAATTCCCCATCAACATATACCTGGGCTTGCAGGCTGTAACTGCCACCGGTCTGGATGGCATGCTTGTCGTAGCACAAGGAGAAGTCCAGCGGAAATTTCTTGGGCTTTTCCAGTGTCTGCTCGGCCAGCAGGCGGGCCGGTGCATCCGCCGGTGTGCTGTCGTCCACCAGCCGGATACGCACCAGCGTAGTGGCTAGCGGTAGTGACAGCGGCTCTTTCAGACCAAGCTTGCCATTGAGGTATTGCGGCTGGTAGCGCTGACTGGCACAGCCTGCCAGCAGGGTGAGCAGGCAGGCCACAACAGCCGGACGGAGCAGGGCGCGCATCACTCCACGGCCTCCAGCTTGGGCTGGCCCAGCATCACCACCGGGCCTTGTTCCGGCTTCCATTCGGCTTGTACCCGCCATTGGTTGCCTTTGTCCTCCAGCTGCACATACCAGTGATTAGCCTTGACCAGCTCCTTGTTGAAGCTGCCGCTGTACTGGTTGGCGGCCAGCTTGTGCAGCTCGGCATTGACGTCATAGTCATCCTGCGCCGGGTGGATCAGCTTCAGCGTCAGGGTGTCCGGCAATGCCTGCTTGCTGGTGGTATTGACCGTGATGCTGCGGCCATCGCTACTGAGCATGACCTGCGCGGTAATGCCCAGGGCTGCGGCCGCCGTGTTACGGCGTAGCTCCATATTGATGGCTTTGCCTTTGTTGTAGTAATCGTCGGTTACCAGGCCGTCATCTGTCTTGATGGCGGTGGTGATGAAGCAAGAACCGACAATAACGGCGGCGAGCGGAAAGCTGATCAAAAACCATACCCAGGGCTCTTTATACCAGGGGCGTGATGCGGGGCTGCTCAGTTGCATGACTTACTCTCCGATGAAGCTGGATTTTTCTTCCACGTGTAGAACCGGGCTGCTTACCGTTTCTACCTTGAAGTGGATCTCGTGGCTGCCCTTGGTGGCAACTTGTGGATCAGCCTGCAGGCGCACGCCAAAGCTTTCGGTTTCTGTCGCCTTTACTTTGATGTGCTTGCTGTCGCTAACCAGTTTCAGGTCAGGCAGGCCGTCTGCCGAGATTTTAAACTCCTGATCGCGTTCTGTCGTGTTGATGATTTTGATGGTGTAGGCATTTTCCAGCAAGCCGGCATCGGTTTCTTTCACCAAGGAGGCGCGGTCACGCAAAATATCCACCTTGAAGGGCTTGCGCATGGCCAGGGAGCCCAGTGCAGCACCCAGTACAATCAGCAGTACAACGGTGTACATGATGACGCGCGGACGGCGCAGATGCTTGACGATGTCTTTTTCCGGGTACTTGCCTTCCAGCGCGTTTTCCGTGGTGTAGCGGATCAGGCCACGCGGGTAGCCTACTTTGTCCATTACCTCATCGCAGGCGTCGATACAGGCGGCGCAGCCGATGCATTCGTATTGCAGACCGTTGCGGATGTCGATGCCTACCGGGCATACCTGTACGCAAATACCGCAGTTGACGCAGGAACCCAGGCCTTGCTGCTTGAAGTCCACGCCTTTTTTGCGTGCACCGCGCGGTTCGCCACGGGCTTCGTCATAGGAGATGATCAGGGTATCCGCATCAAACATCACGCTCTGGAAGCGGGCATACGGGCACATGTACTTGCACACCTGCTCGCGCATGAAACCGGCCAGCAGATAGGTAAAACCGGCGTAGAAGAAGATCCAGAAGCTTTCCCATGGACCGTAATCAAAGGTGGGCATGGCCTTGACCAGATCACGGATTGGGGTGAAGTAACCTACCAGCGAAAAACCGGTCCACAGACAGAACAGAATCATCAGGCTGTGCGAGGTCAGTTTCAGCCTGGCCTTGCGCAAGCTCATTGGTTCTTTGTCCAGCTTGATGCGCTTGTTGCGGTCACCTTCCACCCACTGTTCGATCAACAGCATGATTTCGGTGTAGACCGTCTGGGGACAGGAGTAGCCGCACCATAGTCGGCCGGCAATGGTGGTCCAGACAAACAGCCCGAATGCACAACTCATCAGCAGGGCGGCCAGGTAGACAAAGTCTTGCGGCCAGATAGTCAGACTGAAAATGTAGAATTTACGGTTGACCATGTCAAAGAAGACAGCTTGCCTTCCATTCCAGGTCAGCCAGGGCAGGCCAAGGAAAACCAGCTGAGTACCCAGTACAAAAAGAATACGCCAGTTGTTGAAGATACCCTTGACGCTGCGTGGGTAAATCTTTTTCTGGGCCTCATACAGGGACACGGTCTCCGGACCGGGTTTGGGGGAGGGCGGGGTGTGTTCTACTTTGACCGGGATATCTTTTAACGAATCAGACATGGGTGTTTTCCTGAAGAGGATTTCGCAAAGTTCACATGAGGGATGGACTTTGCGCAAGCATCTTGCAAGTCATTATATTATATGAATAAATATAGTGTTTGATGTAAAGCATACTGCCCGCTTGCGCGGGCAGTATGTTGGCTAAGGCTTACTGCGCCTTGGCGTTATTGGACAATCCCCATACATAGGCAGACAGCAAGTGAACCTTGGCCTCGCCCAGGAAGTCCTTCCAGGCCGGCATCTGGTTGTTGCGACCATTGGTGATGGTCTCGATGATGGTCTTCTCAGTACCGCCATACAGCCAGATGCTGTCAGTCAGGTTCGGTGCACCCAGTTGCTGGTTACCCTTGCCATCCGGACCGTGGCAGGCTGCGCAGATGGTGGTAAAGGTTTCCTTGCCGCGTGTAGCGCGTTCGGCATCATGCTTCTTGCCGGACAGCGACATCACGTAGTTGGCAACGTCCTTGACCTTCTCTTCACCCAGGGCAGAGCCCCAGGCCGGCATTTGACCATGACGACCATTCAGGATGGTGGTTTCGATGGTTTTCGGATCGCCACCCCACAGCCAGTCGTTGTCAGTCAGGTTCGGGAAACCCTTGGCACCGCGCGCATCAGAACCATGGCACTGTACGCAGTAGGTCTGGAACAGGCGTTTGCCCATTTCCTGTGCCTTCGGATCGGCAGCCACTGCTTTCAGGTCCTGTTTCAGATAGTTGTCGTACAGCGGCTGGTACTTGGCTTCCGCTTGGGCACGTTCTTCTTTGTACTGACCTACCGAAGTCCAGCCACGGATGCCTTGCCACTTGCCAAGGCCAGGGTAGAGCACCAGATAGCAGGCACCGAAGATCAGCGTGATGTAGAACATCAGCATCCACCAGCGCGGCAGCGGGTGGTTGTACTCTTCAAGGTCGCCATCCCATACATGGCCCATGGTTTCTACCTGCTCACCCTTCTTGACCGTAGTCTTGGATTGGGTGAACAACAGCAGGGTCAGGCCAACAAAACCTGCAACCACGATGGCCGTGATCCAGATGCCCCAGAAATCGCTTACGAAATCACTCATTGTTTTGCTCCGTTAGAAGCCGACTCATGGTTATCGGCCTCCTGCACCTTGTCGTCGTCGAGAAAGGGCACATTGGCCGCTTCATCGTACCGGTTCTTCGAGCGCCTGCTGTAGGCAATGAACAGCACCAGAATGAAAAAGGTGAAGCACATTACGGTGAAGGCAGAGCGCCCAATCGTTACCCAGTCCATGACTTAGCGAACGTTCTTCAGTGCGAGACCCAAGCCCTGCAAATATGCAATCAGGGCATCCATTTCCGACTTGCCTTCGACCTGAGCCTTGGCTTCAGCGATATCCTTGTCGGTATACGGAACACCTACAGAGCGCAGGGCTTCCATTTTCTTCGGCATGATTTCGGCATCGGCCAGGTTCTTCGACAGCCACGGGAAGGCCGGCATGTTGGATTCAGGTACCACGTCACGCGGGTTGGTCAGGTGAACACGGTGCCATTCGTCGGAATAGCGGCCGCCTACACGAGCCAAGTCCGGACCGGTACGCTTGGAGCCCCACTGGAAGGGGTGGTCATAGACCGACTCACCCGCAACGGAGTAGTGACCATAGCGCTCGGTTTCGGCGCGGAAGGGACGGATCATCTGGGAGTGGCAGTTGTAGCAGCCTTCACGGATGTAGATATCGCGACCTGCCAGTTGCAGCGCGGTATAGGGCTTAACGCCTGCAACCGGCTGGGTCGTGGACTTCTGGAATGCCAGCGGCAGAATTTCCACCAAACCGGCAAAGCTGATCACGATCAGGGTGAACACGATGAGGTAACCAACGTGTTCTTCAATCAGTTTCTGGATCTTTTCCATGTTCTTCTACCTTTATCCGCTTAAGCGTGAGCCGATGCGTTGACAGCCGGAATCTTGGCGTCAACAGCCTTACCGCTGGCAACGGTGCGGAAGGTGTTGTAAGCCATCAGCAGCATACCGGTCAGGTACAGCGTACCGCCCAGGAAACGCACAAAGTGGTAGGGGTAGGTTGCTTTCACGGCTTCAACAAAGGCATAAGTCAGGGTGCCGTCAGCATTCAGGGCACGCCACATCAGGCCTTGGGTCACACCGGAGATCCACAGTGCGGCGATGTACAGTACAACGCCCACGGTAGCCAGCCAGAAGTGAGCCTCGATCAGCTTGGTGCTGTGCATGGATTCACGACCGAACAGGCGCGGCAGCAGGTAGTACATGGAACCGATGGTGATGAAGCCAACCCAGCCCAGCGCACCGGAATGCACGTGACCGATGGTCCAGTCAGTGTAGTGCGACAGCGCATTCACGGACTTGATGGACATCATCGGGCCTTCAAAGGTGGACATACCGTAGAAGGACAGGGAAACCACCAGGAACTTCAGTACCGGGTCGGTGCGCAGTTTGTGCCATGCACCGGACAGGGTCATGATGCCGTTGATCATGCCGCCCCAGCTCGGAGCCAGCAGCACCAGGGAGAACACCATACCGATGGACTGGGTCCAGTCAGGCAGCGCGGTGTAGTGCAGGTGGTGAGGACCAGCCCACATATAGGTAAAGATCAGGGCCCAGAAGTGAACCACCGACAGGCGATAGGAATAAACCGGACGACCAGCCTGCTTCGGAACGAAGTAGTACATCATGCCCAGGAAGGCGGCGGTCAGGAAGAAACCCACGGCGTTGTGGCCATACCACCATTGCACCATGGCATCCACGGCACCGGCGTACACGGAATAGGACTTGGTCAGGGAGACCGGTACGAAGGCACTGTTGACGATGTGCAGCAGGGCAACCGCCAGGATGAAAGCACCGTAGAACCAGTTGGCTACGTAAATGTGCTTAACCTTGCGGATGGCGATGGTGCCGAAGAACACGATGGCATACACCACCCAGGTCACGGCGATCATCAGCTTGATCGGCCATTCCAGTTCGGCGTATTCCTTGCCGAAGGTGTAACCCAGCGGCAGGGTGATGGCAGCAAGGACAATAATCAGCTGCCAGGCCCAGAAGGTGAAGGCTGCCAGTTTGTCCGAGATGAGTCGTACGTTACAGGTGCGCTGCACGACGTAGTAGGAAGTTGCAAACAGGCCGCAACCGCCAAAGGCGAAAATCACGGCGTTGGTGTGCAGCGGGCGCAGACGGCCAAAGTGGAACCAGGGCCCAAAATTGAGCTCCGGCCACACCAATTGGGCCGCAATGATGACGCCCACCAGCATGCCTACAATGCCCCATACTACGGTCATGATGGCAAACTGGCGCACCACCTTATAGTTATAAGTGGATTGCGTTTCCATTTAGGGTTTTCTCCAAGGTTGCTAACTTAGAACGTGACAAACCATGGCGACTTGATTTCCTGTCAACTGCCCCAAATGTTAGGTGACAGGAGAGCCGCAGGGGAGTCTGAAACATTTCAGACTAGCAAAGTGCTTGACCCGTGCTGACAACATTCAGCCAAAACCCCTGGCAAAGCGCTGTTGTGCACACACTTTTTCCCCATTTATTCAGCAAGGCATTCTAAAGCAAATACCCATGACGGGCCAGTTGATTAGTATGCTTGCGGGATTTTTTACGTCCACCATTTTCTTGATTTCAAGCGAGCTGGCAGCAAGTGTTTAGCCTGATGCCGCTTAGTGGGGATTATATTGTCATGACTGTCCAAGCCCTTGACTTAGGTCAAATCGTCATCGGCCACCCCCGTGCTGCGGCCCCGATGCTAGAATCTGCTGTTTTCGCCCCATATTCAGGCAGATCATGACTGTGCCCGTACATTACTCCATTCGTCCGTGCTCTCCGGCAACGCATTGTTTTGAAATTACGCTCAAGGTGGCCAAACCTGACCGAAAAGGACAGGTATTTACCTTGCCTGCCTGGATTCCCGGCAGCTACCTGATCAGGGAGTTCTCGCGCCATATCGTCAGTATCCAGGCCAGTTGTGGCGGCAAGGATGTGCAAATACGCAAGCTGGACAAGCATACCTGGCAGGTCGAGCCCGTCAGTGGAAGCCTCACGCTGGTGTATCAGGTCTATGCGTATGACCTGTCCGTGCGCGGAGCCTACTTGGACGAAATGCGTGGTTTTTTCAATGCCAGCAGTGTGTTTCTTGCGGTAGCCGGGCATGAGTCCAGTGCCTGCGAGGTGGAGATTTGCCCACCCAAGGGCAAGATGTTTGCTGATTGGAAAGTGGCAACTGCCTTGCCTGCACGGGAGGTGAAGAAAAGCGGCTTTGGGTCTTACCGTGCCGCCAGCTATGACGAGCTATTGGATCATCCGGTTGAACTGGGTGAATTTGAGACGGTCAGTTTCAAGGCTTGCGGCGTGCCGCATCAATTTGTGGTGGCAGGACGGTTTCGTGGCGATTTGAAGCGCCTGGCACGGGATACGAAGAAGATCTGTGAATACCAGATCAAGCTGTTCGGCACACCGGCTCCATTCGAGCGTTATGTCTTCATGCTGTATGTGGGCAAGGATATTTATGGTGGGCTGGAACACCGGGCATCCACCGCACTGGTGGCTAACCGGGATGATCTGCCACAAGCGGGTGAGGAGAGCATTGGTGACGGTTACCTGAAGTTGCTGGGCCTGATCAGCCATGAGTACTTCCACAGCTGGAATGTGAAGCGGATCAAGCCGGCTGCTTTCAGTCCATACGATTTGTCGCGCGAGGGCTACACCCGCTTGTTGTGGGCTTTCGAGGGGATTACCTCTTATTACGACGATCTTACCCTGCTGCGTTGTGGTTTGATCGACACGCCGCGCTACCTGGGATTGCTGGCCCAAACCATCAGCGGTGTGCAGCGTGGGGCCGGTCGCCTCAAGCAGACACTGGAAGAATCCAGCTTTGATGCCTGGACCAAATACTATCGGCAGGATGAAAACAGCCCCAACAGTATTGTCAGCTATTACACCAAGGGTTCTTTGGCCGCACTGGCACTGGATTTGACCCTGCGCGACCGTAGTGCCGGCAAGACCTCTCTGGATGAGGTGATGCGAGCGCTGTGGCAGAAATGGCTGACCGATGGGCAAGGACTGGCCGAAGATGAATGGGAAGCCATTGCACAACAGGTGACGGGCCTGTCGCTACAGGACTTCTTTGACAAGGCGTTGCGTTCTACCGAAGAGCTGCCCCTGCCGGCCTTGTTGGCCACGCAAGGGGTAGACATGTGCTGGGACTACGCGGATCATGCCGCCGATGCTGGCGGCATCGGCATGCCGGTTGCCGGTCGCAAGCCACGTGCCAGCCTGGGAGTCAAGACTGCTCCGGACCCGCTGGGTTTGCGGCTGGTCAATGTGCTGGACGATGGTGCTGCCCAACAGGCTGGTTTGGCTGGTGGTGATGTACTAGTGGCTGTCGATGGCCTGAAAGCAGCTGATCTGGACAAGATGCTGGCCCGTTATCGTGTGGGTGAAAAACTTACCCTGCATCTGTTCCGGCGCGATGAACTGCTGGTGCGCGACGTCGTCCTGCAAGCACAGCCTGCAGCCACGTGCCGTCTGCAATTGCAAGCCGATGGCGGGCGCTGGTTACAGGCCGGGCAAGCTTGAGTTGCGGGCAGGCAGCAGCAAGGATTATGTATCTTTAGCGAACCGGGGCGGTGATCCCGCACGGTTCATTAGCAAGACCGGTACCAACCGGCAATGACCCGAAAATTAGAGAGACGAAAATGGCGCAGCAGCCTCAAGTGAACTATCTGAAAGACTATACCGTTCCCCCCTATCTGGTGGATCGGGTGGATTTGAAGTTCGAAATAGAGGAGGCGCAGACGCGGGTGCATTCGCGTCTGGTCGTCAAGCGTAATGAAAAGTCTGCTGCACTAGGCAATTTGTGGCTGGATGGGTCGGCTAAGCTGCTGAGCCTGACCCTGGATGGCGAGCGCCTCTCTCCCGATAGTTACCAATTGAATGAAGAAGGCTTGTTGATACCCGGAGTGCCGGACAGCTTCATTCTGGAAGTGGAAACCAGTCTGGATCCGGCCGCCAATACCAGCCTGATGGGCCTGTATGCCTCCAATGGCAATCTGTTTACCCAGTGCGAGCCGGAAGGCTTCCGCAAGATTACCTTTTACATGGATAGGCCGGATGTGATGGCCAAGTTCACCACCACCATTGTGGCCGACAAGCAGAAGTACCCGGTACTGCTGTCCAATGGCAACAAGGTGGGCGAGGGTGTGCTGGACCGGAAACGCCATTGGGTGAAGTGGGTTGATCCGTATCGCAAGCCTGCCTACCTGTTTGCCCTGGTGGCAGGCAAGCTGGTGGCCGCGCGCGACAAATTCACCACCCAGCGTGGACGTGAGGTGACGCTGGAAATCTGGACCGAGCCGGCAGATCAGGACAAAGTTGCCTTCGGCATGGGGGCGGTAAAGCGTGCGATGAAGTGGGATGAAGAGCGCTTTGGCCTGGAATACGATCTGGACATCTACATGATCGTGGCGGTCAGCGACTTCAATATGGGGGCCATGGAAAACAAAGGCCTCAACATCTTCAATACGTCTGCGGTGCTGGCGCGCAAGGATACCCGTACCGACGCTGAGTTCCAGCGCGTAGAGGCCATCATCGCGCACGAGTACTTCCATAACTGGACCGGTAACCGCGTAACCTGCCGCGACTGGTTCCAGCTCTCGCTCAAAGAAGGCCTTACTGTATTCCGTGATCAGGAATTCAGTTCTGATCTGGGCAGCCGGGCCGTCAAGCGCATTGACGATGTTAAAAGCCTGCGTGCACTGCAGTTTCCGGAAGATGCCGGCCCTACCGCGCACCCGATTCGCCCTGACTCCTACATCGAGATGAATAATTTCTACACCATGACGGTGTATGAAAAGGGGGCCGAAGTGGTACGCATGTATCACACCCTGCTGGGCGAGCAAGGCTTCCGTAAAGGCATGGACCTTTACTTCAAGCGACATGATGGTCAGGCAGTTACCTGCGATGATTTCCGCGCTGCCATGGCGGATGCCAATGGTGTGGATCTGGAGCAATTTGCCTTGTGGTATAGCCAGGCAGGCACGCCGCTGTTGCAGATCAGTAGCCAATACGATGCTGTGGCACAGCGGTATGCGCTCACGGTCAAGCAATCCTGCCGCGCCGTGGCTGGCCTGCCGGCACCGCAAGCCCTGCACATACCGCTGGCACTGGGTCTGGTGGGGGCGGATGGGCAGGATTTGCCTCTGCAACTGGAGGGCGAAGACCACGCCCAGACCGGTACGCGTGTACTGGACATCAAGCAGGCTGAACAAACCTTTGTATTCCTCAATGTGGCTGAAGAGCCGGTACCTTCCCTGCTGCGTGGTTTCTCGGCACCGGTGAAGCTGGAATACGACTGGCGCGACGAGCAGTTGGCTTTTTTGATGGCAAACGACAGTGACAGCTTCTGCCGCTGGGAAGCTGGCCAGACCTTGGCCGAGCGACTGATCCGCCAGTTGCTTGATGCCGTTGAGGCCGGGCGGCCTCTGGTGTTGCCGGAAACCTTTGTGGCGGCCTTCCGCGCAGTATTGAAAGACCATGCCGCCGATCCGGCCCTGCGGGCGCTGATGCTGGGCTTGCCGTCCGAGGCCGAGATACTGGAAATGGTCGATGTGGCCGATCCGGCCATCATCCATCAGGTACGCGATTTTGTACTGGATGAGCTAGCCGAAACATTGCGCGGCGAATGGCATGAGGCGTACCACCTCAATCAGACGCGCGAGTACAAGCCGGAAGATGCAGGCAAGCGTGACCTGAAAAACCGCGCTCTGCAAATGCTTACCCGTCTGAGTGTGGCTTGGCCGGCAGAAGCTGCGCGCAAGCAGGCGCTGGAAGCCGACAATATGTCGGATCAGATGGGTGCCATGCTGGCCTTGCGCGATCATGACAGCGAAGAGCGAGATGAGTGCTATACCGACTTTGCTGCCCGCTGGCAGCGTGATGCCCTGGTCATGGACAAGTTCTTCATGCTCCTGGCCTCCAGCCAGCTGGAAGGTACGCTTGACCATGTGCGTGCCGCGATGGAACACCCGGCTTTCAGCCTGAAGAACCCAAACAAGGCACGTGCCCTGATTGGCACCTTTAGCAACAATATGGCGCATTTCCATGCGGCCGATGGCCGGGGTTACCGCTTCCTGGCGGATCAGGTGCTGGCGCTGGATGCCATCAATCCGCAGGTAGCCAGCCGTATTGTCCGGGCCTTCAACCGCTGGAAGAAGCTGGAGCCGCAGCGTCAGGGCCTGATGCAGGCAGAGCTGCAGCGCTTGCTGGCCAGCCCGCTGTCCAAGGACGTCTACGAAATCGTGTATAAAAACCTCCATGCCTGAGCATTGAGGCGGGTGAGATAAGACGGGTTGCTGAGGCAGCCCGTTTTTTTTATTTATTGCCTGATTAGCTGGTCATTGATCTGCCCTATACTTGCCTTGATCATACGACTGTTTGAATAATTCTCTGGCAGAGGCAAGCGATATGACAGCAACAAACCAGCAGGATTGGCAGCTGCCACTGGATGATGGCGAAACCTTGTATATACGGCGCATCTGGCAGGATGCAGCTGGCCCACCAGTACTACTGATCCATGGCGTGATGGCCAATGGTCGAATTTTCTATACCGACAGCGGCAAGGGCTTGGCACATTTTCTGGCCGCCGCCGGCTACGACGTGTTTGTGGCCGATCTGCGCGGCCGAGGGCGTAGCAGTCCCAAAATCAGCGCAGCCAGCCGACATGGGCAGACTGAAATCATCTGCCGAGATTTACCTGCACTGCATGCAGCTATCCGTGGCCTGAAAGGGGAGGTTGCCGTGCACTGGATAGCCCATTCCTGGGGGGGCGTGCATATGAGTAGCTGCCTGTTGCGCCATCCCCGGCTGGCCTCGCAAGTGGCTTCGCTGGTTTATTTCGGCAGCAAGCGCAGCATAGGCGTGCGCAACTGGCGAAAATTTTTGGAGGTAGATCTGGTGTGGAATGTACTGGCGCACTGGATCATCCGCGCGACCGGTTATCTACCCGCCAGGCGCATTGGTCTGGGTGCGGATGATGAAACGGAAAAAAGCCATCGCCAAAGCAAATGCTGGGCCAAGCTACGTCCCTGGGTAGACAGTGATGACGGCTTTGACTATGGCGCTGCGGCACGACATGTGTCACTCCCGCCTGCCCTGTATTTTGCTGCGCGCAAGGACCCTTGCCGTGGACATGCCGAGGATGTGCGGCGCTTTCGCGATGAAAGCGGCCCCCACTTGTCGCGTTTGCGCTTGCTGGGACGCGCTGTTGGGCATTGGCATGATTATGACCATGTCTCCCTGCTTACCCATCCGGATGCGCCTGCCGATCATTTTCCGCTGGTGTTGGAGTGGTTGGCAGGAAGGCACGACAAGGTGATAGAGAATTACTGACGAATATCATTCCACCGGAAAAGTCGCTGTGGTAGAACAGCGGCCTCTAGTGGAGAATGCGCCAATGAATCAAGCAACCGACATCGCACCAGCCCGGCTGGATGCCATCATCGAACAACTGGCCGAACATGGCTGGGTGGTGGATCACTCCCTGTTCAGTGCTGAAGCCATCCGTCAGCTGCAGCAGTATTGTCTCGGACAGTGGAACGATGGCCGCTTTCACGAGGCTGCCGTCGGGCGTGCCGATCAGCAAGGTCGACGCAGCGAAATCCGTTCCGATTCGGTACTGTGGCTGGAGCCAGCGGACACCGAAGCCGCTGTTGCACATTATTTTTCCACGCTCGATCAGGTGCGACAGGCCGTGAACCAGGCCTTTTATCTGGGGCTGGAAGATTTGGAATCCCATTTTGCCGTCTACCCACCGGGCAGTTTTTATAAAAAGCACCTGGATCGCTTCCGCGATGATGACGCGCGTGCGCTGACTGCAGTCCTGTATCTGAATGAGGACTGGCCGGATGAAGCTGGTGGTCAGATGCGGCTGTATCTGGATGCAGACTGCACGCAGTCGGTGGATGTGGCTCCACGTGCGGGGACGCTGGTGTTGTTCCTGTCTGATCGCTTTTGGCATGAAGTATTGCCGGCCACACAGCAGCGTCTGTCGGTCACCGGCTGGTTCCGTCGGCGTCAGGCCGGTTTCGCTTGGTCATCGTAGGATGGTTTCGCCGTGCTAGAATCAGGCCAAACCAGATGAAATGACAAGGGACGAATCAAGATGTCAGGCAACACCATGGGGCTGCTGTTTACCGTAACTTCCTTTGGCGAAAGCCACGGACCGGCCATCGGCTGCGTGGTGGATGGCTGCCCGCCCGGACTGGCCATTACCGCAGAGGAAATCCAGCAGGAGCTGGATCGCCGCAAGCCCGGCACCAGCCGGCATGTCACCCAGCGACGCGAGCCTGATGCGGTGGAGATTCTGTCTGGCGTTTACGAAGGCAAGACCACCGGTACGCCGATTGCCTTGCTGATCCGTAATACCGATCAGCGTTCCAAGGATTACGGCAATATCGTTGAAACCTTCCGTCCCGGCCATGCCGATTACACCTACTGGCACAAGTACGGTGTACGCGATCCTCGCGGTGGTGGTCGTTCCAGCGCACGCGAGACTGCAGTACGCGTGGCCGCCGGTGCCATTGCCAAGAAATGGCTGCAGCAGCGCTACGGTGTGGTGATTCGTGGCCACATGACCCAGATTGGCGAAGTAGAAATTCCGTTCAAAAGCTGGGATGTGGTGAATACCAATCCCTTCTTTGCCGCCGATGACAGCGTGGTACCGCAACTGGAGGACTATATGGACTCCATCCGCAAGAGCCTGGATTCGGTTGGTGCGCGCTTGCGCGTTGTTGCAGAAAATGTACCGGTGGGTTGGGGTGAGCCGGTATTTGACCGCCTCGATGCAGACATTGCCTATGCCATGATGAATATCAATGCGGTAAAAGGCGTGGAGATTGGCGCCGGTTTTGCTGCGGTAACCCAGCGTGGCAGCGAACATGGTGACGAACTTACGCCAGCAGGCTTTGCCAGCAATCATGCTGGTGGCATTCTGGGGGGGATTTCCACTGGGCAGGACATCGAAGTTTCGATGGCTATTAAACCCACCTCGTCCATTGCCCAGCCGCGCCGTTCCATCGACAAGCAGGGTAACCCTGTTGTCATGGAAACGCATGGTCGTCATGATCCCTGCGTCGGCATTCGCGCCACCCCCATTGCCGAAGCCATGCTGGCACTGGTATTGATGGATCATGCCCTACGCTATCGTGCCCAGTGCGGTGATGTGGTAGTGGATACTCCGCAAATTCCGGGGCGAATCAGCTAGACTGGATTGAGGCTATATGACAGCCGGGCATCAAGAGAGAGCAAATCATGTTTAAAAATCTGATTGGCGGTTTGGCCGGTCGTCTGAAAAAGAGCGAAGAGAGTCCGGCTGACGAGATCGCCGCGATCGAAAAAGAACTGGAAGCCTCGCCGGTCAAACATAGTGCCGAGCCAGAGCCGATTGACCAGTTGCCGCCAACGCTGGGCTTTGTCGCCCACCAGCCCGTGATGGATCGCCAACACCGCGTGGTGGCCTATGAGTTCTTTGTCAAGTCTGGCGCGGCCATGAAAGGGGGGAAGCAACAGGATTTCGACCGCCTGATGCTGACCACTTTGCAGAACATGGAAGTCTTCCGTCTGCTGGCTTACCGCCGTGCACTGGTACATATCTCCATCAGCTCGCTGGCCGAGCCGCTGCTGTTGCAGATGCCGGCCAAGAGCGTGATCTTTGTGCTTGAGCCCGACCTGAACCAGCCAACCAGCGAGGAAATCATGCCCTTGCTGGACGATCTGCGCAGCAAGGGTTTGCGTTTTGCATTGGAACCGGCGGCTTTCGATGGTCAGGTTCTGGCAGAGCGCTTGCAGCCAGAGCTGTTCAACCGCATGGACTTCATGCTGCTGGACTTTGCCGCGCCGTCCACCCGTGTATTGGCACCGATTCTGGACCAGTTACCGCGTCGCTATCCCAATGCACGTTGGATGGCACGTAATGTTGGTACCGCTGAAGATCTGGATATCTGCTTGCGTGCGCCGGGCAGCAACCGTTTTGCATTATTCCATGGCCCTTTCATTGCGACGGTGCGCAGTCTGGAAAGTGGCAAGGTAGACAGCAACCAGACCCGGGTATTGCAGATCATGCGCATGCTGCGCGCCAATGCGGAGCCGCGCGAACTGGAAGCCCAGTTCAAGCTGGATTCAGTGTTGTTGTTCAAGCTGCTACGGTTTATCAATTCCCCGGTTAACGGCTTGTCGCGCAAAGTGCAGACCATTGAAGAAACCCTGCTGCTGCTTGGGCGGGAAACCCTGTTCAAATGGCTGTCCATGCTATTGTTCACCGCCAAGAAGGAAGACGGAACGGCACTGGCCTTGCTGGAGAGGTCGCTGATCCGCGCCCGATTCCTGGAGCGTCTGGGTGCTTATCGTGGCAACAAGCTGGAAGCCGAGCATCTGTTTCTGACCGGGATGTTCTCTTTGCTGGATGTCCTGCTAAACCAGCCCTTCCCGGATGTGCTGGACCCGCTGGAGTTACCGCCGACCGTACGTGATGCGGTTGTCGAAAACAAGGGCATGTTCAGTCCTTACCTGGCATTGGCACTGGCTTGTGAGCATGGGGATGACCAGCGCATCAATGCCTTGTGCAAGGTACTGAATTTTGAGGTGGAGCACACCTGCCGCTATTACATCGACTCGGTAGTATGGGCGCAGGAAGTACTGCGCGAGAGCGATGTGCACAACGATGTAGAAGCGGTCTGAGCTCAAATCCATGGGCCAATAAAAGCCAGCACGGGATGCTGGCTTTTTGCATGATCGCGTAAAATGATGTAATGGCATTATAGTGGCGGGCTGGTTATGCCATCTATTTAGCTTTTCCCGGTGGTGGCCAAGCTAGCTGTTGCCTGTCAACAACTGGCATAAAACACGACAATAAAGACCATAAATTTTCATGAGGTAGCGGCATACAATGGCACCACATGATAAATACAACTCCATGCGCAATCCCGATGCCGGACTGTGCGGGCAAGGCATTGTGATGAACACTCTTGAGCAGATCCAGCAGTTGATTGTTGAAAAATTTGGTGTAAAAGCCGAAGAAGTCCAAGCAGAACGTGCATTGAGCGAGTATGGCCTGGATTCCCTGGGCCAGATTGAGCTGCTGTTCGCTATTGAAGAACACTTTGATGTCTCCATTCCCGAAGAAGAAGCCCATGTGGCCAATCTGCAGGAACTGGCCAACCTGGTTGATCGCCACAAGGCAGTCAAGCAATGAAGACGGCTGTTGCCATTACCGGTATCGGTCTGATTTCGCCGCTTGGCAACCGGCTTGATGATGTATTCGGCAAGCTGATGGAAGGCGTGTCCGGAATCCGGAGAGTAGAGAGCGATGTAACCGGCTGCAAGCCCGCCGTTATGGGGGTTGTGGATTTTGATCCGGCCAGCTGGTTTACCCGTATGCAGATGTCCGGGGTGGACCGTGTCAGCCAGATGGCTGTCGCTGCCGCTACCCAGGCATTGGAGGATGCTGCGCTTGCCTTGCCGGATGACCGTGAGCAGGTTGGCGTTTATGTCGGTTGTGCCATGGGGGGCGGTACGGCCCTGGACAAAGGTTTCCAGAATTTTTACCAGACTGGCACCCGGGTGTCGCCGCTTTCGGTGATCGCCAGCATGGCCAATGCGCCGGCCGGGCACATCAGCATGCGTTTTGGCATTACTGGCCCGTCGGTGAATTACTCTGTAGCTTGCGCGTCTTCCGCTATTGCCTTGGGTGAAGCCATGCGGGCGATTCGCAGCGGAGAAATCAGCCAGGCGATTGCTGGCGGAGCGGAAGCCATGCTGCTGCCTGGCATCATTAATGCTTGGCAATCAATGCAGGTACTGGCCAGTCCCGAAGGAGAGCATCCCGAGCAGGCGTGCCGGCCCTATGACAAAACGCGTAATGGACTGGTGTTGGCCGAAGGTGCTGCCTTTCTGATTCTGGAACGTTTGGATGATGCGCTGGCACGTGGAGCCCGCATTTATGCCACGCTGGATGGCTATGCATGTCGTAGTGATGCCGCGCATATCACCAAGCCAGATGTCGCTGGCCAGGTGCGCACCATGCGTGCCGCCATGGCCGACGCAGGTCTTGCTGCGGAGCAGATTGCCTATTGCAACAGCCATGGCACGGCCACCCAGGTTGGGGACGTGGTTGAGTGTGAGGCACTGCAGACTATCTGGGGGGAAGGAACACCCGGCTTGCAGGTGAGTGCAACCAAGTCCATGCATGGTCATCTGCTGGGTGCCACCGGCGGGCTGGAGACGGCCATCACGGCATTGGCATTGCATCGCCGACAGATTCCGCCTACCGCACACTGTCAGCAGCTGGATGAAAACTGTCGTGTGCAGCATGTATTCGGCAAGGGAGTGGCAGCGCCACAGTTGCAGGCTGCCATCAGCAATTCATTTGCCTTTGGTGGCAGCAACGCCAGCCTGGTATTGCAAGCCTACCCGCGCTGACCGTCCGCTACTTGAGCAAAAGCCCGCCTAAGCGGGCTTTTTTGTTGTTGGCCGGTTAGGCCCGGCGGAAGGTCAGGCTGATGCGACGGCTGCCCAGCAAGGGGTGAATCCCTGCGGCCAGCGGCATGATGCCATGAAAGCACAGGCGTGCCGGGCCACCAAATACCAACACGTCCCCATGAATCAGCGGGATTTTCTGGTATGCATTATTACGTTGCATGCCGCCCAGCATGAAGCGCGCAGGCAGCCCTAGTGACAGGATAGCAATGGGTTGTGAGAAATCACGTTCGTCCCGATCCTGATGCAAGGACATCCGGCAGCCCGGCACATAGCAGTTTATCAGGCAGGCATTGCTGTCAAACCCGTTGAAGCCGGCAGTGGCAGCCCATTGACGCGCCAGCACGGCAAGCCGAGGAGGCATGGCTGGCCATGCCAGACCACTGTCAGGGTCGCTTGGGGAGTAGCGATAACCACCGTATCCGCTGACCCAACCCAGTGCACCGCAGTTACTCATTGAGACCGACATTGTCCGGCCACCTGGCGTTTGCATCTGGCGTAATGGGGCTTGTTGCAAAACGGCCTGCACGTCCTGCCATATCAGCTTTTCGTCTTCCAGGGCATGGCCTGGCAGCAGGGTAATGCCGGGAGAAAGCTGCTGCACCGGACGCTGCCAGCTTTCTGGAAACAGCTCATCCTGCATGCTTGAAAATCCTCATTATCAATGGTCTTCCTCGCGCTTCAGCAAAGCCTGCTTGCGGGCCAGACCCCAGCGATAGCCGGATAGCTCACCATTCTGGCGAATGACACGATGGCAGGGAATGGCTACCGCAAGTGTGTTGGCGGCACAGGCGCGGGCCACCGCCCGGACTGCACTTGGCTGACCTATCTTGGCGGCCAGCTCGGCATAACTCATTGTCTGGCCAGGGGGGATGGCGCGCAGTGCTTGCCAGACGCGCTGCTGAAAGGCGGTGCCGCGAATGTCCAATGGCAGTTCCAGCCCCTGCCGTGGGTTGTCTATCAGGGCGATGACCGACGCCATCTGTTGTTCGAATGCTTGTTCATCACCTTGCAAGTCTGCCTTGGGAAATTGATCCTGCAATTGCTGCAGCAGGAGTGCCGGGTCATCCCCAAGCAAAATGGCACAAATGCCAAGCTGGCTCTGGGCAACCAAAATGGCTCCCAGGCTGCACTGGGCAATGGCAAAGTGAATGGCAGCCTGGCTGCCACCTGCACGGAAGTTGCGTGGGGTCATGCCCAGCCGCTGAGTGGATTCAGCATAGAAACTGCTGCTGGATTGATAGCCAGCATCATAAATGGCATCGGTAATACTGTTTGCTGTTGTCAGCTTCTGCTGCAACTTCTGATGGCGAATTGCCATGGCGTAGGCGTGAGGTGTCAGGCCGGTGGTTTTCTTGAACAGGCGGTGAAAGTGATAAGGGCTCATGCCCGCCTCACTGGCCAGTGCCTGCAGGGTGGGAGCGCGATCCAGCATGGAAATATGCTGGCAGGCCTGGGCAATCAGATCGGCCTGCCGTTGCCGGGGAGATGCTTGATCCGGCGTGCAGCGCAGGCAGGGGCGAAAACCTGCCGCTTGGGCCGCCTGGCCATCGGCAAAGAAAATGACATTTTCTGGTTTGGGCTGGCGCGACGGGCAGCTGGCCCGACAATAAATGCCGGTTGTGCGGACAGCATAGACAAACTGCCCATCTGCGGCTGCACTGCGTTGCAATATGAGTTGCCAGCGTGGGTCCTGTGCGATGGAAGAGCCTATTGACTGCGTGCTGGATGGTGGCATGGTGAGCAGCTTTCCTTGGGGGTAACTGACTATGACAGTAAATACCAATACAAACACCCTGTGGATTGCGCTCAAATTCTAGCAGTGGATAAACATGGCTGTCGGCATAAAAAAGGCCTGCATGATGCAGGCCTGAAGGAATTAACTGACTTGATGGGATGCTGGCGGATCAGAAGCTCTTGGACAGGCCGATGAGCTCGCCGTTACGGGCGCTGCCGCCTGCTTGCGGCTTGTCATGCGACAGCTCGATGTAAGCTATGGTGTGCTTGCTCAGATTGTAGTGCAGCAGCAGGTTGACGTACTTTTCCGTGCCTTGTGCCAGCGCGGGTGAATTGTCCTTGCGAACCCCGGTTTGCAAGCCCAGCTGGGTATTGCCGATGGTGTAGTAGGCATACAGCGAGGTCGCGTTCACTACGCTGTCATCCGCCAGTGTGTTGCGCTGGTATTCCACAGCCAGTTCCAGTGCATCAATCGGCTTGTAGTTGGCAGTCAGGTGCAATTGGCGGTTGCTGCCCAGCTGGCTGGTGTTATTAGCATTGCTGTTGGTGGTGTTGCTGGAAGCGCCATAGTTGGCGGAAACCGTCCAGTTGCTGCCACTGAAACCTGCCAGTACCGAGTAGCGGTTGGTGCCGCTATTGCTGGTGGTTTTGTTTTCATCAGTGGAGAACTGCACGCCACCGTAGAAGCCACCCAGATTGCCTGGCAGGTCGTAACGGACCATATTGTTGCCGGTTACGCCGCCATACCAGCCCAAGTGGTTATCCGGGCCAGCCCATACGCTGTAATCAAACTTGCCGTCTTCTACGTTGCCTGTACCCTTGCCGGCGCGAATCATACCGAAGCTACCTTTCAGGCCGACAAAGCTGTCATCGCTGGCAAAGGTATTGGCCTGCTTGCCCATTTCATCGTAACCGCTGCCGGTTGGGGAAAAGCGGTTATTTACCTGGAAAATAGCGCTCAAACCATTGCCCAGGTTTTCTTCACCATTGAAATTGATCTGGCCACGACCTGCCACATTGGTGGTGGATGCAGCTGCCGGATTGGTGGTGTAGCCCCAGGCGCTATTTGCGGCTGCACTGTATTGCAGCACACCGGCACGGACGAAGCCGGAAATGGTGACACCATCATCTGCATGGGCGTAACCGGCGCAGGCAGCCATCACGGCCAGCGCAATGTATTTGTTTTGCATCTTGTCTTCTCCAAATTGTCTCGTTTGTTGTTTTGCTACTTCAATGTTGGTTTGTGTTCGGTATTTGCTCCGGACTTAGCCACCTAAAAAGCAGGGACATTGTTAATTTCTGTGTTATTCATGGTCAAACGCATTTTATGTAGTGTGTACGCTACATACTTGCATTGATGTATGTAGTAATTTAACTACATAAATTAGAGGTGGAATATGGCGGACAATAAGCAATTGTTACTAGGAAATATCAGAAATTTAAAAGCAAAAGCACTTATTTATTAATGTTGGGATGTTGCAACAAAGTGGCATTTTCTGCTGCATTTCCACTTATTTTTGAACAAATGCTGCATGTGCACATAAATGTATGAAAATTATCCATCACTATTTTTGAAAGAAATGGGCAGTTGGTCGATGGCTTTGTTTAAAGTAAGGGCGGCAGATGGCTATCTGGCAAGACGGTAGGCGCAGCCTTGCCTGGGTCAGAGAAGGGATGCCCCTGCGTGGTTATGCTGCGGGTTGAACCCTGTAGGTTGTTGGTGCTGCGCATAAAACTGTGCAGGGAGAGTTTGCTGGGAGTCTGCGCAATAAAATTGCGCAACAAGGCAGCGCGGTGTCCGTCAGGGTGAGCAGCTTGCGCATTAGGGGTGGGGCTAGGTGATGTGGCGGCGGGACAGGCAGCCTGATGAGACTGGGAACGGGTGTGTGGCTGCATTGGTATTGTGCATACCAACGGTGGCTGGCTGGAAAAGCCAGAAACAAAAAGCCCCAAGTCTTTTAACAAGAACTTGGGGTATTTTGGGTTTCTGGCGGAGAGGGAGGGATTCCGTATTTTATCGCATAACCCCCTGTTTTCCTGGCACTTTTCAGTACTTTTACACACGTAGACGATAGCTGTTGTGTAGAACTGATTTTGCGATTGTAGTTGATGTATTCACATAATGTAAGGCGATTTTGAGGGCTTTGTATCTGAGCGGGGAAGGGCGGTGCGCGAAGGTTAGTTGACCGGTTATCGGCCAAAGCAGTCACCCACTGCAGCAACCGAGGAAGACCGCTTAAGGCTGATTGCAGCCGGTCATTTGTTCAAGAGTCAACGACTGCTGTGATAGAAACCGGACTCTGCGTTCATTCCAGACCTACCGCAGACATCTGCGCCACCATGTTGCCGCAACTGGGTGTGTCACTCGATCTGATTGGTCGATGCCAGAACCTCGTGATGGCCGGCAATCGCGTTCGCCGGGATTACCGGCATCATGACTACGCGGTCGAAAAGCGTGAGGCCTGGGCCAGGCTGTGGGAACGGATCGAGTGCCTGCTTGACGACAGCGCTTGCAGCGGTGCTGTCGCTGGCCGGAGTAACCCAGCTCCCGTTCCATACAGCGAGCTTGCGAAGGTCCGCCACACACAGGGCCGGTATTGATGCTAGTGGCGGGAGCTTCAGGGTCGACTCAGGAGCGCCCCTCCCAGTTCATCGGAGTCTGCCTTCGCCTTGCTGGACGATCCCGGGACAGCTCGATAGCACGCGAGCGAAGCTCCTGCACCTTCTTCTTGAAGGCGTCATCGGAGAACTTGCCCAGGTCCATGAACCTGAGGACGAAGTCATACGACTCCCAGTGCTTCGGGGGATATCTGTCAATCATGGCTTCGATCAGCATCAGCATTTGGGATTTTATCTGCAGGCCTGCGGTGGCTGACGCTTCGTCTTCCGGCTCCTCCAGCTCAGCGAATTTGTCTCCGTCTTGAACGGCGTTCAGCACCCGCAGAAGGGTCACAGCCACCTTCCGCAGTGCACCGTCGCTTTCGAAATGCGACAGGAACTCGTCGCGATGCGCCTCAGGAATCCAGCTTTTGTGCTCGTCCAAGGAATCCAGGGCGTTGGGTGCGAGGGCCGCCATCCGGGCAAGCCAATCTGACTTCACGTCTTGGCTCACGGGAAGTCCGAAGAGCACGGTCCAGACGTCCGCCATGAACTCGCCGGACGTGTGCTGTTTGCGCTCGAGCAACAGGCCGGCCAGGCGCTCTGCATGGGCGACGCCCAGCGCATGTGCCACTTCCGCCAGCTCCTCTTCCTCGCCCATGAATGACAGCCATTCCCATGCCACCTCGAACATGCTGTGATCTGGCATGCGTACGATTCTGCGAAGCACTGAGTTCCAAGCTGTGTTTCTAGATCCGTGGGCACCAACGTAGTAGATGACGGGATGGTGGCCAGTGAAGACATGCACACACGCTTCGAGAATCGAGACCGGCAGCCTAGAGATGATTTCTTCAGGTGCCGAAGCCAATGTGAGTCCAGCTGGAAGCAACGCGTTCTGGATTTCCGATGGAACGTTACGACGTGTCAACGCAGCTGCTTGCAGCCACATGACATCAAGGTCTGCTGTCGTCAAATGCTGGAGCAGGCGCGCGCGTTCAACATCTTTCAGGTTATCCCAAGCATCAACTAGGTCCGTGACCACGCGGATCCGACTTGCTGTGCCAGGAACTGCAAGCAGGCGTTCGATCCGTACCCCCCTCTCGCTGGTCTCTCTCGACACACCCGAGATGAGGATGTTCGTGACGCCGAGCATGTAGTCGCTCGGGACTCCAGAAAACACGTACTGGTGGACCAACTCTATCCAATGGTCAATGATTTCCATAAGGCTCTGATGAGAGATGTTCCCTATGGCGTCATTCATCACGTCGTACAGCCGCTCGTCCCTGAATGAGGCCCCTAGCGGCAGCTGGCGGAGAACCAGTGGCATCAAGGCTTCAAACACTGGCCAGGGGGTTTCACTGCCTCCGTACTCTTTGCGAGTAATCGCCACCAGGCTGTCGATAAGAACAGCTGCCGAGATCGGGGAATCAGCCATCACCTGCAGACCTCTGATGAGTGCGGTGCGGCGGACCTCACTGCAGACTGGCCACGCTTTCAGCACGCCTTTGTATGCGGCCTTGGTGACGGCAGGGTGCTGCTCATTGAAGATGCGCTGCAACAGCAGGTAGTCTCCGTCTCGAGGGGAACCGAGCCAGAGGCTAGCAACAGGCGCACGGACCATGGAGATGTCAAAGCTTAGAAGTCGAGATGCCATCTGGAGCGTCAGCCGCCCGGGTGACTCCTGAAGGAACATCACAGCTCTTGCCGCATCGTGTACAGAAAGGGTTTCCGGCCGTTCACTGTCCAAGAGGGTCAACGCACCCTCGACCTCTGCCAGAGGAACAGATGCTGGGAACGGGTCGATTTCTAGGGAGTCCCCGAACGTGGCCGATGGGATGCGTGGCTGACCATCCTCTGTCCACTCTACGTATGAAAGCTTCATGAAGGTCACGCTGTGTACCCAGTCAGGCACCTTTGCCTGATCTTCGACGGACAGTGTTTGCAACCTGCGCGCGAGAAACTCGAAACACAAGTCACGTACCGCTGGAAAGATCGAATGCAGTCCTCGAACCGCCAGGTCAACGACGCCTTGCCGACCGTCCTCTGTGTTCAGATTACGGTACACCCAGCCGAGATTGGTGGCCGCCGCACGGGATGCATCAGCATCGAGCGTGAACAGCGCCCGCTCCAAAGCGGACAACGCCGACTCCATTGACCGGGTGGTTGCAGCATCCACAAGCGACTCGGCACTGGCCCGGTAGAACGGGTGGCTGAAGGTATAGCGCCTGGATGCCCGGCTCACCATCCTTCGAAGCTCAAGGCGATCCAAGTAATCGAGCTGCTGGGCAGACAAAGCCGGGAGTGGTACGTAGCTTGGCTGCGGCGCCGGCGGCGTGGTCGAAGCTCGGCTAGGCCATGAGGACATGATTCCCTTAACGTTGGACTCACCGGGGCAGTCGCTTCGCTTGTCGTCCAGCACGAATGCCAGCTCCAGCTCAGCGCTTCGCAGGGAAGGTGTCGATGCAATCGCGAGCGCGCTCATCAGAGGTGCTAGTTGCTCCTCGCGCAGCGCGTCGCCCAGAGATCTCGAGTCCTGACGCGCGTGGCTGATAACGTCGGCGAGCTGAGCGTCCGCACCGATACGATCGTGGTTGGCCGCAAGGTAGACGAGGCAGCCAGGTTCCAAGTCAAGTCGCCCGGCCTCGATGGCCTCTGCAACCAACGTTCCCAGAGCCGGCGGGACGGAATAGTCGGCGGTCAGTTCACTCCAGAGGTCGCCCAGGAAACCGTTGGTACCAATGCTCATCTCCACCCAGGACAAGTTGCCCGTACGGATGGCGGAGACTGACTGACATCGAGAGATTTGCAGGAGGCGGTCCTGCGCTTGAGAGACGATGAGCCGCCTGCCGTTGGCAAGTTTGGGGATCAGGGCGCCCAGTAGCATCAGCTCGCGTGCCGCGTTGTCCGCCGCATGCGCGCCTCCAAGTGGGTCGTCGACGAGAGCGGCCCGGTTGCCTGTGACAGGCTCGGTCAGATAGCGTTCTGCTTCTGAAATGTCGGTACAGATTCGAACTCTGTAGCCCTGGTTTTGTAGCGAGTACGCCAGGTTGCGAGCGCAGAAAGTCTTTCCCACGCGAGGGGAGCCAGTGAGGAGGAGCGCAGAGTCGAGCGACAGGCGGTCCAGCAAGGCCTGCTCCTCCCCTCTGGGAACGTAGGATACCGCCACCAGCGGGTCTACCGCCGAGCCCCAGGAGATGACCTTGTCCACCTGTGGCAGTACGTTCACGCCGGTCTTTTTCTCACTCAAGACGATGTCTGTGATACGTCTTGTCGCCTCCTCAACCCGATCTGGAACCACGCGGTGAACAGTTTCAAGGGTGTCTCGAATGCGTCTTAGAACCGTGGGCTCGTCAACCAGCTCAGCGATGAGGACCCTCTGAAGTGCTGCCTTCAGTGAAGCAGCAGGTGTGACCGCAAGCAGTGCCCCGATGTTCGCTCGACGTCGTTTGACCAAGTTCGAGTCAGTTGATGACGTGCCGGTCTCGTATTTGTGCAAGCCCTCCCGCATCCCGTGCTCCACGGCGTTTGTCACTACCCCCTTTGGAACTTGCGTTGTGTGGACTGACAGGGGCACCGCATGGGGGGCGACGGCATCGTTGCAACGGCCGCTGGCAACAAACAATACGGATCTGCTGGAATCGCTCGAAATCCGCTCTAGCAACGATCCGCTGTCACCGTAGGCCGGATAGTGTGCAAGCCAGTCCGCCAATACATCATGCGTGATGGGGGCGGTTGCGCCCTTCACCTGCACTTCCACCGTTCTTGCAACGCCGCTTTCTGTGGTTTGCAGAAGTGCATCTTCGCCGTCCTTGGGCTCGATCTGTAGCGAGGCCCCCGGATTTCCGGACGCAAGCACAGCTAGAAGTACGCATACGTGGTCCTGAAAGCGGTACTTTTGTTGACCGATAATCTCAATTGACATACATCTTCGTCGAAACGAAGCCTCCCTCTTTGCTATCTAGTTAGATGATTTGAGTGTCCATCGGAATGCGCCGCTATGGCCACCGGCTCACCCGAGGACGTTGCGAGTCCAGAGAGCGAATTCGGCGGTAGCGCTGCTCGGCCAAGTGATGGACATCGTTATCGCGCCGCGGCGCAGTTCGACATGCAAGTCCGCACCCGCCGACTTCGATTTGGTGGGCGGCCCCGGCGATGGAGCCATCGTCAGAGGCAACGCGATGAACTCGCCTGTCTTCGTGGTCGCCTTGGCGTCACCGCCTCGGGCCAGCTTGCGCCTGCGATGAACGACGTTGGCATTAATACCGTTTGCCATGGCGATCTTGGCGACCGACGCGCCGAACTCGGCGCACTGCGCCACCACCAGCACCTTCGTCATCGTGCTGTACCGCCGCGTGTCCGCCTTCTCGCTTGTCATCGTGTCCGGCTGAAACCAGATGCACACGATCCTTACCGCCGCGCGGCCCGTAATCAAGATGACTGGGCTGGACGCATACGGAGAACGGCCGCACTCTCAGATTTGACGCGCAGGGGTTCGATGCCCAATGGTTATCGCGGCTTACACTGAAGTCAAGACAGAACAACTGGCGATCTGCCCTGGGCGTGGCTAGCCAATGGCAGAGAAATGTGGTGGAGCTGCCGTTGAGCAAGTCGGGCCGAACGGCGGGAGACGCAGCCAAGCGGTCGTTCATGGAATATAACTTCACTGTCTGCTCAGGCCGAACTGCCGCCAGCCTGGCTGATGGACTGACGGACTGACAGTTGGATGGCGTAAGCAGCCATCCGAGGACCCTTTGATAGTGAGACAGAACTGGATGGCAGCATCGGAGAACGTTGGTTATCGTCCCCGTTTACCGGTGGCTGGCGCCTGCCAGTCCATGTCTTTGTCGAGCCAGAAGAGTAACTGCCCTCGTTGCTTGAGGGCCTGGTTGTATGCTTGCCAGTTGATGGTTTGGTACTTGTGAGGGAGGGGCTTGCTCATGCGGGAATTCTACCGGACGGGCGCAAGCCCTGATTTGTGCAACAAAGCCCTCGATTGGTATAATGTGTTTATTATATTAGGTGGAAATTTTCACTAGGTAACTTGTTCAGACCTTTTTTAATGGATTTGGCAGGCTCCGTATAGAGATTAGTGATTTTTTTAAATGAGTGGCCTTGTTATTTTTTTGTTTGTGAATTTTTATTGGTTTAATTAAATTAATAATTTTAAATTAAAAATTACTGCAATGGAGAAGTGATGAAATTTCTAATCGGAAATGTTGGGGCGACAGCATGGAGCATCTGGGATGGACTATTCGACGAAAGGGTTGGTACCCATGCATTGTTAATGATGGGTTATGCAACGCCAGGTGATTTTACGAATGAGGAACTACTTAATCCAGTCGTGCGTTGGATGTCATATAAGCCTGGTCGTTCTCTCTCATTATTTTTTGGTGTCGATGCTGGATGGAATAGCAATTGTCTGAATGAGCGAATGAAGAACATATTGGAAGTCATTGCATTAATACTTGGGCAACTTCCAGAAGAGAGTCGTCGAGACGTGAATATTTACTTGGTGCCCAATCTCCATGCGAAAACTTACGCAATTTATGACGACGATCCACTTGAATCAAATAATAATTGTCTCAAGCTCATGATGGGTAGTAGTAACTTATCTTATACCGCCTTCACGAAAAATTATGAATTTGATGTTTATCTAAAGCGCCAGACAGATCAGAATGCTATTGATGATGCTGCTTTTGCTCTTAAGGAGATGATCATTGGATTTTTAGGATTAAATTCATCTCGGCCACCTGATATAGAGATTTCTGAATTGATATTGGAAGAGAACATGTTCGGAAAAATTTGGGGTTTTGACGAGGATTTTTACGAGCAAATTTTAGACCGTATGTTAGATGTTGAGGACGATATTGCCGTAACTAAAAGTCGAGAAAAATTTGAAGAATACCAAAAAGCTTCGGACGATGCTCTAAAAGAGCAGGATTAGTTTATTAGGATATATTCCTTGCTAAACGTTCGAATAAGCTACTCCAACGTAGCTCTGCAGGAAAGGTTAATTGAAAAAACGCTTATATGCTAAAGGCGTATTTGTGCGATTTTCGCTATCTTTCATTGGTGTTGTGGAGCTTACAAAGCATTTAAGTTCGTTTTCCATAAGGCCGACAGCGTTACCATTAATGGAATCCGGTTCCCGCGCGCAGACAAGGAAGACCGGGCATCGAGCATGATGCCCGGTCTTGAGAGAGAACAATTTCCTCACCAACATTACCTTATCCCGCTCACTGATCCGCCAAGACCAGCTATCGTGCTTCCCGCCGCCAAGCGGAGAACACGGCACATCACTGCAATGGGCCGCCAAGCCCTTCCCCCGTAGGGGCACACACATTTTCCACCGCTGGCAGTTTTCGAGTACCGGTTGCCCGGTTCACGCCTCCCTTGACTGATTAGGTCTCGAGATTTGCTCAAACGCTACTCTCCGCCGCTCCCTCTCTTGTACCGTCCCGGGTGCCACCCCGGTCAAATGGCCGTCAGAGATTCCCACGTTAGCTGATTGTGTCGAAACCACGATTTAGGAATACGTCATTTCAAAGTGAAGGCATCGCATACGCTTACCCAGTTACCCGGTTTCTGTCGCGCGATGTTCCATAGCCGCAACTTACCCGCCATCACTCGTCATCAATGAATCACCCCATACAGGGCGTACCCAAGGTTTCTTACTGCGATAAAGAGGACTCTCACCTCTATTTACGTGCTTAAGCTATCCAGCGACCCACCCATTACGGTGGTGCCATGTACCCAGGACAGAAGGTGATGCCCCCCTGTGTATTTTTACCCCGGTACACCTACGCCATTTCTGACGCATCAGCAGCCTACACGCACAGTCTTCGTCACGCCGTTCATTTCCAAACGTGCCAAAGCCCGGATTTTCACCGGTTCACAATCAGCAGGGTTGGTCTGCGTTACCGCAGCTCCCGTTTCCGTGTCGCCCAACCTCTAAAGTGGATTGGGTCGAGCATGGCATGTCTGCCATAGGCGCCCATTTCAGCCGCACCAGCCAGCGTTACCCGGCATGCAGCTAAGGCGGTGTACGAAAAGTTGGCAGCTTTTCGCGTGTCTTTCGACATGTGTGTGTTTGCAGTTTGGCGTCCTGCGCTGTGCCTCCTCACCAGGGTAAAGCGGCAAAACGCAGGACACCGTGCATGCGAGCCGGCCAGATCTTCACCTGGCTGCCTGCCCTGAAACACAACGTTCCTGATGGTGTATAGCGAAATGCTCTGAAAATCTTGGAACATCATTACGTGCAAGTCGTAGCTACCGAATCACATTGCACAGATATACGTTTTCTTCGCTATACAGCGCATCACCAACCGAATGAGAAAACCTGTATGTCTGCTTCAACCCCCATCGCACGCAACAAAACCGCAGCCCTGGTCCGCATCCTGGATAGCGTCCCCAAAGGCTATTACCGCTACACGCACGGCACGGTTGCCGCGAGCAAAGCAAAAGCCCTGGCGCAGAAATTTCATGCGCTATACGGAATTGGCTGCACACCAGCCCAACGGCTGACCCGAAAAAGCAAAGGGCTGGCGAATGTGGTGCTGGTCATGTACTGGCCGGTGGATGCCGAAAAAGTGGAGTGGCTGCTGCTGGCTACGGATGGGGAAGGACTCGAGCAGGAAACCTTGCAGGATGTCGGAGGTAAGCCGCGCTTGAAATGGCTTGGGTATGAACTGGTACGCCAACCCAGCCGAGGCCGGGCTGCGTGGACATGGCGACGGTCAAAACAGGAAATGGAAGAACTGCATGCCTTGATTGCCATGCAGGCGAACCGGAAAAACACAGCCGCGTTAACGGAAACGCTGGAACGCATCGCCAGGCAGCCTGGTTTCCATGGCGTACGAACCCAGTCATGGGCGCTATGCCAAGCTGCACTACAGCGTGGATACGATGGCCCACTGCCGCACCTGTTTTTTGTGCAAAAGATAAGTCATGGAGAGCGGCTGGCGTTGGGATAACTTACAGGTGTCTGCCTGCTCTCTCGAGGTATCTACAGATACGCAGAAGATAAACCAAAAAGCTGCTGTAAGCTTTGGCTCAGTGTTATCACCAGCGGCAGGTAGTGTTGTTTGTGATGTAGTTGATGCCGAGGTAACTTTCGGGGTAGATACAACAGTGAACTTGATCTACTGCAAAGCAAGAGATGTATCCTTGAATCATCTCTTATATGCATTTAGGATCGCATGTATGGTAGTGAGAAAATTTTTCGATAAGTACTAATTTTATTCATTGAGCTTGAACAAAAATTATGTTCAGGCCTGATTATTTTGGGATCAATTCAATGATTGATTACGAAACGGCATCTAGAAATTTAGTTAAAATTACTAGTGACTATAATGAGTTGGGTGTCAAAAATGAGGCTGAAACACGTTTTCACTTTATTGATTCATTTCTCACGCAGTGTTTAGGTTGGGATAAGTCGGATATTGATCTTGAAAGATATTTGAGTGGGGAGCGTAGCGATTATGAATTGGGTTGCCCTATTGCTATTATTTTAGAAGCAAAGCGAGATGCTGTTGTTTTTGACATCCCAGTAAGAAAACGGGGTGAAATGATTGTTCCTATCCGCCAATTAATGGATCTTGGCCAGGAGGCGAAAGCTGCTATTGAGCAGGTTCAAGGTTATTGTGCACGCCGTGGAGTAAGGTATGCTGCTATTTGTAATGGTCCTCAATTAATTTCTTTTGTAGCAACTCGGACGGATGGAAAGCCTCCCTTGGAAGGACGTGCTTTTGTAATAGATGGATTTTCACAAATGCGTAGTGAATTCTCCACTATTTTTAATTTATTGTCTCCATTGGCTACAGCATCTAATAAATTGCTTTCATATTTAGATGCAAATGGAATTGCAGGCATTCCTGAGAAAATTTCAACAAGACTTCCTAATCATCCTTCCTTCAGATATCAAAATGAATCGCAAAGTAGCTTGCGTATGATTGCCGAGCTTTTGCTGGAGGATGTTGCCCGTACAGATGATCTCGAACAGCGCTTTTATCGCGAATGCTATTGTGATAGTGGGCCATTGGCTCAAGATGCATTGGTGAGCAAGAATCTATTAAAAACTAGATACGCCGCATTATTTCATCCTAGTGAAGAAGCGCCTGTTGTTGTTCCTGTTAAGTCAAAAGATAAAAGTGCTTCATCAGAGATATTGGCAGAAAGCCTGTCCAGAAGGCCAATTATCTTATTGGGTGATGTCGGCGTTGGTAAAACTTCATTTATAAAAAATCTGATGCTCGTTGAGGCGGAAGAAGAGTTTAAAAAGTCAATCTATATTTATTTGGACTTGGGAGTTAATGCATTTTTGCATGGTGGATTAGAGAGTTATGTCAGAAGTGAAGTTGAGCGACAATTGTATGAAAAGTATGAAATTGATATAAATTCAGAGAAGTTTATATACTCGGTTTATGGTAATGATATCAAGAGGTTTAGAACTGGTCTGTATGGGAGATTGGCGGAGTCAAATCCAGCCTTGTATGAAGAGAAGTTGCTTGACTATCTTAGTGGAAAGTTGGAAAGCAGCGAGGAACATTTGGGACTGGTTGTTAAACATATTCAAAAGTCAACTAGCAAGCAGATTATTGTTATCTTTGATAATGTTGACCAAAGAGAGCTGGAGATTCAACAGCGAGCATTTATAGTTTCACAAGGAGTTGCAGAGCATTGGGGAGCTATTGTCTTCTTGTCTGTAAGGCCGAATACTTTTCACCAATCTAAGCGGGCAGGCGCACTTTCTGCATATCCGAATAAAGTTTTTTACATCATGCCACCCAGGCCTGAAATGGTCTTGGAAAAAAGATTGATTTTTGCACTTAATGTGGCAGAGGGTAGGTTGCCAATTGAGTCTATTTCAAGTGTCAGCCTTAATCTAGAAGGAGTTTCTACTTTTCTTAAAGCACTGCTCTATGCTTTAAGAAAAAATCCGGCTGTTGCAGAGTTTTTATCTAATATAACTGGTGGTAATGTAAGATCAATGATTGATTTTGTTACAAAATTCACGGGTAGTCCAAATGTGGATAGTGACAAGATTATTGAACTATTTGGTTCCTCTGGGGATTATTTAATACCAGTTCATGAATTCTCTAAGGCAGCCTTGCTTGGTGATTATTCGCATTATGATTCTCACTCATCTTGGGCGATGAATATTTTTGATGTTAGATTTCCTGATGCAAGAGAGCACTTTTTGTGCTCATTAATTTTAGCATATTTGAATTATGATTCATCTCATCGAAATAGAGAAGGTTTTGTAACTGTTAAAAGAATACAGCAGGAAATGCAATCTCACGGATTTTCAATTGAGCAGACTGAAAATGCATTGATAAGAATGACTAATAAAAAATTGATTGAAACAACTCAGCGTATAACTTTCGAAGAAAATGCAGGTGTCGAACATATAGAAGATTTCACAGATGCATTTCGTGTAACAACTATTGGGGCGTATCATCTAATTCGTTGGTCTGGTACTTTTGCATATCTTGATGCGATGGTTTTTGATACGCCAATTTTTGATGCTGAAGTGGCTAAAAGATGTGGGCTTAATATCGAATCGTTTGATATTAAGCATAGATTTTTGCGGACAACAAATTTTAGAGATTACTTGTCTCACATGTGGGATGCGTCAGCTATTTTTGTACCATATTTTAATTGGAAATCTCTCGCGGATGCAGGCGAGCCAACTTTTGACAGCGTCCAAAGTTTCATTAGTGGAAATAGGACTAACTTCGCTTCGGGGAAAGGGAAGTCGTCAAGACGTCGGTAATTCTTTATTGGTTATAATTTACGTTTATCGTATGTTTATTCGGTGGCGCGTGATTGTTATCAATACTTCTGTGAGCTTCTTGATGAATAGTTATGGTACATGTTATTGATATTTAGTCTGAACAATAAAATCATGTATTAGTTGCACAGAGAAGGAGTATGAGTGTCAGGATTTTGCGATAGAGCTGGGAAGACTTCTAAACCGGAGTACTTCCCATTTTTTTGTGACGTAGCTCTTATTGCTTATCCGCCCGAATGAACGCCACCTCCGGGAAAGTGATGCGCGACAGGATTTCCAGTTTCTTGTCGACCGGCAGTTCACCGCGGTATTTCTTCACCACCGCCGAGGCTTCCTGATTCACCTGGCCGTTCTGAATGGTCTCGATGCTGGTGATATTGCTGGCATGACCGGTGATGGTTTCGGCACTGACCACGCCCAGCACCATGGCTCGGTGCAGGAAGGTGGAGCGGAAGGCATGCATGCCGACGATACGCGCATTCGGCGTTTCGTCGCGCAGCCCGATTTCCTGCAGGAATTCGGTGAACCATTTCATTGCCTTGGGCGAAGCACGGCCAGCGGCAGTTGGGAAGGCCTGGAACAGCAAGGTGTCGCCACGTTTCTTGGCTGCTGCTACATAGTCGAGGAAGCCCAGTTCAATCAGTTTGGGATGGATGGGCAGCTTGCGCTTGGAGCCACCAGTCTTCACCGATTTGTCGATGCGGGCGTCACCTTCGGACTCATCGGTGATGTCCATATACCAAGTGCCAGTCTGCGCATCCTGCGTGATATCGACTTGCGGGTTCAGTTGGCACAATTCATTGACCCGCGCCCCGGTGAACAGGCCCAGATGAGGGAGCCAGTATTTGTGCGCCATGGCTGGCCGACGGGCGAAACGTGCCATTTCCGGCCCTTCGAACAGGCGCTTGAGTTCTGTCGATTCAAAGGCCCGTTGCCCGCCTTCGGGGTCTCGGCGCGAGCCGAGGTATTGCACCCCTTCGGTGGTCAGCGTCATCGGCCAGCCGTGGTCCTGCCACTTGCGGCGGCAGTATTTGATGAACGGCGTCATCACGGCGAGGTAGGTGCCATCGAAGGTCCCCTTGCTCATCTCGCCGCGTTGCTGCTTGGCTAGTTCCAGTGGGCGCAGTTTTTCCTGACGGCAGATATCTTTCCAGCGCGGTGGCAGGGTTTGCACAGCCTCGAAGTAGGCCTCCAGGTCGGTTTGCTTGAGCAGGCCGATGGGTTTGTCGCCGATGATATCCACCAGCAGCGGCATGACCGCCGTCACCTTGCGCAGCATCGCCACCTTGTCCAGCTTCTGGTAGTAGGCCAGATAACTTTGGGTGACCTCCGACAGCATCGGGGTTTCCAGCCGTTGCGCCATCACCGGTGTCGGCACTTCCTTGCCGTCATAGCGGCTGAGCAGCTTTTCGTTGGTGCGGATGGCCATGCGGCCATAGGCCAGTGCCAGCCGGCGCATTTCGGGTTCAGTGGCCTTGAGCTGGTAGCGATACAGCCGCAGGAATTGCTCCAGCGGGCCACGCAAAAGCTCGTAGTCACCAATCGCCACTGCGCCCTTGAGGATGCGATTGGCCTCGGTGTAGCCACTCTGGTATTCCTCGATTTCTTCCGGGGTGTAGTGGCCGTTTTCGCGGCGTGCTTCGTCTCCAGCAAGGCTGGCAACCTCGGCGTGTAGACAGATAGCGTCAATGGCTTCAGGCGTGAGTGCGTCGATGTGGGTGATGGCAGCGAGTTGCGTACGCGCGTAACGCTCCGCCTGCCGCTGGCGCTTTTCCTCCCACTCGGAGGTCAGACGGGCTTCTTCGGCGCGATGGCGCTCGACGGCTGTGCGGTAGTCTTTGGTGCGTAGCGAAAACGTGATTTCTTTTTTGCCTGGATAGCAAACAAGAACGTCAGTCGGGATGCGACGACGAAGATAGTAGGTGCCGGATTGGGGGTGGCGCTGCAGGCCGGTGGGTAACATTGGCATCGTTCATTGAGTTCCGATCCAGAGTATAGGAAGCCAAGAAAAAAACTGAACTCATTACCGCCAATGTGTAGGAGTGTTGTGTAGAACTCAGGGCCTGAAAAGTCTTGTGTGGCCTGAATTTACTGAAAAATCAACACTTTAGATGGGTCTGGCGGAGAGGGAGGGATTCGAACCCTCGGTAGGCTCGCACCTACGCCTGATTTCGAGTCAGGTACATTCGACCACTCTGCCACCTCTCCGACTCAGAGAGGCGCAGTATATGGGGGGGCGGGTGTCCTGTCAATAGCCAGTTGGTTTGCGGCTGGAATTTTCTTGCCACGGCTGCCTGTGGCGGTGGTGGGGACGCCATTGCAGGCGGGTGGTCGTGTGGCTGTGCGGCTTGCTAAACTATTGCTTTGGCTGGCTGTTGGCGGTCAGTGCCGTATTGGAACCGAGGATTGTGGTGAAACTATCAACAAGAATGGATGGCGTGGCACCGTTTCAGGTGATGGCCATTCTGGAGCGGGCGCGAGCCTTGCAGGCCGAGGGCCGGGATGTGATTCATCTGGAAGTGGGCGAGCCGGATTTCGCCACGCCAAAGGCCATTGTCGAGGCCGGTCGCCAGGCCTTGGCGGATGGGCATACTTTCTACACTGCCGCACAAGGGCTGCCGCAATTGCGTGCAGCCATTGCCGACTTTTATCAGCAACGCTATGGCGTGACGGTGGATGCACGTCGCATCATCGTGACACCGGGAGCGTCCGGCGCCTTGCAGATTGCCCTGTCGCTATTGGTCAATCAGGATGATCAGGTGTTGATGGCCGACCCTACTTACCCGTGCAACCGGCATTTTGTCAGCCTGTTGGGTGGTGAGCCGGTTTGCCTGCCGGTGGGGCCGGAGACGCGCTATCAGTTGTTGGCCGATGGTGTGGATGCTGCCTGGGCCGAGCGTACGGTGGCGGCCATGGTGGCCAGCCCGGCCAATCCGACCGGCACTTTGTTGACCGCAGCAGAGCTGGCGGCGCTAAGCGCCAGTTGCAAACGGCAGGGTGGCAGCCTGATTGTGGACGAGATTTACCACGGGCTGACCTATGGCTGTGATGCGGCAACCGCGCTGGCGGTGGACCCGGATGTGTTCGTGATCAACAGCTTTTCCAAGTATTTCCAGATGACCGGCTGGCGCTTGGGCTGGCTGGTGGTGCCGGATGACTATGTAGAACCGGCCTTGCGGTTGGCGCAGAACCTGTTTTTGTGTCCACCGGCCATGGCGCAATATGCTGCGTTGGCTGCATTCCAGCCAACGGTGATTGCCGAGCTGGAACAACGCCGTGCCGAGTTTGGCCGCCGCCGTGATTTTCTGCTGCAGGCGCTGCCGCAATTGGGCTGGAAACTGCCGGTGCAGCCTGAGGGGGCGTTTTATCTGTATGCCGATGTCAGCGCAGTGACGGAGGACAGTTTTGCCTACTGCGCCCGCTTGCTGGAGGAAGTGAACGTGGCGATTACACCCGGGGCGGACTTTGGCCAGTTTGGTGCGGCCAGCCATGTGCGCGTGGCCTACACCACCGGTATCGAGCGGCTGGCTGAGGCGGTGGCGCGGATTGCCAGCCTGGCCTGATGTGGCTGATGAAGTGTGCTGAAGATAAAGGCTGCCGGAAGGGCAGCCTTTTTTACTGGCAGGGCAGGGTGTTCAGTGGTGAATGTCCAGGGTGACGTCGCCACGCTCTTCGGCTACCGATTGCAGGATTTCCAGCAGTGTGGCGTAGACATCGGCCCCCAGTTTGCTGCGCGCCAGTTCGGTATCGCGCCAGACAATTTCAAACGGGCCGCTGACATCGCCGCTCAGGCTGTCGTACAAGGCATCCAGATTGCGGCCGAAGTGGGCTGGCAGATGCAGCTGTCGGCTGATTTCATCGTAAAACTGTTCGAGCGACGTGATGTGTTGCAACTGGCAAAGGGTTACTGGCATGCCGGCACCTCGATAAAACGCTGGTAATGATCGACGGAAACAAAGCGCTGTCCTGCCCGGGAGAATACCAGGCGATTGGCACCGCGCTTGCCACCTTTATAGTTCAAATCCGCTTCCTGCCATTGCCCCTTGGGCAGCTGCTTCTCGTAATTGCCAAAGCGGTCGCCACCAATGGACTTGCCTTGCAGGGCGGGCACGCTCCACAAGCTGCGGCCCGGTTGCCAGCCGGCTGCCTGTGCCTGGCGTTTGGGAATGAATTGATCCGGCAGTCGGCCGGTTTGTTTCAGCGCTTGCAACACATTGACAAGTTCTGCCGTATCCAGCCGGTTACCGGTTTGCTGGTTGACGCTGCCAGCTACATCGCTGCACCGGGGCAGAGCCCAGGCAGCAGGTGCGCACAGGGTCGTGACTAACAGGCCTTGCATGATGCGACGTAGCAGCATGATTTACTCCAGAGTCAGGGATTCGACAGCATACGCGTGACCGATCAGCAATGGCAGCATGCGCGCCATGGGCAGTGTGTCCGGCGCGGTGGTGATGAAACGGTAGCAGTGGTCGCCCACACTATCGCTGCCGTGTTGTTGCAGTAGTGAATCTACACGTCGGGCAATGGCCTCGGCCGGGTCGTACAGGGCGATGCGTTCGCCAGTCAGCTCGCGGATCAGGGGAGACAGGAAGGGGTAGTGGGTGCAACCCAAGGCAATGTGGTCGATGTTCTGCGTCAATAGTGGCTGCACCACATCGGCAACAACTTGACGGGTGAGCGGGCTATCCAGTTCGCCCGCCTCAACCTGTTCAACCCAGCCATGTCCGGGGCGGCGCAAGACTTCCACTCCGTTGGCGTGGGTGTCCAGCAGGGTCTGAACCCGCTCGCTGGCCAGCGTGGCCTGAGTGGCCAGCACAGCAATGCGTCCGGTACGGCTGGCGGCGGCGGCGGGCTTGATGGCAGGCTCCACGCCCACGATGGGAATGGGCAGTTCACGCCGCAAGGCACTGATGGCCACGGTGGTGGCGGTATTGCAGGCCACCACCAGGATGGTGGCGCCCTGGCTCATCAGGTAATGGCCGATGGCCAGGCTGCGGTCGATGATCTGTTGCCGACTGCGCGGACCATAGGGGCAGTAGGCCTGGTCGGCCAGATAGGTAATCGGCCAGTCGGGCAGGGCCGCGCGCACCGCGCGCCAGATGGATAGCCCGCCCAGGCCTGAGTCGTGCATAGCGATCATGCGGCAGCAATCAGTTGTTCTGAATGACGATCTTGGGGAATTTGCCGGAGAAGTCCTGGGCCTTTTCGCCCACCTTCACCGCCAGTTTGCGGGCAATACCCTTGTACAGGGCGGCCACGCTACCATCCGGGTCGGCGGCGACAGTGGGCTTGCCTTCATCCACGGCCAGACGAATTCCCATGTCCAGTGGCAGCGAGCCCAGCACTTCCACGCCAAAGTCGGCAGCCATGCGGGCGGCTCCGCCTTCGCCGAAGATGTGCTCGGCATGGCCGCAATTGCTGCAAATATGGATGGCCATGTTTTCCACCATGCCCAAAATAGGTACGCCTACTTTCTGGAACATGGTGACGCCCTTACGGGCATCCAGCAGGGCAATGTCTTGCGGGGTGGTGACAATCAGCGCACCCGTTACCGGCACTTTTTGCGACAGCGTCAGCTGGATGTCACCAGTGCCCGGCGGCATGTCGATCACCAGATAGTCCAGATTGTCCCAGCGGGTGTCATTCAGCAGTTGTTGCAGTGCCTGGCTCACCATCGGGCCGCGCCACACCATGGCCTGGTCGGCATCGACCAGATAGCCGATGGACATGGTCTGGATACCGTAATTGACGATGGGTTGCAGGCTTTTGCCATCCGGTGTTTCCGGGCGCTGGCCTTGCAGGCCCAGCATCAGCGGCTGTGACGGGCCGTAGATGTCGGCATCCAGAATACCAACGCGTGCACCTTCGGCCTGCAAGGCCAGTGCCAGGTTGACGGCGGTGGTGGATTTGCCCACACCGCCCTTGCCGGATGCCACGGCAATCACGTTTTTCACGCCCGGCAGCAGGGGCACGCCGCGCTGGGCGGCATGGCTGGTGATCTGGCTGCGCACGGTAATCTGCAGTGCGCGCCCGTCTGCAATGGCTTGCAGCGCGGTTTCGAACTGCTGGCGTACCAGGTCAAATTGGCTGGCGGCAGGGTAGGCCAGTACCACCTCCAGTGCCAGTTGGTCGGCACTGATCTTGATGTTCTTTACCGCCTTGGCAGCAGCATAAGATTTACCGGTATTGGCGTCGATCAGGCCAGCAATGGCCTCCATTACTTGGGCGTCGGTCAGGGACATGGTATCGGCTGCGCTATCTGCGTCCGGCTTGTTGCCGAACAGCTTGGTCAGTTTGGAGAGCATGGGGGCGATGGGCGTGGGTGAATACCCGACAATTTTACTATGTTTTGGGACAGGTGCGTTGTCCCATCCGGAAGAAGGCATGTTACTCCCGCCAGCCCTTGCTGGCTATGGGCTTGGCCACAGGGGCGGCGGTGCTGGTGAATATGGCTTCATCTTGAAATAATTTGCTGCAAGCTCTTGATCAGTGTAGAATTTCCGGCTTTTTTTCGTGCTGGCGCGGCTGTTTTCTGCCGCAAGCCTGGGCTCGGCCCTGTCAGGCCGTGGCTGCGCTCTTTGTTGTCAAGAAAGGTTGTTGTCTTGCAGTCCAAACATATTTCCCTCAGTCCGGCGAATCTGCTGTTTCCGCTGGCGCTGGTCTTGTTCGAGTTTGCCGTTTATATCGCCAATGACATGGTTCAGCCTGCCATGCTGCAGGTGACCCGCGAGTTTCTGGTGGGTAGTAGCTGGGTGCCCACCTCCATGACGGCCTTTTTGGTGGGCGGTGCTGCTCTGCCATGGCTGACTGGCCCCTTGTCCGATCGCATTGGCCGTCGCCCGGTACTGTTATTCGGCGTGGCCTTTTTCATGCTGTCCTGCCTTGCCACTTATCTGGTCCACTCCATTGAGGGCTTCATTGCCCTGCGTGTGGTGCAGGGCATGGGGCTGTGCTTCATCAATGCGGTGGGCTACGCCGCCGTGCAAGAGGCGTTTGAAGAAACCGCAGCGGTCAAGGTAACGGCGCTGATGGCCAATGTGGCGCTCATCGCCCCGCTGGTCGGTCCTCTGGCCGGGGCTGCACTGGTGGAAATCGCCCCCTGGCGCAGTTGCTTCCTGGTGATTGCAACCATGGCTGGCATCGCGCTGCTGGGCCTGATCTGGAAAATGCCGGAAACCATCATGCCGGGACAAACCGAACAGCCGCTGTCGCGCATGGGGGGGGATTACCTGCGCCTGCTCAAGCAGCCGCGCTTTGTATCGTCTGCCCTGTGCATTCCGCTGCTGGCCCTGCCCCTGATGGGCTGGATTGCACTGTCGCCAGTGCTGCTGGTGCGTGATCTGGGCATGAGCACTCTGCAATATGGCCTGATGCAGCTGCCGGTATTCGGTGGCCTGATCGGTGGCAATTTTGCGCTGGTATTACTGGCGGAGCGTTGGCCGCTGGGCCGTTCTGTTTTTGTCGGCATGGGGCCGATTGTGGGCGGGCTGCTGCTAATGCTGGGCGGTGTGCTGTTTGCCGCCGAGCCGGTGTGGCTGATGGTGGCCGGCATGAGCCTGATGAGCTTTGGTGAAGGCCTGAGCTTTGGCGTGCTATACCGCTTTGCCCTGATGTCTTCGCCAGAAGCCAAGGGCACGGTATCTGCCGCCATGAGCATGCTATCGATGGCGGGCTATGCGTTGGGTATCGAGCTGTTCCGTCTGGCTTATATGGCGGGTGGAATTGCCGGCTTTGCGAGCTGTGCGGTATTGACTGCCGTACTGTTTGTGCTGCTGGCGCGGCGTACCGTGCCGCAGGCCATGGCCGAGCGCGCTGCGCCAGCCGATTACCTGCCGCTGGAGCTGCAGGGCCAGAACAGCTAAATCACTGCATTTTGGTCGCGAATCACCCGGTCTGATGGCTTTTGTCGGCAATCAGCCGGGTTTTTGCCGAACACTGCCGTGACCCGTGATGCGATCCGGCACTATAATCGACGGCTTGAAATCGCCTACCTTCAGGAACACCCAATGAGCAAACGCAAGATTCTGGTGACCAGTGCACTGCCTTACGCCAACGCGGGGCTGCATCTGGGCCATATGCTGGAGCAGATCCAGACCGACGTCTGGGTGCGTTTCCAGAAAATGCGCGGGCACGAATGCTATTACGTGTGCGCGGACGATACCCACGGCGCCCCCATCATGCTGGCTGCCGAAAAGCAGGGCATCACCCCCACCCAACTGGTGGATGCGGTACGCGAACTGCACCTGGCCGACTCCCAGGGTTTCCTGATTGGTCACGACAACTACTACAGCACCAACAGCCCGGAAAACAAGGCATTTGCCGAGCAGGTATACAAAGCCCTGCGCGCCGATGACAAGATTTCCAGCCGCACCATCGAGCAGTTGTTCGACCCGGAAAAGCAGATGTTCCTGCCGGACCGCTTCGTCAAGGGCGAATGCCCCAAGTGTGCCGCCAAGGACCAGTACGGCGACAACTGTGAAGTGTGCGGTGCCACCTATAACCCGACCGAACTGAAGAACCCGTACTCGGCGGTATCCGGTGCCAAGCCGGTACTGAAAACCTCCGAGCACTATTTCTTCCGCCTGGGAGAGTGTGCCGACTTCCTCAAGGGCTGGACCAGCGGCAGCAGCGTGCGTGCCGATGGCGTGACCCAGCCGCACTTGCAGCCCGAATCGCTCAACAAGATGAACGAGTGGATTGAAGGCGGCCTGCAAGACTGGGACATCAGCCGCGACGCCCCGTATTTCGGTTTTGAAATTCCGGATGCGCCGGGCAAGTACTTCTATGTGTGGCTGGACGCGCCGATTGGCTATATGGCCAGCTTCAAGAACCTGTGCGACAGCAAGGGCATCGATTTTGACGCCTGGTTCAAGCCCGGCACCGATGCCGAGATGTACCACTTCATCGGCAAGGACATCCTGTATTTCCATGCGCTGTTCTGGCCGGCTATGTTGAATTACTCCGGCCTGCGCGCGCCCACCGGCGTGTTTGCCCATGGCTTCCTCACCGTGGACGGACAGAAGATGTCCAAGTCGCGCGGCACTTTCATTCAGGCCAAGAGCTATCTGGATTGCGGCCTGAACCCGGAATGGATGCGCTACTACATGGCGGCCAAACTCAATGGCCGCATTGAAGACATCGACCTCAACCTCAATGACTTCGTTGCCCGTGTGAATTCCGACCTGGTGGGCAAATACGTCAACATCGCCAGCCGCTCCGCCGGTTTCATCAGCAAGCGCTTTGGCGGCAAGCTGGCCGACAGCGTGGCCGACACCGCCATCCTGCACAAGCTGCAAGCGGCTGCGCCGGAACTGGCTGCCGCGTTTGAAGCGCGCGAATACGCCAAGGCACTGCGCGACGTGATGGCGCTGGCCGACGAGGTGAATGCCTATGTCGATGCCAACAAGCCGTGGGAACTGGCCAAGCAGGAAGGGCAGGACGCACGTCTGCAAGAAGTCTGCACCGTGCTGATCAACGCCTTCCGCCTGCTTACCATCTACCTGAAGCCGGTCCTGCCCAAGCTGGCCGAAGGCGTGGAAGCCTTCCTCGGCGTGGCGCCGCTGGCCTGGTCCGATGCCGACAGCCTGCTGTTGGGCAATACCATCAACACCTATCAGCACCTGATGCAGCGCATCGACCCGGCGCTGATCGACAAACTGATCGAAGCAAACAAACAGAATATGCAAGCCACCAGCAACACTCCGGCTGCAGCCGCTTACGAGCCGCTGGCCGACACCATCAAGATTGACGACTTTGCCAAGGTGGACCTGCGCATCGGCAAGGTACTGGCCTGCAACTTTGTCGAAGGTTCGGACAAGCTGCTGCAATTCACTGTTGATCTGGGCTTTGAACAGCGCAACATCTTCTCCGGCATCCGCTCTGCCTATCAGGAACCGGAAAAGCTGGTGGGCCGCAATGTGGTGGTGGTGGCCAATCTGGCCGAGCGCAAGATGCGCTTTGGCGTATCGCAAGGCATGATCGTCTGCGCCTCCGGTGCCGACGACAATTCCGGCCTGTTCCTGCTGGATGTGGATCAGGGCGCAGCGCCAGGCATGCGTATCGGTTAGGTTTTATCCCTTGAGTAAAGCCAAAGCCCTGTCGATCGCGTATCGGCAGGGCTTTGTTTTTTGTAGCATTCTTGCCGGAAATCCGTCACGAATGTGTCATTTGTCGCTGTTACAGTGCTTCATCAGCGCAGTACGGAACTTTATTGTTGGCTAATTTGTCAATAACGTGTTAAACCTTTAGATCAAACTAAAAATTTTGTCGCAATGATAAAAAAAATAAGGAAATATAAAAATGCAAATCTCTCAATTGAAACCGGGTTACACCGTACTTGAGCATAAAGACAGTGGCGACATCGTCCACTACACCGTCGTCAGCATCCGCCAGGTTGGCAAGATGTTCGAAGTTACTTTTCAATCTGTGCTGGGTCTTGCCAGTGCTTTTTATCCGGCCAACGGTTTTATCCACGCCGCCGCATAATTGCAGTACTTGTTGACCGCGCAAGCCGGTCAGCACACAGATAACACAACCCCGCCGCTGGCGGGGTTTTGTATTTCTGCCCGGACGCTGGCCTTGCTTGTACGCCGCGACGGCTTCTGTCTTATCATCCACTTTTGTCCGACTAGGCTGTCTATGTCCCGTTTGCGCCAACTGCTACCCGAGCTCGTCGCCAATTTCCTGCTGCCCTGGCTGTGTTATCGCTGGGCGGTGCCGCAGTGGGGGGAAACCGCAGGGCTGATCGCTTCATCGCTGCCCCCTTTGTTGTGGAGCGGTATCGAATTGCTGCGTTTTCGCCGTATCGATGCGCTCAGCCTGCTGGTACTCGCAGGCATTCTGCTATCGCTGTTAGCCATGTTGCTGGGGGGCAGCCCGCGTGTTTTGCTGATGCGTGAATCCTTGCTGTCCGGGCTGTTTGGCGTGGCTTTCCTGTTGTCCTTGTTGTCTGGCAAGCCGCTGGTGTTCTATCTGGCTCGTGCCACCGTGGCACGCGAGTCGGATACAGGCAGACAACGTTTTGAGCAACGCTGGCAGGAGGCAGGCTTTCGTCGTGGTATTCGCTTGCTGACGCTGTGGTGGGGAATGGGTCTTACCTTGGAAACAATACTGCGTGCAGTCATGGTCTATACCATGCCAGTTGAGCGTTTTTTGTTGCTGTCGCCATTTGTCAGCTATGGGCTGATGTCCCTGATGCTGTTACTGACCTGGCGCGGACGACAGCTGTTGCGTCCTCACACCACGGCAATGGTGGGGTAAGCACAAAAAAAGAGGCCGCCCGGGGAGGCGGCCTTGAATTTCCGTGATGAACACTTAGGAGAATACGCGCTGCACGTCACCGGGGTGGGTACAGTACGATTCAAACTGCACTGGCTACCTGTCTGCTGCACGTTCGCCTCTCGGGGAAGACAACGGGATGTGTGGCAGGCTGCCAGCCACTCATGGGGCAGAAGTGACTGGCGGTAACACAGTACCTACTTTAGGCCAGTGATATTGAGGAGATGTGTCAGTTGCCTGGGCAAATGTTAATAAGTTTTACAAATGAACCGGTTGTCATATTAAAAAAATTTTAAGAAAGTGTTGACAGTCTAGCGGGCCGATTGTAATATGCACTCCTCTTCTGAAGAAACACAGTAGAAGACAGCGACAGAACACTGACGCGGGATGGAGCAGTCTGGTAGCTCGTCGGGCTCATAACCCGAAGGTCGTAGGTTCGAATCCTGCTCCCGCAACCAATAATGATGACGACAAAAATCGCATCATACAGAAAACCCCGATAGAACTTGGTTCTACGGGGTTTTCTGTTTTTATTTCGCCGTCTTGCCCTGCTTGACCCCTGTATCAACACGGCATGGCGTATGGCCACGCACTCGCGGGCCGGATGCTTGCCGACAGCTTATACTGCAAGACACCCCACATCCCGCAGAGAGTCGCCATGCGCATTGCTGTTTTCGATACCAAGAATTACGACCGCTTGAGCCTGGAAGGTGCCAATCAGCAGTTTGGTCATCAACTGAGCTATTTTGAGCCGCGACTCAACCGTGACACGCTGGAGCTGGTGCACGATGTGGAGGCCGTCTGTCCCTTTGTCAATGACCGGCTGGACGCCGAGGTGATTGCCAGCCTGGCGGCGCGTGGTGTCCGCCTGATTACCCTGCGCTGTGCCGGTTTCAATGGCGTAGATCTGGCTGCCTGTCGCCAGCACGGTATTGTCGTGACCCGCGTGCCAGCCTACTCACCCCATGCGGTGGCTGAACACGCGTTTGCCTTGCTGCTGGCCGTGGTGCGACGCATCCACAAATCCTATGTGCGGGTGCGTGAAATGGACTTTTCCCTGGATGGCCTGGTCGGTTTCGATCTGTATCGCAAGACCATCGGCGTGGTTGGCACCGGGCGTATTGGCCAGGCTACCATTTCCATTGCCAAAGGCTTTGGCATGCGCGTGCTGGCGTTTGACGTATTTCCACAGGCCGGGCTGGATGAAAAGCTGGGTTTTGAATATGTCCCACTACCGCGTTTGTTGGCCGAGTGTGATGTGGTCAGCCTGCATTTGCCACTGACGGCGGAAACCCAGCACATGATCAATGCCACATCATTGACTGGCATGAAGGCCGGTGCGGTGCTGATCAATACCAGCCGTGGGGGCTTGATTGAAACGGGCGCCCTGATTGCGGCCCTGAAGGATGGGCGGCTGGCTGGTGTCGGGCTGGATGTATATGAGATGGAAGAGGGCGTGTTCTTTGAGAACCACTCCGAGATTGGCTTGCAGGATGACCAGCTGGCTCGCCTGCTTACCTTTCCCAATGTACTGGTAACCGCGCATCAGGGCTTTCTGACGCGCGAGGCGCTGGACAATATCGCTGAAACCACGCTGGCCAATGCGGCTGCTTTCGAACAAGGCCGGCTGCTGGACAACAAGGTGTAGCTAGCGGGTTGCTCAGTCGTGCCGACGCCGGAAGACCCAGCGCTGGCCGTCTGATTCACTGCTGTCAAAGTGGTAGCCTCCCAGCTGGAAATCCTGTAGCGCTTCCGGCGTGTCCACACCGTGCAGTGCTGCCCAGCGCGCCATCAGACCACGTGCCTGCTTGGCATAAAAGCTGATGATTTTGTATTGGCCGTTCTTGTAGTCCTGAAACACCGGGGTGATCAGTCGGCCATGCAGCTTGGCCGGTTTGACCGCTTTGAAGTATTCGTCCGATGCCAGATTGACCAGCACCGGATTGTCCGTGGTATCCAGCAGCGCATTCAGTGCATTGGTGATGTGCTCTCCCCAGAAGGCATACAGGTTGGCACCATGCGGATTGGCCAAGCGGGTACCCATCTCCAGCCGATAAGGCTGCATCAGATCCAGCGGTCGCAGCAGGCCGTACAGGCCGGACAGAATGCGCAAATGTTGTTGCAGGTAGTCCAGTTGGCCATCGTTCAGGCTGGCGGCATTCAGGCCCTCGTAGACATCGCCCATGAATGCCAGCACCGCCTGTTTGGCGTTATCCGGAGTAAATACAGGGCTCCAGTCGTGGTAGCGTCCCACATTCAGCGTGGCCAGCGTATCGCTGATGCCCATCAGGCGCGAGATGTCGGACGGGCTCTTTTCACGCAATACGGTGATCAGTTGCTGGCTCTGCGCTAGAAAGTCAGGTTGGGTGTGGCGCGTGGTGTGTGGGGGGGTATCGTAGTCCAGCGTCTTAGCCGGAGAAAGTACCATCAACATGGGGCAAATCCTTGCTGCGAAGTAGGGGGTGATTGTAGCGGAGATGGCAGCTTAGTGTGCCGCCTCCATGAGTCTGGCGCGGCCGGATATGAGAATCGAGCTGCCTTTTTCAGCCGGGATTGTGGCCTGCAAGAAAGAACGCTGGCCCATATCCTCTCCCTGTATTACCTCGATATGGCCGCCATGCTCCCAGCCAATATCGCGCAGATAGCCGGCAAGAGCGGCCGTGGCTGCACCGGTAGCCGGGTCTTCATAGACGCCACCGGCAGCAAAGGCATTGCGGCTGTGAAAGCGTTGCCGGCCTTCTGCCCACAGCAGCAGGATGGTGGTGAGACCGGCGCGGCGCATCAGATCGCGGCCTGCTGCCAGTGAATAGCGCATGGCGGATAGGGTGGCGCGTTCTTGTACGGCGAGTAGCAGGTGGTCCGCTCCAGCATGAATCAGGGCTGGGGGCAGCTTGGGGCAGAGCTGGTTGGTGTTTAGTCCGAACAAGTCGAGTGCTTCTTGCAGTAAGTCTGTCGGTGCAGCAGTACTGTGCGTGGGGGGCGATTGCAGGGCGGCACTGAGCTGTCCTGCCTGGTATTGGCCACTGACGCTAATATTGGCCTGATTCAGTTGCAGGGGGAAATCCCCATTGCCGAATTGCATGGCCAACGCGGCTCCTAGAGCAATGGTGGCGTGGCCACAAAACGGAACTTCTGCTTCTGGTGAAAAATAGCGCACCCGCCAACCCTGGCCCTGTGGCATGGCAAATACGGTTTCCGAGAAGCCCAGCCTGGCGGCAATGCTTTGCATCTCCTTCTCACTTGGCAGGCTAGGCTGAATCACGACACCAGCCGGGTTGCCGCCACTGCTACCATCGGAAAATGCCGCAATCTTCAAAATATTCATTACAGGCTCCTACCAGGTAAAATGGCATGTCGGATTTTAGGAGATGTGGGCATGCGGGTGCTTGTTCAACGGGTGAGTGAGGCGAAGGTGAGTGTGGCTGGTGAAACATGTGGGCAGATTGCTGCTGGCTTGTTGCTGCTGGTGGGGGTGGAGGAGGTGGATACGCCCCAGGATATCGACTGGCTGGTACGCAAGATCAGCCAGTTGCGTATTTTCAATGACGATGCCGGGGTGATGAACCGCTCTGTGCTGGATTGTGGCGGGGATGTGCTGGCCGTCAGTCAGTTCACCTTGTTTGCCTCTACCCGCAAGGGCAATCGACCTTCGTATAGCCGTGCGGCACGGGGGGATATCTCCCGGCCCCTGTTTGAGCAGTTTGTTGCCAGCATGGAGCTGGCGCTGGGCAGAGCGGTGCCAACCGGGCTGTTTGGTGCCGATATGCAGGTGAGCCTGGTGAATGACGGCCCGGTGACCATTCTGCTGGATAGCCGGGAGCCAGAATAAGCAGCTGGCAAAAAGCGAAGCCGATTGCTGGATAAGAAAAAACCCGCCGAGGCGGGTTTTTTCTATGCAAGGGCTGAGGAATTACAGACCTTGGGTTTCGATGCGTACGCGCTGGCCTGGCTGCAGGCGGGTCAACTGATTGGCATCGTTCCAACGCTGGATGTCAGCATGGTTAACACCAAAGCGGCGGGCGATGCTGTAGACGGTATCGCCACGCTGCACCACGTATTCCGCTGGTACGGCACCGGTGGCGGCTGTTGGGCTGCTGCTAACCTTGACCAGTGCCTCATCCTGAGCGGATGGGGCCGGCACGGCCTCCGCCAGCATGGTGTTGCTGGCCAGCGGATTGGGTTTGACGCGGATGATCTGGCCCAGCTTTACCGTGCTGTCGTTCAGATTGTTGTAGGACTTGAGATCAGCCACGCTCACGTTATAACGACGCGAGATATTGAACAGGGTATCGCCATTGACCACCGTGTGCTGGGTTGCTGCCGGATTGATGCTGGCAAGGCGGGCTTCCAGCGGCTTGGGCGGTGGGGTGGTGCTGGAGGGCAGGCTGGGTGCTTCGGCCTTGGCCAGTACCACCGGCTTGCTGATTGCTTTGTCAGACGAGGCTGCTTCGCTCTCGGCCAGGATGGTCTGCGGCGTGCTGAGCGTAGCGGCTGCCGGGCTGATGCTGGCCGTGCTGGCAGCCACAGCAGTTGTCGTTGTGGCGAGTGCTATGGCTTGCTCTGTTGGGGGCGGTGTTATTGCCGCGCTGGTTGCGGCTGCTACTCGAATTGTTGCGATCAGCGGCTGGCTATTGACTGGCGCTGCTGTAGCCACTACCGGTGCTGCCGGAGCCTTGAGCTGTGCCGTCACCCTTGCTGCAGCCTGCGGTTTGGTGCTGGCAATCAGGCTGTCACTGGCGGCGAGGTTACTGTCTGTGCCATCAAGTGGCGTGGCACCATCGCTCTTGCCGCGCAGGGCTACCAGCACCGGTCGGCCTGCCGTCAGGTTGCGCGAGCCCAGTTTGTTGACGTTCTGCAGTTCTGCGGTACTCATGCCATAGCGTTCGGCCACGCTGGCGATGTTTTCATCTGCCGACGGGGTGTACACCTGCCAGCTCAGCAGCGGCTTGTCCCAGTGGGACAGGTTGTAGTCGAACTTGTCGGCCTTGGCCAGCGGAATCAGCATCTGGCGGCCCGGCTTGTGGGCATAGACCGGCAGATTGAAAGCCGGGTTGAGTTCCTTGAATTCGGCAACGGACATGCCGGCCATCTTGGCGGCCACGTCAATATCCATGTGGCGGCCCGTTGAGACGGCAATGAAGTAAGGCTTGTTGGGGAATTTATCCAGCCGGATCCCATACTTTTCCGGCTGGCTGAGGATGTTGCGAACGGCAATCAGCTTGGGGGCGTAATTGCGGGTTTCGTTCGGCATCTTGATGTTTTCGTAGGTCGGCTCCAGGCCTGCGGCCTGAGCGCGGGCAATGGCGCGTGCCAGATTGCCTTCACCCCAGTTGTACGCGGCCAGGGCCAGATTCCAGTCGCCAAACTGGGCGTACAGATTCTGCAGATAGTCCAGCGCGGCGCGGGTGGCTTCCATGATGTCGCGACGGCCGTCATACCACCAGGTTTGTTCCAAGCCGTAATGGCGACCGGTGGCGGGCATGAACTGCCACAGGCCGGCCGCACCTACCGGTGAATTGGCGGTAGGAACAAATGCGCTTTCCACAATGGGCAGGAAGGCGATTTCAGTTGGCATGCCGCGACGTTCCACTTCATTCATGATGTGGAACAGGTATTTATGGCTGCGATCAAGAATGCGTTTGAAGTATTCGGGCTTGCTGCTGTACAGGCGTTCTTGCTTGCGGACGATGTCGGCATTGACTTCGGGCAGCTGGAATCCTTCGCGTGCACGTTCCCAGACATTATCGCCGTTACGCAGCAAGCTGGAGTTCAGCAGCATCATGTCCAGGCCTGCAGCCTGGGCTTCATCTACCCCTACTGACTGGCGAAAAGCGCCGGAATCGGCATGCGCCAGCGACGACAAGGAAAATGCAAATGACAACGAAAGTGCCAATGGGGTGATTCTTTTCATTTGGCCAGCCCGGATTTCTGATCTGGGCCGATGCTAAACACCACCCCATGGTGTGTCAATGAAAAAAGACAAATCATTTCATGAGCTTTGCGTGAATACGTCGTTCCAGATAATTGATTGTGCCAATCTGCCTTTTGGCAAGAATGATCTACCCGTAATGCATGTCAGCGAAAATTGTTTTTCCATTCGCGCAACACGGCAAACACCTCCACGCGCGCGGACAAGTGTTGTCCGGCATGGCGGCTGGCAGCGTTCTGCACGCTGGTAATGCTGCTGCGCATGAAAGGATTGGTGGTTTTCTCCAGTCCCAGCTCCGTTGGCAGGGTGGGCAAGCCCATGGCGATCTGCTTCTGGTCCAGCAATTGTCTGAGCTGGATTTCGTCATTGTCTGGCTCAACGGCAAGGGCGAATTTGAGATTGGACAAGGTATATTCGTGTGCCGGATAAAAACGGGTGGTATCCGGCAGCGCTGCCAGCTTATCCAGTGAGGCCAGCATCTGGGCCGGGCTGCCTTCAAACAGCCTGCCACAGCCCGCACCAAACAGAGTATCGCCGCAAAACAGCTGGCCATGCCCGTAGTAGCCCAGATGATCCAGGGTATGACCAGGCAGGGCCAGCACATCAAATACATAGTTGTGCCAGTGCACGCAGGCCCCTTCCTTGACCGGCTGATTGACGCCGGCAATGCCTGGCGGTCCATAAACCTGCGCTTGTGGCCAGCGTTGCAACAGTTCGGCCAGGCCACCGCAATGATCAGCATGATGGTGGGTGATGAGGATGGTTTGCAGGGCCAGTCCACGTTGATCCAGAAACGCAATCAGCGCTGCCGCCTCGCCAGGGTCAACTGCAAGTGCACCGGTGCCCTGTTGCAAAACCCAGATATAATTGTCGGCAAATGCCCGAACGGGGGTAACGGTAAACATGGTCGGATCGGACTCCTTCAATGATGCAAGCGTTTTCCACGTGGCTGACCACGACCGAACTGGGACATTACCTGCTGCAGTGTGAGCAGGCATTTTTCGATCGGGCGGTCGCCGATATTTTCGGTTTTCATGCTGTACAGATGGGCCTGCCCGAGGTGGGCTTCCTGGCTGCTAACCGCATTCCCTGGCAGTGCCAGGCAGCAGAAGGCGGCAAGGCACAAATCATCTGCCATCCGGCACAAATGCCGTTTGAATCACGCAGTCTGGATTTGCTGGTCATGCCTCATCTGCTGGATTTTACCACCGAGCCGCATCAGGTTCTGCGTGAGGTGGAACGCGTGCTGGTGCCGGAAGGCCGTTTACTGATGACCGGCTTCAATCCGGTATCGCTATGGGGAGTGCGACGCTTGATCCAGGGCCGGGCGGATACCCCGTGGCGCGGTAATTTCTTTCCCTTGATCCGTATTCGCGACTGGCTGAAATTGCTGGATCTGGAACCGGTAGCCGGCTGCTTCATGGCCTATGCACCGCCGCTGTCGCAGCAGGGGTGGCTGGAGCGTTTTGGCTTTCTGGAACGTGCCGGCGACAAATGGTGGCCGCTGGCGGCTGGTGTATATGGCATCGAAGCGGTTAAACGCCAACGCGGCATGCGCCTGATCACCCCCAACTGGAAAATGGCCAAGGCTTCCAAGGGACTGGTGGTGGCAGGAGGGAATGAGCGCCACCCCAGCCACAGACAGACGCCGTCCAGCCACCGTCAGGTGCCAGGTCGGCAAGATTGAATCAGCCCGGCCCGTGCAGGGCCGGGACAACAGAACTTGAGAAACATGACAACAGAAGATTGTGTCGAGATTTATACCGATGGTGCCTGCAAGGGCAATCCCGGTCCTGGCGGCTGGGGTGCATTGCTGCGCTTCAAGGGTAAGGAAAAAGAGCTGTTTGGCGGCGAGCGCGGTACCACCAATAACCGCATGGAGCTCTTGGCGGTGATTCGTGGCCTGGCGGCGCTGAACCGGCCATGCCATGTGGTGGTCTACACCGACTCGCAATATGTACAGAAGGGTATTTCCGAGTGGATTCACGGCTGGAAAGCCCGTGGTTGGAAGACCGCAGCCAAGGAGCCGGTAAAAAATGCCGACCTGTGGCAGATGCTGGATGCCGAGCGCAACCGCCATACCCATGTGGACTGGCGCTGGGTAAAGGGCCATGCCGGCCACGAATTCAACGAGCGGGCCGACCAATTGGCCAACCGAGGCGTTGAAACCCTGTAAAAGTTTTGCCTCTTTATTGATTGTGGCCGGTACATGCCGGCCTGCCAGAAAGCAGCAGCATGAGACAGATTATTCTCGATACCGAAACCACCGGCCTCGATCCGGATCAGGGCCATCGCATCATCGAATTTGCCGGTCTGGAAATGATCAACCGCAAGCTCACCGGCAAGCATCTGCATCTTTACATTCACCCCGAGCGTGATATCGACCCGGATGCCGAGCGGGTACACGGCATCTCGCTGGCATCGCTGGAAGGCAAACCACGCTTTGCCCAGGTGGCGGAGCAGATGGCCGACTTCATGCGCGATGCCGAACTGATCATTCACAACGCGCCATTTGACGTTAAATTCCTCAATGCCGAGTTCGACCGGCTGGGCTTGCCCAAGATCAAGCAACTGGTTGGCCAGGTAACCGACACCCTGGCCATGGCGCGTGACCAGTTTCCCGGCAAGCGCAACAGCCTGGATGCCTTGTGTGACCGCTTTGACATTGACCGCTCTAACCGTACCCTGCACGGCGCGCTGATTGACTGCGAACTGCTGTCCGAAGTGTATTTGTGGATGACCCGTGGCCAGGAAAGCCTGGTCATGGATATTGATGTCGATGCAGGCAGCACGCAGGGCGGCGACATCCAGTTTGAACGCAAGCCACTGCTGGTCAGGCGTGCCAGCGAAGAAGAGCAGGCCGCGCATCAGGGCTATCTGGGTGAGCTGGACAAGGCGGTGAAGGGCAGCTGTCTGTGGCGTACGCTGGAAACCCAGCCAGCAGGGGATGCAACATGAGTCGCTATCTGGCCCTGGTGCCGGCGGCGGGCTCCGGCAGCCGCTTTGGCGGCCCCAGCCCCAAGCAGTACCTGCAACTGAATGGTCGCCCCTTGATGTGGCACACCTTGCAGGCACTCAGCCAAGTGGAAGCCATCAGCGAAGTGGTGCTGGTGCTGTCGCCGAGTGATGAGTGGTTTGATGATTTTGACTGGAATCTGCCCAAACTGCGCGTGCATCGGGTGGGCGGCAGCAGCCGGGCCGAAAGCGTGCGCAACGGGCTGGAAGTCATGGCTGCCCGTGCCGAAGATTGGGTGCTGGTGCACGATGCCGCGCGCTGCTGCCTGTCGGTCGCGGCGGTAGAACGCCTGATTGCAACGTTGGCCGATGACCCTGTGGGCGGCCTGCTGGCCTTGCCCGTGCCAGATACGGTGAAGCGAGCCGATGCCGAAGGGCGCATCAGCACCACCGTGCCGCGTCAGGGGCTGTGGCTGGCGCAGACACCTCAGATGTTCCGTGCCGGCCTGCTAGGCCAGGCCTTGGCCCGCAGCATGACGGAAGAGGTGACGGATGAGGCCGCAGCCATCGAGCAGTATGGTCACAAGCCACGGCTGGTGGAAGGCGATGCGCAGAACTTCAAGGTCACCTTCCCGCGCGACCTGGCGCTGGCCCGGGCGATTCTGGCTTCACGAAAGGAATGAACTCCATGTTCCGAGTTGGACAAGGTTACGATGTGCACCAGCTGGTGGAAGGCCGCCCGCTGATTCTGGGGGGCGTGACCATTCCGCACAGCCATGGCCTGTTGGGTCATTCCGATGCCGATGCCCTGCTGCATGCCATCACTGATGCGGTACTTGGCGCGGCGGCGCTGGGAGATATCGGTCGGCATTTTCCCGATACTGACGCAAGCTTCGAGGGGGCGGACAGCCGCGTTCTGTTGCGTGAGGCCGTCTCTCGCGTTCGGGCTGCCGGCTGGCAGGTGGTCAATGTGGATGCTACGCTGATTGCACAGCGTCCCAAACTGGCACCGTATATTTCTGCGATGTGTGCCTGCATTGCCGCCGATCTGGGGATTACGCAAAGTGCGGTCAATGTGAAGGGCAAGACCAATGAAAAACTGGGTTATCTGGGCCGCTGTGAAGCGATTGAGGCGCAGGCTATCTGTCTGCTGATGCCCTTGTCCTGATACCGTTTCGCCCGACAGATGCCAGCTGATGTGGGATAATCGGCAGCTGGATATGCAATCGAACTTACTGCTGGAGGTATCAACATGCTGACCCAAGACCAACTCAAGCTGGCTGTCGCCAAACAGGCGCTGGAATTCGTGCCGGACGACTGCATCATCGGTGTGGGCACTGGCAGCACGGTCAATCTCTTTATTGAAGAGCTGGCCGCCATCAAGGGCCGCATCAAGGGCGCCGTATCCAGTTCGGAAGCCTCCACCGCGCGTCTGAAAGCCCACCATATTCCGGTGTTCGAGCTGAACGAAGTGGAAAAACTGGAGGTGTATATCGATGGTGCCGATGAAATCAACCATCACCTGCACATGATCAAGGGCGGTGGCGCCGCGCTGACGCGCGAGAAAATTGTGGCCAGCGTGGCCGAGCAGTTTGTCTGCATTGCCGATGAGAGCAAGTATGTGCTGAAGCTGGGTGCATTCCCGCTGCCGATCGAGGTGATCCCGATGGCGCGCAGTTCGGTAGCTCGCCAGCTGGTGGCGCTGGGTGGTCATCCAGAGCTGCGTCAGGGCGTGGTCACCGACAATGGCAACGTCATCCTGGATGTGCATGGCCTCACCATCAATACGCCGGTGGAGCTGGAAGAAACCATCAACCACATTGCCGGTGTTGTCACCTGTGGCCTGTTTGCCCGCCGCCGTGCCGACATCCTGGTGCTGGGGCGCCAGAACGGCGTGGAAGTCATCCGCTAAGCCGTTTTCCCGTTGCAACCGGGCCTGTCACGACAGGCCCGTCTTGATTAAATGTCATCAGCCTGTCATCTGGCCGGCTTATCATTCCCCTTTACCTGAATTCCGGATTCGTTCAAGAGGCAGACATGGCAGAACACATCTCCAAGCAGTTCGACATGGAACTGGAAACCATCCGCACCCGCGTACTGCAAATGGGTGGCCTGGTCGAACAACAGATCCTGTCTGCTATCGATGCCCTCATGTCCGGTGACATCGCCAAGTTCGACAAGGTGATTACCGAAGACGCATTGGTCAACTCCATGGAAGTGACCATTGATGACGAGTGCCAGCACATTATCGCCCGCCGCCAGCCGGCTGCCAGCGACCTGCGCATCATCATTACCGTGATCAAGACCATTACTGATCTGGAACGCATCGGTGATGAAGCGCAAAAGATCGCCCGCATGGGTAAAACCATCTACCAGTCCGAGCGTTACCAGATGCCGCGCTTCCGCGAAATCCGCAAGATGGCGGAAGTGGCGCTGGCCATGCTGCGCCGTGCGCTGGACGCATTTGCCCGGCTGGATGCCACCGCAGCGCTGGAACTGGCAGAAGAAGACATGCGGCTGGATGACGACTTTGCCGCCGAACTGCGTCAGCTGATTACCTTCATGATGGAAGACCCGCGCACCATCAGCATGTCCATCGACACCCTGTTCATTTCCAAGGCCATCGAACGCATTGGCGACCATGCCAAGAACATCTCGGAATACGTGGTGTATCTGGTCAAGGGCAAGGATATCCGCCATACCTCGCTGGAAACCATCAAGCGGGAAACACTGGGCGGCTGATCAAGCGCAATGACGCAATGACATAAATGGCGGTAACATCTCGGGTGTTACTGCCATTTTTTATCGAACAATCCGTGGCGGAGCAGCGCCCTGACCCAGCCGTCCGCCCTGACTCCGCAGCAAACCATATTGGAAAAGGCTTGCCTTTGACCACCACCCTGCCTACCCCGGATGTCCTGGCCACTGTTGACCTGGGATCCAATACCTTCCGCCTGCAAGTCTCCCGCGTTGTCGAAGACCAGCTGTATCCGCTGGATGCAATGAAAGAAACCGTCCGCCTGGGTGCCGGCCTGACTGCCGACAAATATCTGGACGAGCTTACCCAGGAAAAAGCCCTGGCTTGCATGGCGCGCTTTGGTGAGCGTCTACGTGGCTTCAGCCCGTCCCAGGTTCGGATTGTTGGCACCAATACCCTGCGGGTGGCAAAAAACTCGGCCGAATTCATTCAGCGGGCTGAGGCCTTGCTGGGGTTTCCCATCGAAATCATTGCCGGGCGCGAGGAAGCACGGCTGGTGTATATCGGTGCAGCGCATTCGCTGCCAGCCACCAAGGAAAGACGCTTGGTGGTGGATATCGGCGGCGGCTCCACCGAGTTTGTCATCGGCAGCCAGTTCAAGGCCCATGTAACGGAAAGCCTGCCGCTTGGCTGTGTCAGTTTCAGCCTGCGCTACTTTGCCGATGGCAAGCTCAGCCGCAGTAATTTTGCCGATGCCACGCTGGCCGCCCGCAATGAAATCCAGCGCATTTCCAGTGAGTACCGCCCGGAAGAATGGCAACTGGCGGTTGGCACTTCCGGCACGGCACGGTCCCTGCGCGATATTCTGGAAATCAACGACTGGTCGGCATCGGATATCACCCTGGATGGCATGCTGCAATTACGGGCCGAGCTGATCAAACGTGAAAACCTGAAAAATGTCAGCCTCAATGGTCTGAAGGCGGACCGGCTACCGGTGTTGCCGGGTGGCCTGGCCATCATGATCGCCATCTTTGAAGAGCTGGGCGTCAGCAAAATGACGGTGGCCGAAGGTGCGCTGCGTGATGGCGTGCTGTACGACCTGCTGGGCCGCCAGCGGGAAAAGGATATGCGCGAAAGCACGGTGCAATTGTTCAAGCGTCGCTACCATGTGGACGTGCAACAGAGCGAGCGGGTGCAGTTGCTGGCCGAACGCCTGTATCGCATGGTGGCGGGTGAAGATATCGATCAGGACATGCTCAAGCGCCTGGTGTGGACGGCACGCCTGCATGAGATTGGCCTGACCATTGCCCATACCGCTTATCACAAGCACTCAGCCTATATTCTGCAGAACGCAGACATGCCGGGTTTCTCCAAGCGTGAACAGGCCATGCTGGCCACCATCGTGCTGGGCCATCGTGGTGATATGGGCAAGATGCAGCAAGTGGTGCACGACCCGGTGCTATGGCAGGCGGTTGTGGCATTGCGGTTGGCTGTGCTGTTTTATCGCAGCCGCCATGCGATTCCGCTATCTGACTTACTGGATCTCAAGCCGGCAGCCAAGGGTTTTGTACTCACCGTGAGCAAGAATTGGCTGAATGACAATCCATTGACTGCCAGCGCCTTCCGCCAGGAAGTGCTGCAGTGGAAGAATGTCGGTTTCGAGCTCGATATCAACCAGATCTGACCATGCGCCATGCCAAGGTAAAGCAGAGGGTGCCCACGCTGGGCGAACCACCCGGCACCCTGCTGCCCGTCGGTGAAGCCAAAGTGGAGGCCAGCAGTATCACCCTGCTGGAGTTCGGTCCGCAGGCCTTGTGTGAAACCAGCTTCGACTCCGTCGTGGAAGGCTTGGCCTATCGTCCCAGCCAGCCGGTACTGTGGCTCAATGTCTATGGCCTGCACGACGCCGCCGTCATGCAGGCCATCGGCGAGCGTTTCGGACTGCACCCACTGGTGCAGGAAGACATTCTCAACAACCGGCAACGACCCAAGCTGGAAGACTACGGCGACTATCTGTTCATTGCCACGCGGGTGTTCGACTTTCCTCCCAATGGCGGACGTCTGCGTTACAACCAGATGTATCTGGTGATCGGCAGCGGTTTTGTGCTGTCATTTCAGGAAAAACCAACCGGGGTGTTCGAACCCGTGCGTGAGCGTCTGCGCAGCGGGCGTGGCGCATTGCGCAGCAAGGGGGCTGATTACCTGGCCTATGGCCTGATTGACGCCATCATCGATGACTACTTCGGTGTGCTCAGCCAGTTTACTGAGCATGTGGAGCGCACCGACCAGCTGCTGTTGCACGGACGCGAGCAAGGCGTCTTGCACAAGGTACAGCGGCTTAAGCACGACTGCCTGAAACTGCGGCGCTCGATTCTGCCGCTGCGTGAAATCCTGCTCACCCTGATGCGCGGCGAGTACCGGCTGATTCAACCCGATACCCAGGTTTATCTGCGTGATGCTTACGATCACACCATGCATGTCATCGAATCACTGGAAATGTCGCGTGAAATGGTGGCGGATATGCTGGACCTTTACCTTTCTACCCAGTCACACCGGCTTAATCTGCAGATGCGGGTACTGACCGTATTCAGCATGATCTTCATGCCGCTCACGCTGATCGCCGGCATTTACGGCATGAACTTTGAAAACATGCCGGAACTACACTGGCACTATGGCTATTTTGCGGTGCTGGGACTGATGGCCGCGATTGCTGCTGGATTGATCTGGCTGTTTTCCCGCCGTAACTGGATCTGATTTTACCGGCTTACCGAGCAACCGCAGAGGCGCAGGCCCTGCGGTTTTTTTGCGCGTGCAGAATGGCAAACATCGCTGTTTTAATATACCCCTTGGGGGTATATACTTGCAGGCAAGGAGTCCATCATGACCGAAACCGTTATCACGTTGCCCATTGCCGGCATGCACTGTGCGGCCTGTGCTGCCAGGCTGGAAAAGGTATTGGGTAAGCTCGATGGTGTCAGTGCCAGCGTCAGCTTTGCCAGCGAGCAGGCCCAGATTCACTATCAGCCTGGGCACAGCAGCCTGCAGCAAGTGCAGGATGCTATCGTCAAGGCTGGTTTCAGCGTGCCACAGCAACAGTTGCAGCTGGATATCAGTGGCATGACGTGTGCTGCATGTGCAGTACGGCTGGAGAAGGTGCTTAACAAGCTGCCGGGGGTGAATGCGCAGGTTAACTTTGCCACCAGCAATGCCCAGCTGCAGTTTGCCGCCGGCATGCTGCCCATTAGCGATGCGCTGGTTGCCGTGCGCAAGGCAGGTTTTGACGCCACGCCCCATCAGGCGGCGGGAGGAGAAGACCTGCAACAACAGCACGCACGCCAGTATCGCCGGGAGTTGGTCTGGTTTGTCCTGTCGCTATTGCTGACCATGCCTTTCCTGCTGGAGATGCTGGCCATGCTGTTTGGCTGGCATCAACTGATGCTGCCACGCGGCCTGCAGCTGGCGCTGGCAACCCCGGTGCAGTTCATCATCGGCTGGCGCTTTTATCGTGGAGCATGGCATGCGCTGCGCAGTGGCGGTGCCAATATGGATGTGCTGGTGGCGCTGGGAACCAGCATGGCCTGGCTGCTTTCCACTGTGGTTACCCTGTCGGACTGGCAGCAACAGCATGTGTATTTTGAAGCCAGTGCAGCCGTCATTACGCTGGTGTTGCTGGGCAAGCTGCTGGAGGCGCGGGCACGCGGCAAGACCTCAGGTGCCATTGCCAGCCTGATACGGCTGGCACCACGCCAAGCCCGTATCGAGCGTGATGGCCAGTTGCAGGATGTTGCCGTCGAGCAATTACAGGTGGGCGATGTGGTGGTGGTACGCCATGGCGAAAGCCTGCCGGTGGATGGCGTGGTGGTGGAAGGACAAGCAGCGATCGACGAGAGCATGCTGACTGGTGAAAGCCTGCCGGTCAGCAAAACCATCGGCGACAAGGTGTATGCCGCCACGCGCAATCAGCAGGGCATGCTCAAAGTGCGTGCCAGCAGCGTGGGCAGCCAGACGCAACTGGCCGAAATCATTCGGCTGGTGGGGCTGGCACAGGGTTCAAAAGCCCCCATCCAGCGGCTGGCCGACCAGATTGCCGGTGTGTTTGTGCCGGTGGTGGCTGTAATCGCCTTGCTTACCCTTTTGCTTAATGGCTGGTGGCTGGGCGACTGGAGCCTGGCCTTGATCCGCGCCGTGGCCGTGCTGGTGATTGCCTGCCCGTGTGCGCTGGGCCTGGCCACGCCTACCGCCATCATGATGGGCGTAGGCAAGGGGGCCGGACGCGGCGTACTGTTCCGCAATGCGGCTGCGCTGGAAACTGCCGGGCGCATCAATACACTGGTCGTGGATAAAACCGGCACGCTGACCGAGGGCAAGCCGGTGGTCACTGCCATCTGGGCAGTCGATGGTGACGAGAATCGCGTATTGCAACTGGCGGCCAGCGTGGAAAGTGGTTCCGAGCACCCGCTGGCACGCGCCATTCTGCAGCAGGCAGCACAGCGTGACCTTGCCTTGCTACCCTTGCAAACTTTTCAGGCCGAAGTCGGGCAGGGCGTTACTGCCAGTATCGATGGATACGGCAGCCTGCGCGTGGGGCGGCCTGACTGGGCCTGCGATTCTGCCTTGCCGGCAGGGTGGCCATTGCCAGGACAAAGCATGATTGCACTGGCTGACGATACCCGGCTGCTGGGCCTGTTGGCGATTGCCGATACCTTGCGGCCCGGTGCGGTGGGGGCGGTAAAAACCTTGCAGCAGATGGGGGTGCAAGTCATCATGCTGACCGGCGACAACCCCTCCACGGCGGCAGCCATTGCCAGCGAAGCCGGCATTACCGATTATCGGGCCGGGCTGCGGCCGCAGGACAAGGCCGAGGCTGTCGTGCAGTTGCAGGCGGCTGGCCGCAAGGTGGCGATGCTGGGTGATGGTGTTAACGATGCGCCAGCATTGGCGGCAGCAGATGTCAGCTTTGCCATGGGGGCTGGTTCGGATGTGGCGATTGAAACGGCAGACATCACCCTGATGCAGGGCGATGTTCTACATGTGGCCGATGCCATCCGCCTGTCACGTGCCACGCTGGGGAAAATCCGGCAAAACTTGTTTTTTGCCTTTATCTATAACGTGCTGGGTATTCCACTGGCAGCGCTGGGCATGCTTAATCCGGTGCTGGCTGGTGCTGCCATGGCGATGAGTTCGGTGTCGGTGGTCAGCAACTCATTGTTGTTGCGCCGCTGGAAATAAACGCAAAGGAAGCATCATGAGTGAACTGAAACTGAAAATTGAAGGCATGACCTGCGGTGGCTGCGCCAACAGTATTACCAAGGTGCTCTCCACCATGGCGGGTGTCAGCAGTGCCGAAGTCAGCCTGCAAGATAAAGCCGCCAGCATTGTTTACGATGCGGCAACCGTGTCCCCGGAGGAGCTGGCGGCGGCGGTGGAAGATGCTGGTTTTGATGTGGTGGGTGCGGACTGACAGAATGCGTATCCGCATTTGGTAGAAACACTTATACTCACCTCATTACAGATGCCGGTTCTCTGACCGGCATCTTCATTTACACAGCAACGGTGTCAAGCCGCGACATGAAGCGATGATGGGGATCTGGATTCGGAGACTGGCCGCAGGCTGCGGGCTGGCGATGACGTGTCATGCCGTACCGGCAGCTGCACTGCCCGTACTGGCAGAGGAAAACCTGCCTTTTTCCTACCAGCGCGATGGCAGCATGCTGGGCTACTGCACCGAGACTGTCCGCGCGGCACTGGAGGCTGCACACCTGCCGTACCAGATGGATATCCAGCCCTGGGCGCGCATCTATACCACCACACTGGCCAAGCCGGGCACCCTGATGTTTCCCATCGCCAGGACGGCGGAGCGGGAAGACAAGTTCAAGTGGATAGGCCCCTTGGTAGCCAACCGCATTGCACTGTTCCGCAAGAAGGGCCGTAGCGACGTGGTGGTGCATAGCCTCGATGACGCCCGGCACTACCGCATTGGTGTGGTCAATATGGACTTTCGCGAGGAATACCTGCGGCGCAAGGGTTTCAGTGAGGTTGGCGGCAAGTCTTTGATCGTGGTGAGTTCCAGTGATTTACTGCTGCCGATGTTGCAAGCAGGCCGTATCGACCTGGTGCCGCTGGGGCTGGCAAAGTGCGCTCCGCATGGGCTTGATTGCAGCAGCATCGAACCGGTGTATGTGCTGAGCGAGCTGGAATCTGCGCTCTATATGGTATTCAACCGCAATACCAGCGATGCCCTGGTACAGAAAGTGCGCGAGGGTTTTGAGCAAACCCGGCGTAACGGCAGTCTGGCACGTATCATGGCACCACTAAACCACATTTACGGTCGTGGTGAGTGAGGCCGACAGTTTTATAGCTCAATGCTGATGCCTTGTTCCAGCGGATGCACGTGCAGCAGCGAAGGCAGCTCCTTGCGTACTTGCTCCAGTATCTGCGTACGTTGCCTGTTGTCGGTATGGGTGATCCAGACATGCACATTGGGCGGCAGGATTTCCAGCAGGGGAATCAGCAGAGCCGGCGACATGTGTCCATCCACCATGGCCTTGGCGGAATTTTCATTCAGATAGCTTAGCTCGCAGATGACATCGGTCAGCGATGGCACATGGCTGATCCAGTGCCAGAACGCCAGGCAGGGGCCGGAATCTCCGGTAAAGGCCAGCGCCCGCCACGGGCCCTCCAGCAGCCAGCCGACTGCCGGCACGCTGTGCTCTGCCGGCAAGGCGGTGGCAATGCCGTCCGGCAAAGACACCGCATCTCCCACTTCGATGGCATGCAGTCGCAGCCAGGGGACATTGCCCGGTGCCGCCTTGGTGTAGTCCGGCCATTGCTGGCTGTTGAACATCTGTTGTTTTAACGCATCGATGGTTTCCTGCTGGGTATACACATCCACCCCGCGTCCGCCATGGCTGATATGGGTATCGGCCAGTAGTGGCAGGCCACTGCAGTGATCCAGATGGCTATGCGTAAGCAAGACCGTTTCGATTTGCAATAGGGCTTGCGTGTCGAGATCGACAATACCGCTGCCACAATCGAGCAGGCAGTTATCGTCCACCAGAAAACTGGTGGTACGCAGTGCCTGGCCGTAGCCGGATGATGATCCCAGAACCTTGACGTGCATGTGTCTCCCCTTGCAAAGGTGCAGCATGAAACCTTTTGCAGTGTAGCCGATGGCGTGGCATCACGCCGCTGCCGCAACCGTGGCGTAGGCAAGTCGGGAAGATGTGGCGGGTTCCCGTTTTACGTCGCCGCTATGTTTGTGCCGATTGTATGACCGGGTTTGAGGGGGAAATGTTCGGCAGCGGGTAAAACCATGCAAATCAGGGCTAAGCAGCTGCCAGCCGGCGTCCGGTCCATTCCAGCGTGGCACACAGTAGCAGATAGGCAAGGGCGACAATGCCGAATACCTGCAAGGGGTAAACCTGCTCGCGGTTGTTGATCTGGGTGGCAACAAAAGTGAACTCTGCCACACCCACCACATAGGCCAGCGAGCTATCCTTGAGCAGAGTAATCCACTGGTTGATGAAGGACGGCAGCATCTGGCGTAAAGCAGGCGGCAGGATGATGTAGCGCAGCGTCTGCCAGCGGCTCATGCCCAGCGCAGCACCCGCCAGCCATTGGCCTTTACCGATCGCTTCAATGCCAGCCCGAACCGACTGGCTCAGATAGGCCGCGTTGATCAGTGCCAGTGCGGCAATCACCGTCAGCACGCCGGGGATGTCGATGCCGAACAGAATGGGCAGCAGAAAGTAGCACCAGAAAATCAGCATCAGTACCGGGATGGCACGCAGCACGTGCACCAGCACGGTCAGGCCACGCCGCAGCCGCCGTCCACCCATGACAAGTGCGATGCCGCCTGCCAGTCCGCCCAGCGTGGCCAGCAAGCCGGCAACCAGGCTGATACCTACGGTAAGCAGCAGTCCGCCCGGCTGGCCCTGTGCCAGATTACCCCACAACAGATAATCCAGATTGTCCCGCAGCAAGGTCAGCATCATGGCGCGTGTCCCCCGGATGTGCGCAGCGTACCGAACAACTGCGTGGCGATCACCAGTATCAGGTAGAGCACTGTGGCCACGGCAAAGGCCTGGAAGGCCAGCAGGGTTTCGCTTTCCACCTGGCGCGAGGTATAGGACAGCTCGGCCACGCCAATAGCCATGGTCAGCGAGGTGTTCTTGATCACCGCAGTGTACTGGCCCAGCAAGGGCTGGCGGATCACCTGCAAGGCTTGCGGCAGCACGATATGGCGGAAGATCTGCCATTCGCGCATGCCCAAGGCCCGTGCCGCCAGCCTTTGCCCGGTGGCCACCGTATTTAGCCCGGCCGCCAGTTCGGCGCAGATGAAGCTGGCCGAATACAGCGACAGCGCCAGCCAGGCTGCCAGCCATTCGAACGATGGCCACGCCAGGCTGAACCCAAATGGCAGCATCCATTGATGGGGTGTGTTAAGCCATTGCATGAGGGCATCCGGCAGCAGGCCGCCAGCGCCGAAATACCACAGCAAGACCTGCACCAGCAGCGGCGTGTTGCGGTGCAGGCTGCAAAACAGGCTGGCCGGCCATTGCAGCCAGTGTTGCTGGCTATCCTGTGCGGCACACAGCAGGATGCCCAGCAGGGTGGCCGACAGGCACACGCACAGGGCCAGTCCTGCGGTCATCACTGCGCCATGCAGCAGCCAGCCCAGATAATGCGGGGCCAGCCAGCCTTGTCCCAGCCAGGAGGGCGGAGTCATCGGTCTGTTCTTTCGGTAAGGGGAATAAAAATGCATAAAACCGGCCTGTGCAGCAGAGGCGCAGGCCGGTTGGCTGATCTGCTAAAAATCAGGCAGCGTCGCCGATCTTGAAATCACGCGGCAGTGGTGCCTTGGTGCTGGGGCCAAACCAGCGGTCGTAGATCTTGCGTGCCTGGCCGGATTTTTCCAGTTCCACCAAGGTGTCATTCACCACCTTGGTCAGGCGCGCCTCACCCTTGGGCAGGCCGATGGCCTGGTATTCGCGGGTGAGGGTAAACGGGGCCAGCTCGTACTTGGCCTTGTCCGGGGCATTGGCCAGCAGGGCGGCCAGTTTGGAACCATCTTGCGAGATGGCCTGCACATTGCCATTGCGCAGCGCAGTAAAGGCCAGCGGGGTGTCATCGTAGGCAACCACGGTGGTTTTGCTGTATTTCTCGCGCAGGTAGATTTCCTGGGTGGTGCCCTTGTCCACACCCACGCGCAGGCCAGCCAGTTGTTCCGGCTTGCTCAGGCTGCCCTTGCGGGCAATGAACTGCTGACCGGAAGCAAAGTAGGGCAGGCTGAAGTCCACCTGCTTTTTGCGCTCGTCGGTAACGGTGAAGTTGGCCGCTACCAAGTCGGCCTTGCCAGCCACCAGCAGCGGAATGCGGTTGGCCGGATTGGTGGGCACCAGTTCCAGTTTTACTTTTAGTTTGCTGGCAATGGCTTGGGCCACTTCCACATCCAGCCCGCTGATCTGGTGGGTCTTGCCATCAAGAAAGCCGAAGGGTGGATTGCTGTCGAAAGCGGCCACGCGCAGTACGCCAGCTTTCTTGATATCGTCCAGGCGGTCGGCCAGAGCATGGCCGGCGGTGCCCAGCAGGGTGAGCGCCAGTAGCAGGGAAGGGGTTTTCATGGCTAAGCCTCTTGTGGAGTGAGATGACAATCACAGTCAGCACCGGTAAGTGCTGCTGTAAATGACACCATGCTAGGCCCGGCTTATCAGTAGGTAAAACGATTAAAAATGCATTTTTTATCAGAATATGGAATAAGAAACGGCAGCACAGTGGCTGCCGTCATGTGCGGGGCTGGCGCACGGCGACACCTCAAGCCATGTGTTGCCGCCAGAGTCGGCTGAGTTGTTCCACCGCCCATGACAGCAACAGCATGGCGATGATCAGACTGGCTGCCCGGTGCTGCTGGAATAAGGACAAAGCCAGATAAAGCTGCTGCCCCAGCCCACCGGCCCCGACAATGCCAAGTACAGTGGCAATACGGATATTGTTCTCCCAGCGATACAGGGTATAAGCCACCCACTGGCTGAATACGGTGGGCAGCTGGCCGTAGGCAAAGGCCAGCAAGCGGCTGGCCCCGGCTTGGCGCAGGGCGAGTTCTGGTGCGTGATCGGCATTTTCCAGCGTCTCGGCAAACAAGCGTCCCAGTACCCCGGCGGTGTGCAAGGCCAGCGCCACGACGCCAGCTGCCGGACCAAGTCCCACCGCCAGCACCGCGATGGACGCCCATAGCAGATCCGGCACCCCGCGCAGCAGATTGAGCAGCAGGCGGCTAGCCCATTTGGCCGCGCTGCCAAACCGCCCGGCGGCTGGCATGGCCAGTGCGCTTGCGGCGACAAAGGCCAGTACCGTGCCCAGCGCCGACATGGCCAGTGTTTCCAGCGTGCCATGGGCCAGCTCGGCCAGCATGTCACCATCCGGCGGGAAAAAGTCATGCATGAAACGCGGGATGGCGGATAGATCGAAGCCACTGTCGCGCCAGCCCGGTAGCAGCCACAGCAGGCTGGCCAGCACCGCCATTACACCGCCGCCCAGCAGATACATACCACCACGCTGGCGTTCCAGCGCATGGCGTGACAGCAGGCTGATGCCTTCGCTCAGGCTTACCAGCAACAGGAAAACCAGCAGCAAGGTGCTGACCTCGCCGCCATTGAGCATTTTCAGGCTGGTGTCCAGCAATTGGCCTACGCCACCGGCACCGACAAAACCCATTACGGCGGATGCCCGAATGGCGCATTCCCAGCGGTAGACGCTATAGCTCAGCAACTCGGGCAGCGCTTGCGGCCACAGGCCATACAGCAGACATTGCCAGCGGCTGGCACCTTGCAAGTGCAAGGCGGCAGCCAGCTCGCGTTGCTGGGATTCCAGAATCTCGGCATACACCTTGCCCAGCATGCCGCCATAGGCCAGGCCGATGGCCAGCACTGCAGGCAGGCTGCCCAGGCCAGCGGCACGGACAAATAGCAGCGCCCAGACGATTTCCGGAATGCCGCGCAGGATCACCATCAAACCGCGCAGCAGTGACGCCAGCCAGCAGGCCAGGCGAGCAGGGCGTTCGGCACCCAGTACGTGGCGATCCAGCGCGCGGCTGGTGGCAAAGGCCAATGGCGCACCCAGCAGCATGGCCAGCGCAATGCCTGCGGTGGCACTGGCCAGCGTGGTAATGGTTTCGTGTGCGACATCGCGCAGGAAACCACCCTGCAAGGACATGGGGAAGAAACCGGCGACAAAACCGGCCATGGTGTGCCAGCTGTCGGGGTTGGCCAGCGTGGCCGGATTAAACTGGGTCAAGCTGAAGCTGGGGGCCAGTAGCAGCAGGCACAGCAGCAGGGTGAGCAGGCGCGGCCAGCGAGCCGGATCGCGCGGATGAGTACTCAGCATCGCAAGCCCTGGCTGACTGCGGCTGGCGCGGCAGGCGTGGCGGGTTCGGCCAGCCTTTCGCCAGCATACAGCGCGCTGACTACGCCGGGATGGACCTGCTCGCGCGGCAGATCGAACATGATCTGGCCATCACGCACGCCGATGATGCGCGGAAAGTAGGCTAGGGCCAGTTCCACCGAATGCAGGCTGACCAGCAGGCTGGCCTGGCGGGCACTGGCTTCAGCCACCAGCAGCCGGATGGTGTCCTCCGCCAGCTTGGGGTCGAGCGCGGCCACCGGTTCATCAGCCAGCAGCAAATCGGCCTGCTGGTAAAGCACGCGGGCAATACCGACGCGCTGACGCTGGCCACCGGATAGCTGATCGCAGCGCTGCCACAGCTTGTCGGCCAGTTCCACCCGTTGCAGGCAATCCTGAATGGCCGCGCCATCTCCAGGCCACAACAGGCGGGTGAGGGCGGCCAGCCCACCCTGTTGGCCCAGCTTGCCTGCGGCCACAGCGTGGATTGCCCGCTGCCGCGCTGGCAAGGGGGCTGACTGGTAAACCATGCCGATGCGGCTGCGCAAGCGCTGCAGCCAGCGTGTCGACAGATGCCAGGGGTTGTCGCCCAGCACGGTCAGGCTGCCCTGGCTGGGGCGGTAACGGGTGGCGGCCAGTAACAGCAAGGAGGTTTTGCCAGCACCAGACGGGCCAATCAGCGCGGCCTGTTCGCCGCTAGCCAGCTCCAGGCGGATATCACGCAGGATATCCACCCCGCCCAGTTGCAGGCTGGCACCGTCAAACAGCAGGCTCACTTGAGCAGGCCTGCCGCTTCTGCAGCGGCTTCGATGCCCTTGTAGTTATCCGCCTTGGTGGGAATGAAACGGCTGGCGCGTTGCAGTTCCAGAATGGCCTTGTCCTGCGGATTCTTCGGGTCCAGCTTGAGGAAGGCTGTGGTGATGCGGGCTTGCAGTTTCTTGTCCAGATTGCCGCGCACCGTCCAGTTGTAGTCGTAGAAAGCCGGGCTGGTGGCCAGCAGCTTCACCTTGCTGCTGTCTACCTTGCCACTTGCCACCAACTTGTCCCATACCGAGGCATTGAGTGCGCCGGCATCCACCTTGCCGGAGGCCACCCAGGCCACGGTGGCATCATGCGCACCGGAGTAAGCCACATTCTTGAAGAAGGTTTCCGGCTTGATGCCTTCCTTTTGCAGGAAGTAGCGCGGCATCAGATGGCCGGAGGTGGACGAGGCCGAGCCAAAGGCAAAGCTCTTGCCCTTCAGGTCTTTCAGCGATTTGGCATTCACCGCAGCATTGACGATGAATTTGGAGGTGAACTTGCTGTCTTCCTCGCGCTGTACCAGCGGCACCACCTTGCCATGCAGGCTGGCCTGCACAAAGGTAAAGCCGCCCAGCCAGGCCATGTCGATCTTGTCGCTGTTCAGCGCCGTCACGACGGCTGCGTAGTCGGTTACCGGCACAAACTGTACCTTCATCCCCAGCTCTTTTTCCAGATACTGGCCGAGCGGCGCAAACTTGCGCTGCAGTTCGGTAGGCGCTTCATCCGGAATAGCGGAGACTTTCAGTACCGCTTCTTCGGCGGAGGCCAGAGCGGAGACAGCCAGTAATGCCGTGGCCAGGGTGAGCTTGAGGGTTTTCATGCCAGATTTCCTTAGCGGTGCGGGCGAAAAGCCGCAGGACCAATAAAGCAGATTGTTGACAAACCCCATCTGGCTTTCTGAAAAGAAAGCAAGGCGCCCTTGCAAGGCAAGGGCGGGGGGATTGGGACTAAACGGGAAGGCTGCGGCGGCCATCATCTAACCGAGCGGCCGGTTTTGCCGGGGCCGGTGCCATCGCACCAAATCATGTTGTCAGCAGCCTGAAAAGCCAGTCGATGACTGGCTTTCTGGATACAGCGATGGCGGCAGACAACAAGCTGCCAGCGGCAATTATAACCTAGCGTTGCTGGCGTTTGCCGAAGAATACTAGTAGTAGCACCCCAATGATGATCATCGGCAGGCTCAGCCATTGGCCCATGCTGATGGTGTAGGAGTGGCCGAAAATACCGGCATCCGGATTGCGGAAAAACTCGCTGACAAAACGCGCCAGACCGTAACCGATCAGGAATACCGCCGACACCTGGCCACGGGCGCGTGGCTTGCTGCTGTAAATCCACAGCACGGCGAACAGGACAATGCCTTCCAGCAGAAACTCATATAGCTGCGAGGGATGACGCGGCAGCGCACCGTACTGCATCAGCATGTTCAACAGGTCGGACGAAGTCTGGCCCTCTGCCAGGTCATTGGCTCTGGCGGAAGGAAAGAGCATGGCCCAGGGCAGGTCCGGGCTGGCCACCCGCCCCCACAGCTCACCATTGATGAAGTTGCCGATACGTCCGGCAGCCAGGCCCAGCGGCACCAGCGGGGCGATGAAGTCGGTCAGCTCCCAGAAACTGCGCTGCTGTTTGCGGGCAAACAAGGCCATGCCCACCAGCACGCCGAGGAAACCGCCATGGAAGGACATGCCACCCTTCCATACCATGAAGATTTCCGCCGGATGGCTAAAGTAATAGCCCGGCTCGTAAAACAAGACTTCACCCAGGCGGCCACCAATTACCACGCCCAGCACGCCATACATCAGCAGGTCGTCCAGTAGCTTGGATGTGAGGAAAGCATGGCCCTGGCGAATGCGGTAATTGCCCAGAAGCAGAAACAGGCCAAAGCCCAGCAGGTACATCAGGCCATACCAGTGAATGGCCAGCGGGCCCAGGTGGATGGCAACGGGGTCGAACTGCGGATGAACGATCATTTGTCAGGCCGGTGCGTTTGCGGTAAAAGAATATGGACGAAATTATACGGAATGCGTTCCGCCGCGTCCTGTCATTACCATGACAGATTGTGGCCAGCCCGATCCAGCGGCACCCGGGAGAGGGCAGACCTGCCTGCAACACAGGCACGGTCAGCGGCAATGCGTTCTGAAGCATCTGATCATCAAGGAAACAAGACATGCCCCAATACCGCTCCAAAACCTCCACCGCCGGCCGCAACATGGCGGGTGCCCGCGCCCTGTGGCGCGCCACCGGCATGAAAGACGAGGATTTTGGCAAACCCATTATCGCCATTGCCAATAGCTTCACCCAATTCGTGCCCGGTCATGTCCACCTGCACAATATGGGCCAGCTGGTGGCGCGTGAAATCGAACGCGCTGGCGGCGTGGCCAAGGAATTCAACACCATTGCCATCGATGACGGCATCGCCATGGGCCACGGCGGCATGCTGTACAGCCTGCCCAGCCGCGACCTGATTGCCGACAGCGTGGAATACATGGTGAATGCCCACTGTGCTGACGCGCTGGTGTGCATCTCCAACTGCGACAAGATCACCCCCGGCATGCTGATGGCCGCCATGCGCCTGAATATTCCGGTGATTTTTGTTTCCGGCGGTCCGATGGAAGCGGGCAAGGTACAGTGGGGCAACGACATCCGCAAGCTGGACCTAGTGGACGCCATGGTGGAAGCCGCCAACAGCGCCATCTCCAATGAAGACGTGGAGCGGGTAGAGCGTTCGGCCTGTCCGACTTGCGGCTCCTGCTCCGGCATGTTCACCGCCAACTCGATGAACTGTCTGACCGAAGCACTGGGCCTGTCGCTGCCGGGCAACGGCAGTCTGGTGGCTACCCATGCCGACCGCAAGGAGTTGTTCCTGCGTGCCGGTCGCCTGATCGTGGACATTACCAAGCGCTATTACGAGCAGGACGACGCCAGCGTGCTGCCGCGTGCCATCGGCACCAAGCAGGCTTTCGAAAACGCCATGAGCCTGGACGTGGCCATGGGCGGCTCCACCAATACCGTGTTGCACCTGCTGGCTGCCGCCAGCGAAGCCGGTGTTGACTTCAAGATGGCGGATATCGACCGCATCTCGCGCTCGGTGCCCTGCCTGTCCAAGGTGGCTCCGGCCACGCAGAAATATCATATGGAAGACGTGCATCGCGCCGGAGGCGTGGTGGCCATCCTGTCCGAACTGGACCGTGCCGGCCTGATCCACCGTGATGTACCCACCATCCACAGCAAGACCCTGGCCGAGGGGCTGGAGACCTGGGACATCATGCGTCATGGCGAAGACAGCGCCGCCCGCCGCTTCTATCGCGCAGCACCAGGTGGCGTACCCACCACCATCGCCTTCTCGCAGTCCATGCGCTACCCCGGCGTGGATGACGACCGTGCCGAAGGCTGCATCCGCGACAAGGCCAATGCCTACTCGCAGGACGGTGGCCTGGCGGTGTTGTACGGCAATATCGCGGAACGTGGCTGCATTGTGAAAACTGCAGGCGTAGACGATTCCATCCTCAAGTTCACTGGCCGGGCGCGTATCTTTGAAAGCCAGGACGACGCTGTTGCCGCCATTCTGGATGACAAGATCGTGGCCGGTGATGTGGTGGTGATCCGCTACGAAGGCCCCAAGGGTGGCCCCGGTATGCAGGAAATGCTCTATCCCACCAGTTATCTCAAGTCCAAGGGCTTGGGCAAGGCCTGCGCGCTGCTGACTGATGGCCGTTTCTCTGGCGGCACCTCCGGCCTGTCCATCGGCCACGTGTCGCCGGAAGCTGCCGAAGGCGGTGCCATCGGCCTGGTGGAAGAGGGCGATACCATCGAGATCGACATCCCCAACCGTGGCATTCGTTTGGCCATCAGCGATGCCGACCTGAATGCCCGTCGTAGCGCCATGGATGCGCGTGGTCGTGATGCCTGGAAGCCGGTAGGTCGCCAGCGCCCGGTCAGCGCCGCCCTGCGCGCCTACGCCGCCATGACTACCAGCGCCGACACCGGTGCGGTGCGTGATGTGACCCAGGTGGAAAAATAAGCGGGTCCACCCGTGGTAAATGAAAACGGCAGCCTTGGCTGCCGTTTTTTTGCGCTGATTGCTCACCAGAGAATATCCAACATGGCAGAGACCCTGCATTTGTCCCCTGAAGAGGTGGTCCAGCAACAGTTGGATGCCTATAACGCCCATGATCTGGACGCCTGGCTGGCTACCTATGCGGCAGATGCCTGCCAGTACCAGCACCCTGCCACTTTGCTGGCGCGTGGCCATGCCGAGATTCGCCAGCGGGCCATCGCCCGCTTCGCCGAGCCCGATCTGCATGCGCGGCTGTTACGGCGTCAAGTACTGGGGCAGGTGGTGATTGACCACGAAATGGTCAGACGTAATTTTGCCGAAGGCCCGGGCTATATCGAACTACTGTGTCTGTATACCGTGGAAGAAGGGAAGATAAGTAGCGCAAGCTTTGTCTCCGGGTCTGTGCAACTAGACCAGGCTTGTGCGGATTGATGTCACCAGCTGAGGAACTTGGCAATGAACAATACCGCTTCACTGCACCTGACTGTCGACGCACAGTATTGCAGCCCCTATGCCATGTTGGTGTATGTGGCGCTGCAGGAAAAGCAGCTGCCCTTCACCCTGTCGACCCTGGATCTGGACAGCGGGGCCAATCATGCACCGGCTTATGCAGCCAGTTCGCTGACAGCGCGCGTGCCTGCCTTGCGGCATGGGGACTTCGTGCTGAGTGAGTCCTCTGCCATCACCGAGTATCTGGACGAAGTATTTCCCGACCCGGCGCTTTATCCACAGCACCCACAGGCCAAGGCGCGGGCGCGGCAAATCCAGGCCTGGCTGCGCAGTGATTTGCTGCCCTTGCGACAAGAACGTGACACGCTGGTGGTGTTCTACCGGCCAATCGCACGCCCCTTGTCTGACGCAGCGCAGCGTGCGGCGCACAAACTGCTACGCGTGGCCGAGCAGATCCTGCAGCCGGGTTCGGACTACCTGTTTGGTGAGTGGAGCATTGTCGATGTCGATCTGGCACTGATGCTCAACCGCTTACGGTTGAATGGCGACCCCATGCCGCAGCGGCTGATGGATTACGCGGCTTTGCAATGGCAGCGGGCATCGGTGCAGCGTTGGCTGGCTTTGCCGCGACCAGCACTGAAATAAGGTGTGGCAAGACAAGACCAAGTAAAACTGTCGGGTATTTGCCACAGCCAGTCTTGACCGTGGATAAGATTTTTCTTTAGCGGTGAACTTAAATTTCAGCGGTAAGTCAGATCATTTCCGGTCACGCAAGCGCACCGGATTCCCTGATTGGCAGCGTGTTTTGGCGCTGCATTCTCTTGCTCTTCCTGCAAGACCGAACATTTCCGCATGTTCGGTTTTTCTTTTTTGTAATAATTTGAACTTGTATACAATATATGTTTGGTGTTTTGTGCTGTATTGCTCATAACCGAACATTTGCTGTTGTCATTACCTTGCCAGGTGGCAGACATGGCAGCAAAGGGGGAAATCAGTGTGGGAGAGGCGTTTGCAATAACGGGACGTTGCGATTAACAGCGCTGGATTCTTCACGGATTTCTGTAAAAAATCTTTAATAACATTGTGTTACAGGCTTTAATTTCGGTGCTTTGGCTGCGTTGGGCAAAAAAAATGCGCGGTGCCGTGAGGCCCGCGCCAAGTCTACAAAGGAGAAATAGAGGAGAAACTATCAAGAAGCAATTGCTGCATCTCAACGAGTACGGATTATCCTGATGCGGTGCGCGAGTGTCAACATCTGAATTTTCGAAAACGAAAAAATATCCGTTTTTGTCGCTAATCAGCACATGCTTATGTTTGAAAGCGAAAGTCAAGCGCTTGCTTGGTGAGTCAGCCGTGGCGGACTGTGCGACAATATGGCCTTTCCCGATTTCAGCAGGATGACATGATGTCGCAGCCGCTTCTCACTCTTCCGGACCCACGTCAGTACCACCCGCAGGTATCGATGACCAATATGCTGATCCATAACGCCTTGTCGGTGCAAAACGCCACAACCGAGGCGGATCGCGAAATGTGGTTTGTCGCCATTCGCGATGCGATGGCGCAAATGCTGCAACGTGGCGAATTGCTCTCCATTTCGGTCGCATTGGCGATGGTGCCGTCGCAGGACACTTATAAGATTGTGTGGGATGCATTACGGGCCGCAGCGGAGCAGCCAGACGGTCGCCGGGCGCATGTGTTTGCCCTGCCACTGGTGTTGGTGGCAGGCAGCAAAAACCAGGCAACGTTGCCGGCAGCTATCGCTGATGAAGATGGGCTGAATGACTTGCTACGCCAGCATGGGGTAATCAGCTCCGATGGTGATGTGCGCGTGTTTGGCCAGTTGCTGCATCCGGATACGGTGGTGGCGATGGATGCGGCCAGGCTGTATCGCCTGACCCGTGATCTGACCACTGCGGCAGATGGTGTTGGTGAGGCCTTGAACGGTGCCGCCATCACCCTGAAAGAAGAAGGCGTGTTCCTGCGCTACCTGCTGGGTGTGGCCATCCAGCCGGAAGGGGATGCCGTACCCGTGAAGCTGGGTGGCACCGTGGGTGCCTGGGGCATGCCCTTGATGAAATTCCTGGGTGAACAGCTGCACACCGATGGCGTGACGCTGTTTCCGATTGCCCGACCGCCCTTGCCGGTGATGCAAGCGCTGGTGGCCGGTAACTTTGCGCGCTTCGAAGTGGCACTGCAGGTGTTTGCCAGCAGTCAGATCCGCCGTCTGCGCGAGCTATCGAAAGACCCGGTGGCCATTTTGTCCGCCCATGACAACGGTGAGTTGCACATCACCCTGTCGGCAGAAGGTGACGAGCGCAACTGGGAAGCGTTTGTCTGGCCTTTGGCTGCCATGGACAATGTGGCACTGATTGAATCGAATTTCCGTGAGCTGATGGCCGAATGCCACGTGCGAGATGTTCATGTTCTGGCTGAGATTTACCCGGAAAGCCGTGACGGGATTCCGCTGTTCTTTACCGCAGACGACCTGTCACAGCTGAGCGGGCAATAAAGAATGTCCATGGCGTACAGCGTGTGCTTGTATCGTCAAAATAGCTTTATGTGAAAATTTTTCACCGGGCGATTCGTGTAGAATGGCCTCATCGTTAACCCTTTGATGGAAGAGTCAAAGATGTTTGCAGCTGACCAGACGATTGCCAAGTTCGACCCGGAATTGGCCGCCGCTATCAAGGCCGAGTGCCAACGCCAGGAAGATCATATTGAACTGATCGCTTCCGAAAACTATACCAGCCCCGCAGTGATGGAAGCCCAGGGCTCCCAGCTGACCAACAAGTACGCTGAAGGCTATCCGGCCAAGCGTTTTTACGGTGGCTGTGAACACGTCGACGTGGTCGAACAACTGGCCATCGACCGTGTGAAGCAGCTGTTTGGTGCCGAATACGCCAACGTGCAGCCGCACTCCGGCTCCCAGGCTAACCAGGCGGTGTACTTCTCCATCCTGAAGCCGGGCGATACCGTCATGGGCATGAACCTGGGTCACGGTGGTCACCTGACCCACGGCTCCCCGGCCAACCTGTCCGGCAAGATGTTCAACATCGTTGCCTACGGTCTGAACGAGAAGGAAGAAATCGACTACGACGACATGGAACGCGTAGCGATGGAAACCAAGCCCAAGCTGATCATCGGTGGTGCCTCCGCTTACGCGCTGCGCTTCGATTTCGAACGCATGGGCCAGATCGCCAAGAAGTGCGGTGCTTACTTCATGGTCGACATGGCGCACTACGCCGGCCTGATCGCCGCTGGTGTGTACCCGAACCCGGTGCCGTACGCCGACTTCGTGACCTCCACCACCCACAAGACCCTGCGTGGTCCGCGTGGTGGCATCATTCTGGCCAAGGCCGAGTTTGAAAAGAGCATCAACAGCAATGTATTCCCCACCCTGCAGGGCGGCCCGCTGATGCACGTGATTGCCGGCAAGGCCATCGCTTTCAAAGAAGCGCTGCAACCGGAATTCAAGGTATATCAGGAGCAAGTGCTGAAGAACGCCGACGCCATGGCCCGTGCCCTGGCAGAACGTGGTCTGCGCATCATCTCCGGTCGTACCGAAAGCCACGTCTTCCTGGTGGACCTGCGTCCGAAGGGCCTGACCGGCAAGGCTGCCGATGCACTGCTGGGCCGTGGTCACATCACCGTTAACAAGAACGCCATTCCGAATGACCCGGAAAGCCCGTTCGTGACTTCCGGCATCCGTATTGGCTCTCCGGCCATCACTACCCGTGGCTTCAAGGAAGCCGAGGCCGTGATGGTTGCCAACCTGGTTGCCGACGTGCTGGATAACCCGAACGACGATGCCGCCATCGCTCGCGTGGCCGAACAGGCTACCGCGCTGTGCCATCGTTTCCCGGTTTACGCCAAGTAAGCGGAATATCGCTGAATAAAAAAGGCAGCCTGCGGGCTGCCTTTTTTATTGTCTGCGTCAAATCAACATGGCTTTACGATGGCAGGCATTAACCTGCGTTGTCTTTGCTGATACCATCAGTGCTTATCAAAAAAACACTGGATTGACACGTCATGAAATGTCCTTTCTGTGGCAATGCCGATACGCAGGTGATTGACTCCCGCGTAAGCGAAGACGGTGCCAGCATCCGTCGCCGTCGCCGTTGCCTGGCCTGTGAAAAGCGCTTCACGACATTTGAGACTGCTGATGTGCGCATGCCGCAGGTAGTCAAGTCTGGTGGCCATCGTTCCGAATTCGAGATCGAAAAGGTGCGTACCAGCTTTCTGCGTGCCCTGCACAAGCGCCCGGTACCCACGGCGCTGGTGGATGACGCCATCGACCGCATCTGCCATCGCCTGTTGCAACTGGGTGAGCGTGAAGTGTCCAGCAGGCAGATTGGTGAAATGGTGATGAACGAACTGGCCAAGCTGGATAAAGTGGCTTACGTGCGTTTTGCCTCGGTCTATCGCAGCTTCCAGGATATTTCCGAGTTCTCGGATGCGATCAAGGAAATACAGAAGTCCAATCATTGAATCTAGGCCGTCGCCCGGCATACGCCGGGCGTGGCTTGCTTATCAGAGGCTGCCCCCCAACGTGGGTTGGCATGGCCACTATTCATTCCGCTGGAAGGCTTGTTGATGTCGTTGTTTTCTCCGCAAGACCATGTATTCATGCAGCAGGCATTGCGCCTGGCCGAAGCCGCCACCCGTAGGGCGGCACCCAATCCCGGCGTTGGATGTGTACTGGTCCGAGATGGCCGGGTGATCGGCGAAGGTGCCACGCTGCAGGTTGGTGGAGATCATGCCGAAATACAGGCTATCAAGGATTGCCTTGCCCGTGGCGATAGCCCGCGTGGTGCCACAGCCTATGTCACACTGGAGCCTTGCAGTCATCATGGCCGCACCCCGCCTTGTGCCGAGCGGCTGATCAAGGAAGAAGTATCACGCGTGGTAGCCGCCATGGTGGACCCCTATCATGAGGTGGCAGGGCGTGGTCTGGCCATGCTGCGTGCCGCAGGCATCGATGCCAGTGCCGGGCTGCTGGAGAGCGAGGCCCGGCGCGTACATCGCGGTTTTCTGTCGCGGGTGGAGCGGCAGCGCCCCTGGGTAACGCTCAAGGCCGCCGCCACGCTGGATGGCAAGACCGCCTTGCTCAATGGCAAGAGCCAGTGGATTACCGGCCCGGCGGCTCGCCACGACGTTCAGAAGCTGCGTGCGCGCAGCTGCGCTATTCTGACCGGCAGCGGGACGGTGCTGGTGGATAATCCGCAATTGACGGTACGTGATTTCATCCTGCCGCAGCAGCCCTTGCGGGTTGTGCTGGACAGTCGGCTGGTAACGCCACCGGATCGACGCATTTTTCATGGTGGCAATACTCTGCTGGTGACCAGTATTGCCGATCAGGCGCGCCATCAGCCTTATTTGCAGCGTGGCGCAGAGTTGATGGTTCTGCCAGAGGATGCCGGACACGCCAATCTGCCCATGCTGATGCAACGACTGGCTGAGCGCGGTGTCAATGAACTGATGATTGAAGCGGGTGCCGGGCTGAATGGTGCCCTGGTGCGTGCCGGACTGGTGGATGAGGCCATTCTGTATCTGGCCCCGTCCCTGGTCGGCAGTACCGCGCAAGGGCTGTTTGCCTGGCCGGCGCTGGAAGATCTGGCAGACAAGCAGCAGGTCAAAATCCAGGATGTGCGGATGGTGGGGGCGGACATCCGTATCAGCATGAACTTTGCCATGCCGTGAGCTTGTATCCGGCGTAAAGCAGCAGGCGGTAATTCGTCTGGCCGAACTGCTGTTCATGTTCCACAATGAAACTGGTTTCCCCTGGCTGCGCTCTGCAGGCTGGAGGGCAACATCGGCAATGGCCGACATCGCGAGTAAAAGCTAATGACTGAGTCGGTATCATCTCTTCCCGGCATGGACATGAGTGCCCTGCAACAGGCGCTGGATGCGTATCTGCGCCTTATCCTGCGGCAAGGTGCGGTCGAGCAGGTGCTGGATGAGCGGCGTCAGTTGCTTGATCGCCTGCTGCCCATGCTGGATGGTGTCTCGCGTGATGCCCAGTCATTTCGGCGCGTGGTGGAACGCTTCGTCAATGATTGCGTGGTGGTCGATCGCGTGACGGCACTGACTTGCGCGCGCGAATTCTATTATTTCTGGCTGGGCGATGTGAAAAAGCTGGTGGAAATCACTGCCCGCTCAGGCTTTACCACCCGTAATGTGCGGCTGGAAATGGCCGACTCGCTGGCCTCCCTGCTGGAGAGAATGCGGCGGCAGGGTTTTGATGTTTTTCCACCCTCGCTAGAAATCTACCTGGGCAAGCTGTTTGAGGATGGCATGCCCGAAGCCGACATCCAGGAGCGCGAGTATCTGCTCAAGGGCATGTTGTTCCTGTTGTCCGGCCAACCTTACCGGCCAGATAGTTTCCGCATGGTGGTGGATGCCATGCTGTTGCATCTGAATGATGCGCAGAACCAGAAAGCCTTTGTTCAACTGGCGCGGGAATATTTCTACTATTGGCTGTCTTTTCCGCCTGCGCACGAACGTATCCATCTGGCGGAAGAGGCTGCCCAGCCCATCAGCCTGTTGCAGCCGGGCAGTACTACCCGCCAACACTAAAGCGGCGGCCACCGCCGTCGGTTTTGGTCCGGCTGGCATTGCCACTGCTGGCCTACATCTCATTTACTTGTTTCGTTCAGGAGTCCGCATGTCGCAATCACCGGCGTATGCATCGCTGCTTGCCCGTTTTACCCGCCTGCACCGTTTTGCCCATCTGGCAGCCATGGCTGGCTGGGATCAGGCCACCATGATGCCACCCAAGGGCAATGAGGCCAGGGCAGCGGCCCAGGCAGAGCTGGAAGTGCTGATGCATGCCACGCTGACCGATCCGAAGCTGGCGCAAGCCTTGCAAGATGCAGAACAGGAAAACCTCAGCGCGGCCGAAGTGGCCAGCCTGCGGGAAATGCGGCGGGAGTGGCAGCAGGCCAATCTGCTGCCCGCCGATCTGGTTGAAGCCCAGGCCCTGGCTGGGGCGCGCTGTGAACATGCCTGGCGTGAACAGCGTGCCGGCAACGATTGGCAGGGCTTCCTGGAAAATTTCCGCGAAGTGGTACAGCTGTCCCGGCGTGAGGCCCAGCTGCTGGCATCTGCCCAGGGATGTTCGCCCTACGATGCCCTGATGAATAAATACGAGCCCGGCATGCAAAGTGCTGACATCGACCGTATCTTCGGCGCAGTCAAGCAATGGTTGCCAGGCCTGATCTCCCAGGTAATGGCCAAGCAGGCAAAGGAAACACTTGTCCTGCCGCAGGGCAGCTTTCCGGTAGAGCAGCAACGCCAGCTTGGTTTGGCGGTCATGGCTTTGCTGGGATTCGATTTTGATGCTGGTCGGCTGGATGTCAGCGTACATCCCTTCTGCGGTGGCGTACCGGAAGATGTGCGCATTACCACCCGCTACCGGGAAGATGACTTCATGCAAAGCCTGATGGGCATCATTCATGAAACCGGTCATGCCCGTTACGAGCAGGGCCTGCCACGCGACATGCTGCATCTGCCGGTAGGGCGTGCCCGCTCCATGGGAATTCATGAAAGCCAGAGTCTGTCCTTCGAGATGCAACTGGGGCGCAATCCCGCTTTCCTGTCGCTGATTTCACCGCTAATCAGCGAGCATCTGGGCGCACAGCCTGCCTTTGCTGCCGATAATCTTGCCCGGCTGTACAGCCGTGTCCATCCGGGCTTCATCCGGGTGGATGCGGATGAATTATGCTATCCGGCCCACGTCATCCTGCGCTATGAAATTGAAAAGGCGCTGATTGAAGGCGAGATCGAGGCTGAGGACATTCCTGCGCTGTGGGATGAGAAAATGCAGGCGTATCTAGGTGTGGATACACGTGGCAATTACCGGCAGGGCTGCCTGCAGGATATTCACTGGACCGATGGCAGCTTTGGCTACTTCCCCAGCTACACGCTAGGAGCGATGTATGCGGCACAGTACTTTGCCGTCATGCGCCGCAACATGCCCGATCTGGATCAGCGCATTGCGGCAGGAGATCTGTCCGCTGTGTTCGGCTGGCTGGACAAGAATATCTGGAGCCAGGCCAGCCGCTACCCAACTGCCGAGCTGGTCACGCGCGCTTGTGGAGAGGAATTGAATCCAGATTATTTCCGTGCGCATCTGCAGGCGCGTTATCTGGGTTGATTGGCTCACCCTGGCGAGCAAAAAAAACCGCGTGGATGTCACGCGGTTTTTTTATGTGATTCCGTAAGCGGCTACACGGTGGCGGCAAGCTGCTGATGCATGGCATCCCGCCAGTCTTCAAACTCCACATCCGACATGCCCAGGTAATTGAGTACCTCGTCTTTGCGGGCATCCCAGCCAGCATCTTCCTTGCCCGGTGTCAGTGTGCGCCACACATGGCGCGCCGCTCTGGTGACGGCAACCATCATGCGGCCATCATGATCCAGCGGTGCATCAGGTCCGGTGGCCATGACCGTGTCGTCATTCTGCATCAGGATGGCTTTGGCAAAGTTCTCCGGCATGTTCCAGCTACGGGCAACCAGATAGCCGACGACATCATGGCGGGTGCCGTGCAGCTCCTGCTCCACCAGCCCAATGCGATCATCACTGGCCATTTCCACCAGCCGCAAGGTACGGATATAGCCAGGAAAGCGCATCAGCATGATGGCCATGCCACAGCTGTGAAACAGGGCAAAGCTTTGGCAGTCATCCGGGACATGCACGATCTGGTCGCACAGTGCGGCGCTGATTGCGGCAATTTGCAATGTGTTATCCCAGAACTGCTCTAGCGCCGGCGGTGTTTCTGCAGTCAGCTGGGTACGCAATACCAGACCGCTGACCAGGCTGATTACATTTTTCACCCCCAGCAGGCTGATGGCCTGATGGATGGAGGTAATGTGGCGCCCGCGACCGAGAATGGGCGTGTTGGCTGCCTTGAGCATGGCAACGCACAGGGCGAGGTCTTCGCTGATAATGTCGTCCAGCTTTTGCAGCGTGACATCGGGGTCATTACGCAGTTTCGACAGCTTGTCCAGCACATCCGGACGCGGGGGGATAACCAAATTTTTCAGGAGTTCGTCACGCTCGTCGGTACTGATCAGTGGCGTCATGCTGGATGCTATCAGGAGATGATTTCCGTTTATTTTATCAGCCTTCCAGCCCATCGTTAGGCCATCTTAATACGCGATCCGATAAATTTTGATCATACGCAAGCGGGTATGGACCGGGTCTTCAATCGGGCTTGGTTTCAGCTTAAATCAGGAAATGCTGAATCACCTCTGCCAGCGCGGTGGGCTGCTCCCACTGGATCATGTGGCCTGCATCGGCAACCACGGTTTCTTGCAGCTGGGCAAAGCAGGCGCGGCGTTCTGGCAGGGTGTCTACTACCCCCTTGGCCATGGGGTGGTCCCACATGTCTCCCCCCATCACCCACTGGACGGGTGCGGTGATGCGCTGCCAGCAGCTCTTGGCCTCCTCCAGGCGGTACAGTACCGGGTTCACCATTTTATGGCGCGGATCGGCCCGATACACCAACTCACCATCCGGCGTGCTGCGGGTGAGCGTAGCGGCCAGCCATAGGGCGCGCTGTCTGTCCAGTCTGGGGTTGCGTTCAATCAGTTTGTCCGCAACATTTTCTAGGCTGCCCAAGCCGTTGAACACCGGTGCCGTTCTACGCTCGCGTAGCCAGCGTGCATAGCGCCCCGGTGCTTCTGCTGGGCGCGTGGCACTCAGGCCAAAGCCTTCCACCAGTGACAGACGTTCAATCCGCTCCGGGCGCACACCGGCATAGATGCCGGCAATCATCGCACCCATGCTGTGCCCCAGCAGCCGGACCGGCTGCGTGGGAGAAAGATGGTGCAACAGGGCATCCAGATCGGCCAGGTAATCGGGGAAGTAATAGCTGCCCAGATTCCAGCTGCTATCGCCAAAGCCACGCCAGTCGGGTGCTACCACATGCCAGTTTCCGGGCAGGGCATCGACCAGAAACTGAAACGTGGCCGCGCTATCCATCCAGCCGTGCAGCATAAGCAGTAAGGGAGCCGAAGCCTCGCCCCAGTGGCGCAAATGGTAGTGGTGCTGGTTTAAGGTGATGAATTCGCTACGGCTGTGCTGAACAGGGGGCATGGCTGGCTAATCGTCTGGGGTGGGAAGGGGATTAGTGTACGGAAAAATCAGCGTGTGCTCAGCATAAACAGTCAGCCAAGGGGGCGATTGCCAGCATGGCAGGGGAGGGCAAGAAGATGCCTTCGGGCGAAATGTGCATCGTACTGATGAGGCAGGCTAGAATCGCAAAATTGATCAATGCATCTCACCTAGACTGTCCGTCATGAGCAAACCCTACCGCCAGCACGGCCCCGGCACCCTGTATTCGCAGCGCCTGATGTGCGCACTGGATTACCTGTGGCGGCATCTGGATCAACCGGTTTCACTGGAGAGGTTGGCCGAGGAGGCCTGCTTCTCGCCCTACCACTTTCATCGCCTGTTTCATGCGTTGATGGGCGAGACCTTAAGCCAGAGCCGACAGCGCATGTTGTTGCACCGTGCGGCTGGTGAGCTGGCGGCTGGCCGGCGCACCCTGCCTGGCATTGCCACCCGTGCCGGTTATGGCAGCAGTGCTGCTTTTGTGCGGGCTTTTGGCAAGCACTACGGCGAGACGCCAGGACGTTATCGTCAGCGACGCTTGCTCATTTCCGCCACTTTACAGGAGCGCGTTATGCATCAGGTCAGTATCTTGTTGTTACCTGCCGTGCCGGTATTGCAACGGCATCATCGTGGGCCGTATATGGGGATTGGACAGGCTTTTGATGCCCTGCATGCCTTAGTGGGGCCGATGCCGGCTGGCGGGGAGCCTTTGCAAGTGTTTGGCCAGTATCTGGATGATCCGGATGAGGTGGCAGCGGCTGATTTGCGCGCCATCGCCAGTGTCAGCTTGCCTGCCGGATTCTGCCTGAGCGATGCCGCGCTGGCGGCACAGGGTTTTTCCCGTGGTGAAATCCCGGCCAGCCGCTATGCTTGCCTGGAGCATGTGGGGCCGTATGCCGAGCTGAAAACAGCATGGGATCAGTTGTATCGCCACTGGCTGCCGCAAAGCGGTGAAGAACCCGCCAACTTACCTTGCCTCGAACAGTATCTGAACTCCCCTTACAACACGCCGCCCATGCAATTGCGCAGCCGTTTGCTGCTGGCCTTGCAAGATTAAACCGGAGCCCATCATGTACCAGGTAGAAATCATGCAGATCGAACAGCCGCTGCCGGTGCTGATGAAACCGCATCTGGGGCCTTACGCGGGCATTGCGGCTGCTTTTGCCGCTTTGCGTGCTTTGTTGCAGCAACATGCGTCTGGCCCGCAAGCCGTGCGGGTATTCGGTCAGTATCTGGATGACCCTGCCACGGTTGCGCCGCAGGCATTACGGGCAGCGGCCTGCCTGACCCCGCCGCCGGCTTTGTCATTGCCACGTGCCAAAGTGGAAGAACTGGGCTTCGTCTACGGAGAACTGGCTGCCGGGCGGTATGCTTGCATTGTGCATCCGGGGCCGTATCAGGGGCTGGCAGAGGCATGGAACTGGTTGCTGCAGGAATGGTTACCCGGCAGCGGCGAGCAGTACGGTCAACGGCCCTTGCTGGATGAAGCCTTGAGCGGCCCGCATGATGTGGCACCAGAGGCTTGGCGTACCCGATTACTGTTACCGCTGGCTTGAGCGATGGCCATAAAAAAGCCCGCGTCGTGTGACGCGGGCTGTTGATCGTCAAGCGGTCGTGCGACCGCTGATGACTGAGGATTAACGCGAAACGTGATAGTTCGGCGCTTCCTTGGTGATTTGTACATCATGCACATGCGATTCCTGCATGCCGGCGGAGGTGATTTCCACGAAGCCGGCTTTTTCATGCATTTCATCGATGTTGGCGCAGCCCAGGTAACCCATCGAGGAGCGCAGGCCACCCATCAGCTGATGGATGACGGCAGCGATCGGGCCCTTGTACGGTACGCGACCTTCAATGCCTTCCGGCACGAACTTGTCGGCAGCGTTGGAGCTGTCCTGGAAGTAACGGTCGGCCGAACCCTGGCTCATGGCACCCAGCGAGCCCATACCGCGGTAGGACTTGTAGGAACGGCCCTGATACAGCTCGACTTCGCCCGGGGCTTCTTCCGTACCGGCAAACATGCCACCCAGCATCACGCAATTGCCACCGGCAGCCAGTGCCTTGGAGATGTCACCGGAGAAACGGATGCCGCCGTCAGCGATCATCGGCACGCCAGTGCCTTTCAGTTCTTCGGACACATTGTGGATAGCGGTCAGTTGCGGTACGCCTACACCGGCCACGATACGGGTGGTGCAGATGGAGCCGGGGCCAATACCCACTTTCACGCCGTCAGCACCAGCTTCCACCAGTGCGCGCGCGGCAGCAGCGGTGGCGATGTTGCCGCCAATCACGTCCACCTGCGGGTAGGTTTGCTTGACCCAGCGTACGCGGTCGATCACACCCTGGCTGTGGCCGTGGGCAGTATCCACCACAATCACATCCACGCCAGCGGCCACCAGTGCAGCCACGCGCTGTTCGGTATCACCACCAGTACCCACGGCAGCGCCTACACGCAGGCGGCCCTGATTGTCCTTGTTGGCGCTCGGGTGTTCGCTGGTCTTGATGATGTCCTTGACGGTGATCAGACCCTTCAACTCCCAGGCATCGTTGATGACCAGCACGCGCTCCAGGCGATGGGTGTGCATCAGCTCGCGGGCTTCATCGATGCTGGCACCTTCCTTGACGGTAATCAGGCGCTCGCGCGGGGTCATGATGGAGCCGACGGATTGTTCCAGACGGGTTTCGAAACGCAGGTCACGGTTGGTGACAATACCCACAACCTTACCGTTTTCGATCACCGGCAGGCCGGAAATCTTGTGTTGGCGGGTCAGCAGCACCAGATCGCGCACCAGCATGTCTGGTGCAATGGTGATCGGGTCTTTCACCACGCCACTTTCGTGGCGTTTAACCTTGGACACTTCCGCAGCCTGTTTGTCGGCCGACATATTCTTGTGAATGATGCCGATACCACCTTCCTGCGCCATGGCAATGGCCAGCCCGGATTCGGTAACCGTATCCATGGCAGCAGAAACCAGCGGCAGGTTCAGCGTGATATTGCGGGAGAGTTTGGTAGAGAGGACTACGTCGCGCGGCAGAACTTCAGAATGGGCCGGGACGAGGAGAACGTCGTCGAAAGTATAGGCTTTCTCGATGATACGCATCTGGCGTTTCCTTTGCGGCAAAGCGGCATTATACCGAGACTATTGATGTGTTGCAAAAAATGCTGAGGCTTGCTTTTGCGATCAGCGTCCCGACACCGTACAATCAAGCTGTTTCAGCTTAGGACATCACACCATGAAAACCCCCGCTATTCTGAGCGTGCTTGTTGCAATTCTGCTGTCAGCCCCCGCGATGGCGGAGGTCTACCAGTATGTCGATGCCAACGGCAAGACCGTATTTTCTGATCAGCCGCCGCCGGGGGCAAAGGCTAAGCAGATGAATGTACACACTTATGCGCCGGCTTCTGCCCCCTCCAAGACCGTCAAGGGTGGGGCGGCCATTAGCGATACCGATAAGAAAAATGCCGAAATCGCGGCAGACAATGCCAAAGTAAAAGAGCAGAACAAAAAAGTTGCACAGGAAAACTGCAAGCGTGCGCGCGATAATCTAGCGTCGCTGCAACAGAATGGACGTATCCGCATGCCAGGCAGCAATGCCCTTGCCTCCGACAGCCAGCGCAGCTCCCTGCTGCAGCAAGCCCAGCAGGATGTACAAAGCTGGTGCAACCAGTGATCACATGAACCAGAACAGTTTCGATTATCAATCGGTACTGGCTACACTCCCCAATTTGCCCGGCGTTTATCGCATGTTCGATACGTCGGGCAATGTGCTTTATGTGGGCAAGGCCATCGATCTGAAAAAGCGCGTCAGTTCCTACTTTCAGAAGACTGACCACTCACCCCGCATTCAGCTCATGGTGCGGCAGATTGCCAGTATCGAAACCACCGTCACCCGCTCGGAAGCTGAAGCGTTGATCCTGGAAAACAACCTGATCAAGGCGCTGGCTCCCAAGTACAACATTCTGTTTCGGGATGACAAGTCTTATCCCTATCTGATGCTTACTGGCCATGCTTTTCCCCAGTTGGCGTATTACCGGGGTGAGCCCAAGAAGCCGCATCAGTTTTTTGGCCCTTACCCCAACAGTTATGCCGTCAGGGAAAGCATTCAGATCCTGCAAAAAGTGTTTCGTCTACGCACCTGTGAAGATGCGGTCTTTGCCAATCGCTCCCGCCCCTGTCTGCTATTCCAGATCAAGCGCTGCTCCGGCCCCTGTGTCGAACATATCAGTGCCGAGGAATACCAGGGCGATGTACAAAGTGCGGTTGCCTTTTTGCAAGGCCGGCAAAACGAACTCCTCGATATGCTTACCCAGCGCATGGAACAGGCAGCAGCACAGCTTGAATTCGAGCAGGCTGCCGAACTGCGCGACCAGATTCAGGCGCTCAGCCGCGTACAGGAAAAGCAATTCGTCTCCAGCAACGCCAGCCAGCTCGACTGCGATGTGGTGGCCGTTGCTGCTGAGGGTGGGTTGGTGTGCATTAATTTGGTGATGATTCGGGGCGGTCGCCACTTGGGAGACAAAAGCTTTTTCCCGCAAGGCACACCGTATGATGATGCCGCGTCCAATCTGGATGCCTTCCTCGCCCAGCACTACCTGGGTGCGCCCATGCCGCCAGTTATCATTGTCAATCAGGATATCTCTGCTGCACTGCGCAACTTGCTGGAAGAACAATCCGAACGCCGAGTCCATCTGGTCAGCAACCCCATCAGCGAGCGGCGGGTGTGGCTGGAAATGGCCGGAAAAAATGCCATGTTGGCCATTCAGCAGCGGCTCAGCAGCAAGGCAACCCAGCAGCACCGCGTGGCGCAGCTAAACGAAGCGCTGGGACTGGAAGGCGTAGAGCGCCTGGAGTGTTTTGATATCAGCCATACCATGGGCGAAGCCACAGTGGCATCCTGCGTTGTATACGACAAGGAAGCCATGCAGCCGGGCCAGTACCGGCGCTTTAATATTGAAACCGCCAAAGCGGGTGATGATTACGCTGCCATGCGCGAAGCACTTACCCGTCGCTACAGTCGCCTGGCGGCAGGGGAGGGGGTATTACCCGATGCGGTGTTGATTGACGGCGGCAAGGGCCAGGTCGGTGTCGCGCTAGATGTCTTTGCCGAGCTGGGGCTGACGCTGCCCATCATCGGGGTAGCCAAAGGAGAAGAGCGCAAACCCGGTCTGGAAACGCTCATCCTCCCTTATCAGCAAAAGACGCTACAATTGCGCAGTGATCATCCGGCCCTGCACCTGATACAGACAATTCGTGACGAAGCACACCGCTTTGCCATTACCGGCCACCGTGCCCGACGTGCCAAGGCACGGACTGCCTCCACGCTGGAGGACATTCCAGGCATTGGTGCCAAGCGTCGTCAACAGCTGCTGCTGCGATTTGGCGGCTTGCGCGGCGTGGTGGCTGCCGGTGTGGATGAACTGTCCCAAGTGGACGGTATCAGCCGTACGTTGGCAGAAAAGATCTATCAGGCTTTGCATTGAACGAAAACCATAAGCAGATTAACCACATGCCCTTCAATTTGCCGATCTTCCTTACCTGGCTGCGCGTTGCGCTGATACCACTGTGTGTCGCGGTTTTTTTCCTGCCGGATTCCATGTTGATGGCGACCGACCGAAATAATGTCGGTGCCATGATCTTCTTTCTCGCCGCCTGGACCGACTGGCTGGATGGATTCCTAGCGCGCAAGCTGGGCCAAACCTCCGCCTTCGGTGCCTTTCTCGATCCGGTCGCTGACAAGCTCATCGTCGCTGCGGCGCTGATCCTGCTGGTGGAAATGGGGCGCACCCCCGGTTGGATGGCCATGATCATCATTGGCCGCGAAATCACCATCTCCGCTTTGCGCGAATGGATGGCAGGCATGGGCAGCCGTGGTAGCGTGGCCGTAGCCTATATCGGCAAGCTGAAAACCGCTGCGCAGATGTTGGCGATTCTGCTGCTGCTGTATGCTGGCCCGCTTTTGCCTGGGGTCAGTACTTTGTTGTTGGGAAATATTTTCATGGTAGTCGCCGTGATTTTGACTTTGTGGTCAATGGTTTACTATCTGCGCATGGCTGCACGTGAGTTTTCCGGTAAAAAAATTGATGTGTGAAGTGTTGACAGGGTCTGAGAAACCCTTATAATTCGCACTCTCTCGACGCCACTTAGGTGGCAGACAAGAGAAGCAAACCAAGATGAATGCGGGAATAGCTCAGTTGGTAGAGCGCAACCTTGCCAAGGTTGAGGTCGCGAGTT
>NZ_JBMDJV010000016.1:0-136551 GCF_057809375.1 Aquitalea sp. FG25
GAATAACCGATAGGCTGTGAGTACTTGACAATCGCCTTCTCTAGAAAGGAGGTGATCCAGCCGCAGGTTCCCCTACGGCTACCTTGTTACGACTTCACCCCAGTCATGAATCCCACCGTGGTAAGCGGCCTCCTTACGGTTAGCCTACCCACTTCTGGTGAAACTCACTCCCATGGTGTGACGGGCGGTGTGTACAAGACCCGGGAACGTATTCACCGCAGCATGCTGATCTGCGATTACTAGCGATTCCGACTTCACGCACTCGAGTTGCAGAGTGCGATCCGGACTACGATCGGTTTTATGAGATTGGCTCCACCTCGCGGCTTGGCTACCCTCTGTACCGACCATTGTATGACGTGTGAAGCCCTGGTCATAAGGGCCATGAGGACTTGACGTCATCCCCACCTTCCTCCGGTTTGTCACCGGCAGTCCCATTAGAGTGCTCAACTAAATGGTAGCAACTAATGGCAAGGGTTGCGCTCGTTGCGGGACTTAACCCAACATCTCACGACACGAGCTGACGACAGCCATGCAGCACCTGTGTTACAGCTCCCTTTCGGGCACCAATCCATCTCTGGAAAGTTCTGTACATGTCAAGACCAGGTAAGGTTTTTCGCGTTGCATCGAATTAATCCACATCATCCACCGCTTGTGCGGGTCCCCGTCAATTCCTTTGAGTTTTAACCTTGCGGCCGTACTCCCCAGGCGGTCAACTTCTCGCGTTAGCTACGCTACCAAGGATTCAAACCCCCAACAGCTAGTTGACATCGTTTAGGGCGTGGACTACCAGGGTATCTAATCCTGTTTGCTCCCCACGCTTTCGTGCATGAGCGTCAGTGTCATCCCAGGGGGCTGCCTTCGCCATCGGTATTCCTCCGCATCTCTACGCATTTCACTGCTACACGCGGAATTCTACCCCCCTCTGACGCACTCTAGCTGTGCAGTCTCCAATGCAGTTCCCAGGTTGAGCCCGGGGCTTTCACATCAGACTTACACAACCGCCTGCGCACGCTTTACGCCCAGTAATTCCGATTAACGCTTGCACCCTACGTATTACCGCGGCTGCTGGCACGTAGTTAGCCGGTGCTTATTCTTCAGGTACTGTCATCCCCCAAGGGTATTAACCTTAGGGATTTCCTCCCTGACAAAAGTCCTTTACAACCCGAAGGCCTTCTTCAGACACGCGGCATGGCTGGATCAGGCTTGCGCCCATTGTCCAAAATTCCCCACTGCTGCCTCCCGTAGGAGTCTGGGCCGTGTCTCAGTCCCAGTGTGGCGGATCATCCTCTCAGACCCGCTACTGATCGTCGCCTTGGTGAGCTCTTACCTCACCAACTAGCTAATCAGACGTCGGCCGCTCGAATAGCGCAAGGTCTTACGATCCCCTGCTTTCCTTCTCAAAGCGTATGCGGTATTAGCTATCCTTTCGGATAGTTATCCCCCACTACTCGGCACGTTCCGACGCATTACTCACCCGTTCGCCACTCGTCAGCGGAGCAAGCTCCCTGTTACCGTTCGACTTGCATGTGTAAAGCATGCCGCCAGCGTTCAATCTGAGCCAGGATCAAACTCTTCAGTTCAATCTCATAGCAAATTTTCTGGCACGCAAGATCAAAGAAAATAACAAGTATTTCTTGTCTTGCAGTGCAAGTATTTGGCTTTCGCCAAGCACTCACACCTATCGGTTATTCTGTTTTTTAAAGAGCGGTGCAGGTCGCTGCGTTTCGTTTCCGTCGCTGCGTTGTCTGCTGAGGAGGCGAACTATACCGCCCCACCCCTCCCTCGTCAACACTTTGTGCGAGAAAAACTGCACGATTTGCTGAAAATCCGGCCCAGCACACGCTAAGTCACTGAGCGGCAATGCTTTATGAAATGCGGGTTTTATTACAATCTGGCTGCAGTGGCGCGCTATCCTATTAAAGGCGGCTTGAGTCTGGGCTGGAAAAGCAGCTGGCTAGTACAAAAAGCTGGCCTCGGTGCTGGCACAGGCAGCAAAAAGCCCGGCTAGGCCGGGCTTTTTGCATGAAGTGCGTTAAGGCACGGTCATCATTCTTCTTGTGCGGCGATATCTGCCTTGACCTTTTCCATGTCCAGATCACGCAACGCCTTGATCAGCTCTTCCAGCTGCGCCGGCATCATGGCACCAGCCTGGTTGAACACGATGATGCCGTCCTTCAGAGCCATCAGCGTGGGGATGGAGCGGATCTGGAAGTGGGCGGCCAGTTCTTGTTCTTCTTCGGTGTTGATTTTGCCGAACACGATGTCGGGATGCTTGAGCGCAGCCGCTTCGAAGGTAGGGCCAAACATTTTGCACGGACCACACCATTCAGCCCAGAAATCCAGAATGACGATGCCGCCCTTGTCGACGGTTTCATTAAATGTACTACCGGTAATATTGATGGTGGCCATGTGGCACTCCCTTCCGGTGTTGCGACACCGCAAATAAGTAATAGCAGCAGAGATGGGACTGGCGGCGGCATTTGCAAGTGCCGTCACCATGGTTTGTAGCAATCAGGCTGATTGCGACTGGCTATCCCGAACAAGACTAAGGCCCACTTTGTGAGTGGGCCTTAGTTATCTCTTTATATAGTGTGCGATACGCTTTACAGCACCAGCTTGCTATAACTTTCTTTTTCCATCTGGCAGATTTCCACACACAACTGGGTCCCCGCTGGCCCTGACACGTGCTGCTGCAATACCGGCAGCAGGCTGGAGGACAGTCGTTGGCGGGTAGCCAGATCACGCCCAGTCAGAATGTGCAGCTGCAGATGAACAAAGGGGTCAGTACCCGCTTCGGTACCGGTCAGCCAGTCATCCAGCGCGATGGCACGGCTTTTGATATCCGCAGCCTGAAACTGGCCACTAGCCAATAGCGCCTGGTTGATGGCCAATAAAGTGGCTGGGACATCCAGCTGCAGCCCACTGCTGTATTGCATGATGATTTGTGGCATGTCAGCTGGCTTTCTTTTTCAGTTGATAGCACTGGTGGATCTTGCGGTTGCGGAAGTCTTCCGGCACGGACTGCCCGCTGATGTCGCGGATGTGATAGTCCTCGGCCAGACGTTCGTCCAGCACGAAGCTGCGCAGATTATTGGAGAAGTACAAGGTACCGCCCGGTGCCAGCAGCGCCATGGCGTAGTCGATGAGCCAGACATGGTCGCGCTGGACGTCCAGGATGTCCTGCATTTTTTTGGAGTTGGAGAAGGTGGGTGGGTCCATCACGATGAGGTCGAACTGCTCACCCTCGTCTACCGCTTGTTCCAGATACTGGAACACGTCGGCACGCACCAGTTGATGGCGGGCCAGGTCCAGTCCGTTGAGCTCGAAGTTGCGGCGCGACCAGTCCTGATAGGTATTGGACATGTCGACGGTTTCCGAGCTGACGGCACCGCCGGCACCGGCGTAGACGGTAAAGCTGCCGGTATAGGCAAACAGATTGAGAAAGCGCTTGCCTGCAGCTTCTTCACGCACGCGTTTGCGGGTGTTGCGGTGATCAAGAAACAGGCCGGTGTCCAGATAGGCATCCAGATTGACGATGAAGCGCTGGCCAAACTCTTGCACGATGAAGTCATCGCCCAGCTTGCCCACTTTTTCGTACTGGCTGACACCCTTCTGGCGACGGCGGCTTTTCAGGGTGATGGCGGATTCATCGCGTCCGGTTACTTCTGCGATGGCTGCAATGATGGCGGCTATCCATTGCTGATAGACCTCGTCTTCCATTTCCCAGCCGGTATCGTACTCCTGCAGATGCACCCGGTCGCCATACAGGTCTACCGCCAGCGGAAACTGCGGTACGTCCTTGTCGTAGACACGCCAGGCATCCAGCCCCTGGCGTGCGGCCCACTTGGCATAGTGCTTGTAGTTTTTCTGCAGCCGATTGGCAAAAGCGGAGACGTCGACCATAGCATTCCTTGAAAGCAGCTACCGTGATGGCGCTGCCGGCTAAATCATTCTGTTCGGACAAAAACAAACGCGCGCCAGCATAAGCCACCGGCGCGCGTGTCAGCAAGTTGCTGCCTCTACCTATTCGGGCTGGTACATGGCAATCAGCTTGCGATACACCGGCTCGGGCAGGTACTGGCGGATCATGTTTTGCCAGCCACGCGGGCCAACCAGGCCCTTGACCATGGTGGATGACACCTCGGCATATTCCCGTGGCGGCAACAGGAAGATGGTGGTGATGTCCGGGTGCAAGTCCGAGTTGATATAACGCATGGTGCGTTCGTATTCGTAGTCGCTGGCGGTACGAATGCCGCGAATGATGTAGTTGGCACCAATGCTCTGGGCGTAATTCACCAGAAACTGGTTTTCGAATACATCGACCCGCAGCTTGCTGAAGCCACGCGTAACGGCACGCAGCATGTCCACGCGCTCATCCACACTGAAGGTACAGTGTTTTTCCGGGTTCACGCCGACTGCCACGATGAGTTCGTCGAACAGCTCTACGGCTTCGCGAATCATCCACAAGTGACCGTTGGTGACCGGGTCGAAACTTCCGGCATACACGGCTCTTTTCACTTCTCGTTTTCCTTTGGATGTGTGTGCCATGGCGACTGTATCGTGCAGTAGTGGGAGGGTAAAGGCATTTTTGTTGCAGTGCGCCAAAAATGCGGCATAACAGTAGGGTTTTGCGTCATTTACATCATGATTGCAGAACATTCTGGTGCAAGAAGCAAGAAAGGCCGACATCAAGCCGGCCTTTGGCATGCGCGATGCACCGGAATGGATCAGCTATTGATGTTTTCTGCGTGATGGCAGGCAATCATGCGCGCATCCAGCGCACGCAGTTGCGGCACTTCCTGCTGGCAGCGCGCATCGGCAAACGGGCAGCGCTTGTGGAAAGTGCAGCCAGAGGGCGGATTGAGCGGGCTGGGCAATTCACCCTGGATTTTGATCTTGATGCGGCGATCTTCCGGGTGAATGGAAGGCGTGGCCGACAACAGCGCCTGAGTATAAGGATGCAGCGGCCGGGCGTAAATCTTGCCCTTGGCACCAACCTCCACGGCGCGGCCCAGATACATCACCATCAGGTCATCCGCCACGTGCTCCACCACCGCCAGATTGTGCGAGATAAACACATAGGCGGTATTGAACTCTTCCTGCAAATCCATGAACAGGTTGAGTACCTGGGCCTGGATGGAAACGTCCAGTGCCGAGGTGGGCTCATCCGCCACCACGATTTTGGGATTGAGCATCATGGCGCGGGCAATGGCGATACGTTGGCGCTGGCCGCCGGAAAACATATGCGGGTAGCGGTAGTAATGTTCCGGACGCAGACCAACGCGCGTCATCATGGCACGCACGCGTTCTTCGCGTTCGCTGGCCGACAGGCTGGTATTGATGGCCAGCGGCTCGCCCAGCTGGGTGCCGATTTTCTGGCGCGGGTTGAGCGAGGCGTAGGGGTTCTGAAACACCATCTGCACCTTGGTGCGCATGGCTTTCAGTTCCGCCTTGCCCGCCGTGGCGGCATCCTGGCCCTCCAGCAGCAGTGAGCCGGAAGTCGGCGGCTCGATCAACGTCAGCTGGCGTGCCAGCGTGGACTTGCCACAGCCGGATTCGCCCACCACCGCCAGCGTTTTGCCAGCCTGCAATTCAAACGATACGCCGTTGAGCGCCTTGACCTGCGCAGCCGGTTTGAGAAAACCCTGGGCCACATCGTAATAACGGGTGAGGTCCCGTGCCTGCAATACGGTACTCATCATGCCTCCTTGGCCGTAATCGGGTAGTGGCAGCGTACAACGCCACCGTCAATGGCGGTCAGGCCCGGTCGCTGGGCCTTGCACTTGTCCTGAACATAGGGACAGCGCGGAGACAACAGGCAGCCGCTGGGCCGGTCGTACTGCCCCGGCACGATGCCAGGCAGGGTGGACAGGCGATGCGCGCCCTTGCTGTGTTCCGGAATGGACTTGAGCAGCGCCTCGGTATACGGGTGGGTGGGGGTGCGGAAAATGCCCGGCACCTTGGCCATCTCGGCCACTTGCCCGGCATACATCACCGCTACTTTGTGCGCCACTTCAGCCACCACGGCCAGGTCATGGGTAATCATGATCAGCGCCATGTTCTGGCTTTTTTGCAGATTGACCAGCAAGTCCATGATTTGCGCCTGGATGGTAACGTCCAGGGCGGTGGTGGGCTCGTCGGCAATCAGCAGCTTGGGATTACAGGCAATGGCCATGGCAATCACCACGCGCTGGCTCATACCGCCGGACAACTGGTGCGGGTAGGCATTCAACCGGCTGGCCGCCGCCGGGATTTCCACCATTTCCATCAGCTCCAGCGCGCGCTGCTTCAGTGCGGCACCACGCAGGCCCTGATGGATTTTTAGTACTTCCATGATCTGGTAACCCACGGTGTAACTGGGGTTGAGCGAGGTCATCGGGTCCTGAAAGATCATGGCGATATCCTTGCCGACAATCTTGCGACGCTCGCGCGCCGAGATGGTGAGCAGGTTCTTGCCATCAAATTGCAGGGTATCCGCCACAATACGGCCCTGCCCTTCCAGCAGGCCCATCATGGCCATCATGGTGACGGACTTGCCCGAACCGGATTCGCCGACAATGCCGACGATTTCGCCCTGATTGACCGTGAGGTCCAGCCCTTCCACTGCGCGGAAGGGATTTTTTTCCGAACCGAACTCCACCGAGAGGTTCTTGATTTCCAGCAGACTCATACATCCCTCCTCAGGCGGCGCGCTTCAGTTTCGGGTCCAGCGCATCGCGCAGGCCGTCACCCATCAGGTTGATGGCCAGTACCGACAGCAAAATGGTGAGACCAGGCAGCGACACCACCCACCAGGCACGTTCGATGTAATCACGGGCGGATGCCAGCATGGTGCCCCACTCCGGCGTAGGCGGTTGCACGCCCAGACCCAGAAAGCCCAGCGCGGCGATTTCCAGAATGGCCGAGGAGAAGCTCATGGTGGCATGCACGATCAACGGCGCCATGCAATTGGGCAGCACGGTATTGAACATCAGACGGAACAGACCGGCACCAGACACGCGCGAGGCGGTGACGTAGTCGCGGTTCAGCTCGGTCATGGCGGAGGCACGGGTCAGGCGCACATAGGCGGGCAAGGACACCGTGGCAATGGCGATCATGGCATTCATCAGGCCAGGCCCCAGGATGGCCATGATGGCCACCGCCAGCAGCAAGGACGGCAAGGCCATCATGATGTCCATCACCCGCATGATCACCCCGCCCAGCACCTTGGGGAAGAAAGCCGCCAACAGGCCCAGCACCACGCCGGGCACCATGGCCAGCAGCACGGAACACAGGCCGATGAACAGCGACAGGCGTGCGCCGTAGATCAGACGCGACAGGATGTCGCGGCCCAGTTCATCCGTTCCCAGCAGGAAGGCGCTGGAACCACCATCCAGCCAGGCCGGCGGTGTCAGCAGGTGATCGCGATATTGCTCGATGGGGCTGTACGGTGCCACCAGCGGCGCCAGTACGGCGCACAGCACCACAATGCTCATGAAGATCAGGCCGGCAACCGCGCCCTTGTTATACGAAAAGCCCTGCCAGAACTCCTTGAGTGGCGAGGGATAGCTCAGTGCCACATCGTCGGCGGGCACAGCAGCGTTCTGCATGTTTGCATTAGTCATGACGGTACCTGCAAGCGTTATTTGGCGTGACGGATGCGCGGGTTGGCAACACCGTACAGAATGTCCACGATGAAGTTGGTGATGATCACCAGCGTGGCCACAATCAGGATGCCGTTTTGCACCACCGGGTAGTCGCGGCGGCTGATGGCGTCGATCAGCCATTTGCCGATACCGGGCCAGGAGAAGATGGTTTCGGTCAGCACCGCACCACCCATCAGCGTACCCACTTGCAGGCCAATCACCGTCAGCACCGGAATCAGCGCATTGCGCAGGGTATGCACAAAGATCACCCGCGCCGGCGACAGGCCCTTGGCCCGTGCGGTGCGCACATAGTCTTCACGCAGTACTTCCAGCATGGAGGAACGGGTCATCCGCGCAATCACCGCCAGCGGAATGGTACCCAGCACGATAGCCGGCAGAATCAGATGCATCAGCGCATCCTTGAAGGCACCGGCATTAGCGGATGGATCGGCCGCTTCGGCCAGCCAGGTATCAATCAGCATGAAACCGGTGCGCGGCGTGATGTCATAGGCCAGATCCAGCCGACCGGAAACCGGTGTCCAACCCAACTTGACCGAGAAGAACATGATGAGGATCAGGCCCCACCAGAAAATCGGCATGGAAAAGCCGGTGAGCGAAATGCCCATCACGCCATGGTCGAAGATGGAGCCGCGCTTGATGGCAGCAGTCACCCCGGCCAACAGGCCGAACACCACGGCAAAGGCCATGGCAGCCAATGCCAGTTCCAGCGTGGCTGGAAACAGGGTTTTGAACTCGGCCCAGACGCTGGTTTTGGTCACCAGCGATTCACCCAGATTGCCGTGCAGCAAATTGCTGATGTAGTCGACATATTGCGCGTACAGCGGCTTGTCCAGCCCCAGGCGGTGCATGGCGTCCGCGTGCATTTGCGGGTCTAGCGTGCGCTCACCCACCATGACTTCCACCGGGTCGCCGGGGATCATGCGGATAAGGCCAAAGGTAAGCAAGGTAATGCCGAAGAACGTGGGAATCAGCAAACCCAGTCTACGGAAAATGAAAGACAACATACGCACTTCTCCCGTGCATCCGGCCTGCTTTACAGCATGGCAGACGGACACCGTTATTTCAGACCCAGATCATGGATGGGAATGTCATGGAAACGATAAGGAGAAACAAGCGGGAGGACAGCGCAGAAAAACGGAAGAAAGGTGTCGGGCAGAAGACGCCGGCTGAACCACCCACCTACATCAGCCACGCCTTCGCCTCGACGGAGTAGACAATAACATCCGCCCAGGGCCACGCCTTTGATACAGGTCAAGCCTGCCAGTCCGCGCTCGCACGCCACCGCTGTTTCCGTTTTACTGCATTCCTTCTGACAGACACTCCCGGCCGGTTTCACCGGTAACAGCATTTCTTTATCTGACGTAAAGATAGTGCCGTGCTCCATGCAAAACATCGGGGGCTTGCGCCCCCGATATCAGTCACTTCCCCGTTGGGAAGCAAACAGGATTACTTCAGGCTGACGCCATAGAAGGAGTTCAGGCCGAAGGGGCTGACCTTGAAGCCAACCACCGACTTGGACATCGGCTGCACCACGGTGGAGTGGGCAATGGTGGTGTAAGGCAGCTGCTGTTTGTAGATTTCCTGTGCCTTCATATACAGCTTGGTGCGCTCGGCCACATTGGTGGTGCGCTTGGCTTTTTGCAGCAGGTCTTCAAACGGCTTGTAGCACCACTTGGCAAAGTTGTTGCCGTTCATGGCTTCGCAGCCCAGCTGGGTGCCCAGCCAGTTGTCCGGATCCCCATTGTCACCCGTCCAGCCAATCAGCATGGCATCGTGCTCGCCCGCCTTGGCGCGCTTGATGTACTCACCCCATTCATAGGTGGTGATCTTGGCCTTGACGCCAATTTTGGCCCAGTCAGCCTGTACCATTTCGGCCATCAGCTTGGCATTGGGGTTGTACGGACGCTGTACCGGCATCGCCCACAGGGTGATGTCAAAGCCATTGGGGTAACCGGCCTTGGCCAGCAGTGCCTTGGCTTTTTCCACACTGTACGGCGCATCTTTCAGGCTCTTGTTGTAAGACCACTGCGTAGGCGGCATCGGGTTGGTGGCAGCCTGGCCAGCGCCCTGGTATACCGCATTGATAATGGCTTTCTTGTTGACGGCCATATCCAGCGCCTGACGCACTTCCAGCTTGTCCATCGGCTTGTGCTTCACGTTGTAGGCCAGATAGCCCAGGTTGAAGCCAGCCTGCGAAATCACGTTCAGCTTGCTATCGGCCTTCATCGCGGCGATGTCGGTCGGTCGCGGGTAGGCCGTAACCTGGCACTCTCCAGCCTTCAGCTTCTGATAGCGCACGGACGGGTCGGTAGTGATGGCAAATACCAGATTGTCCACTTTCGGGCCATCAACCTTGTCCCAATACTGCTTGTTGGCGGCAAAGCGGATCTGCGCATCTTTCTGGTAACGCTTGAAGATGAAAGGCCCTGTGCCCACCGGCTGCTGATTCAGCAGCTGCGGGGTACCAGCCTTCAGCAACTTATCGGCATATTCCGCCGACTGAATGGAGGCAAAGCTCATCGCCAGGTTCTGCAGGAAGGCTGCGTCGATGCTCTTCAGGGTGAACTTGACGGTATTAGCGTCCAGCTTCTCGACCTTGGTGATGTTTTCATCCATGCCCATATCGGTGAAATACGGGAATTCGGTCGGATAAGCTTTGCGGAAAGCGTTGTTCTTGTTGAGCATGCGATCGAAGGTGAATACCACGTCGTCCGCATTGAAATCCCGCGTCGGCTTGAAGTAATCCGTGGTCTGGATCTTCACACCCTTGCGCAGATGGAAGGTGTAGGACAGGCCATCGGCGGCCACGTCCCATTTTTCGGCCAACGCCGGCACCACTTTGGTACCACCGCGCTGGAATTGCACCAGACGGTTGAATACGGTTTCGGCAGAGGCATCAAAGTCGGTGCCGGTAGTGTACTGACCCGGATCGAAACCGGCCGGGCTACCCTCAGAGCAATATACGAGCGTTCCTGCAGCTTGTGCAGCCATCGAGGCCGAGGCGATCAGGCCGGCGGCCAGCAGCATTTTCTTTGCAGCTTGCATGAGTTCTTTCCTTTTCCTTTGTACAGACTTCGTGATTTTTATCGAGTGTCCGATCTTCTGAAGCGCCTTGTGGGCAGCTTTGGTCGGATACATTATGCAGAGAGGGGCAGTTTGACAAGCACCCCCCTCTCATTTCTGATCATTTATTGCGCATACACAGCAGTTGTCAGCAGAAAACTAGCACTTTTTCACCACAACACTGCCAACCGAGTAACCGGCGCCAAACGAACAAATAACACCGATATCGCCTTGTTCCAGGCGATCGCGGCACAGATGGAAAGCAATGATCGAGCCAGCCGAGCTGGTATTGGCGTAACGATCGAGAATCACCGGGGCTTCCTGCTCGCTGGCATCACGGCCCAGCACGCGGCGGGCAATCAGCTGATTCATCGCCAGATTGGCCTGATGCAGCCAGAAGCGGCCCACTTGTTGCGGCAGGATGCCCAGTTGCTCCAGATGCTGCACGATATGTTCGCCCACCATCGGACACACTTCCTTGAACACCTTGCGGCCCTGCTGCACAAACAATTTGTCGACCTGGCCAATCCCCTGCGCGTCACAGCGATTGAGGAAGCCGAAGTTGTTACGGATATTGTTGGAAAACACCGTGGCCAGACGGGTACCCAGAATCTCGAACTGCTCGGACGAGATGGCCGACTCGGCAGCTTCCAGCACCAGTGCGGTGCAAGTATCACCAAAAATGAAATGGCTGTCGCGGTCGCGGAAGTTAAGGTGAGCCGAGCAGATTTCCGGGCTGATCACCAGCACGGCGCGCGCCTGGCCGCTCTGGATGGCATTCACCGCAGTCTGGATGCCAAAGGTGGCAGATGAGCAGGCCACATTCATATCGAAGGCATAGCCCTGCACGCCCAGCGCTTGTTGGATTTCAATGGACACCGCCGGATAGGGACGCTGCATATTGGAGCAAGCCACCAGCACCATGTCGATATCAGCTGCGGTCCTGCCCGCCTGTGCCAGTGCAGCAGTCGCAGCAGCCACGCCCATTTCGGCCTGGATGGACAATTCGTCATTGCTGCGTTCCGGCAGATAAGGCGTCATGCGTGTCGGATCGAGCACACCGTCCTTATTCATCAGAAAACGCTGCTTGATACCGGATGCCTTCTCGATGAATTCGGCGCTGGATTCCGCCAGCGCCGTCACCGTGCCGGCGGCAATGTCGGCAGCGTGCTGCGCATTCCAGCCAGCAACATACTGATTGAAGGCAACGACCAGCTCTTCATTGCTGACTGCATGCGGCGGCGTAAACAAACCGGACCCGCTGATGACCACTTTCTTCATTTTCCCTGTCTCTCTCTGACAAAGACACCGCTGCTGGCAGGCTGCCACATCCGGCCAGGCCGGATAACACAATCCTTGCATGCAACAGGCGGCACCTGTGATGGCACCCATGTAAACGGGCGTTTGCTTGAATCATACACCAAGCCCGGTTTTGTCCTGTAATTAAACCCCCCGACCACTGATAAACCTAGTAAAATGCTCAACTTTGCTGCCATTTGCCAGCCCCACGCCGCAGGTCAATCCGGGGCAGCGAGCAGACTTGTCGACCCCCTGCTGTTAATAGTTGACAAATTTAGTCGGGAATTGGGTATAATCATCCCAACCACCCATCGGAGTTCAAGATCATGCGTCTCACCACCAAAGGCCGCTTTGCGGTAACCGCCATGCTGGATCTGGCCATGCGCGAAGCCAATGGCCCGGTGACCCTGGCTGGCATCAGCGAGCGCCAGAGCATTTCCCTTTCTTATCTGGAACAGCTGTTCGGCAAACTGCGCCGTTCCGAACTGGTAGACAGCGTGCGCGGCCCAGGCGGCGGCTACACCCTGGCCCGTATCCCGTCCGAAATCTCCGTGGCAGACATCATTGCCGCCGTAGACGAGCCGGTTGATGCCACCCAGTGTGGCGGTCGCGAAAACTGTCATGACAACCACCGCTGCATGACCCACGACTTGTGGACCAACCTGAACGCCACCATCTTCGACTATCTTGCCAAGGTTACCCTGGGCAGCTTGGTTGAAAAGCAGCGCGCCAAGGAAACCGCGTCCAAAGAAAACAATGTAATGCAGGACAAGCGCGAAAGCAGCCCCCGTGCGACTGCCTCCGCCTCCAGCGCACTGTAAGCGCACCGCATCCCCGGAGAATTGATAATGAGTCAGCTCAAGCTTCCCATCTACCTCGACTATTCAGCCACTACCCCGGTTGATCCCCGTGTTGCCGCCAAGATGATTCCCTATCTGACCGAGCAATTCGGCAACCCGGCATCGCGTAGCCACAGCTTTGGCTGGACGGCAGAAGAGGCGGTAGAGAATGCGCGGGCAGAAGTGGCCAAGCTTTTGAATGCCGACCCGAAGGAAATTGTCTGGACCTCCGGTGCCACCGAGTCCGACAACCTGGCCATCAAGGGTGCCGCCCAGTTCTACAAGAGCAAGGGCAAGCACATCATCACCGTCAAGACCGAGCACAAGGCGGTGCTGGATACCTGTCGCGAGCTGGAACGCCAGGGCTTTGAAGTAACTTATCTGGGGGTGCAGGAAAACGGCCTGATCGACATTGAAGAATTCAAGGCCGCCATCCGCCCGGACACCATCCTGGTGTCGGTGATGTACGTCAACAATGAAATCGGCGTGATCCAGGACATTCCGCAAATCGGTGAAATCTGCCGCGAAAAAGGCATCATCTTCCATGTCGACGCCACCCAGGCGCCGGGCAAGGTGAAGATGGACATGAATGTGCTGAAGGTGGACCTGATGAGCCTGTCCGCCCACAAGGCCTACGGCCCCAAGGGTATTGGCGCGCTGTACATCCGCCGCAAGCCGCGTGTACGCCTGGAAGCCCAGATGCACGGCGGTGGCCATGAGCGCGGTTTCCGCTCCGGCACCCTGCCGACGCACCAGATTGTCGGCATGGGCGAAGCCTTCCGCCTGGCACGCGAAGAAATGGATAGCGAGAGCGAGCGCATCCGCATGCTGCGCGACCGCCTGTGGAACGGCATCAAGGACATGGAAGAGGTGTACATCAACGGCGACATCGACCAGCGCGTACCGCACAACCTGAATGTCAGCTTCAACTTTGTTGAAGGTGAAAGCCTGATCATGGCCATCAAGGACCTGGCGGTTTCCAGCGGTTCGGCCTGTACCTCGGCCTCGCTGGAGCCCTCTTACGTGCTGCGCGCCCTGGGCCGCAACGACGAAATGGCCCACAGCTCCATCCGCTTTACCCTGGGCCGCTTCACCACCGAAGCTGAAATCGACTTCGCCATTGCGCTGTTGAAAGATAAAATCGGCAAATTGCGCGAACTGTCCCCGCTGTGGGAAATGTTCAAGGAAGGCGTAGACCTGAATTCGGTACAGTGGGCCGCTCACTGAACTATCAATGATTTTGCGGGAGCGATCGGCTCAAGACAGCCGCGCTTCCGCCAGCAGGAGAGAGAACCATGGCATACAGCGACAAGTTGATGGATCACTACGAAAACCCGCGCAACGTGGGTTCCTTCGAAAAGGGTGATGACACGGTAGGCACCGGCATGGTGGGTGCACCGGCCTGTGGCGACGTAATGAAGCTGCAGATCAAGGTAAACGCCGACGGTGTGATTGAAGATGCCAAATTCAAGACTTACGGCTGTGGTTCCGCCATTGCCTCGTCTTCCCTGGTAACCGAATGGGTCAAGGGCAAATCGCTGGATGAAGCGATGGCGATCAAGAACACTGCCATTGCCGAAGAACTGGCGTTGCCGCCGGTGAAGATCCACTGCTCCATCCTGGCCGAAGACGCCATCAAGGCCGCAGTGAGCGACTACAAGCAAAAACACGGCAAGTAAGGAGCGCAGACATGGCCATCACCCTTTCGGCAAGTGCAGCCAATCACGTCAGCCAGTTCATTGCCAAACGCGGCAAGGGCCTGGGCATCCGCCTGGGGGTGAAAACCTCCGGTTGCTCCGGCATGGCCTACAAGCTGGAGTTTGTTGATGCCGCCACCGACGACGACATCACCTTCGAAAGCAATGGCGTAACCGTGTTTACCGATGCCAAGAGCCTGGCCTATCTGGACGGCACCGAACTGGATTACTCCAAGGAAGGGCTGAACGAAGGCTTCAAGTTCAACAACCCCAACGTGAAAAACGAATGTGGTTGCGGCGAAAGCTTCAACGTCTGATCGCCCTCTGTCGTTCCCTGAGCCGGGCTGCCACCAGCGGCGGCCCGGTTGCCACCCTGCAGTCCCGTAGCCCAAGGCCATGACTACCGAATTCTCCCAGGATTTCTTTCAGCTGTTCGGCCTGCCGCGCCGCTTTGTGCTGGATAGCCAGCAACTTGAACACTCCTGGCGTGCTGCAGCCGCTACCGTGCATCCCGACCGTTATGCCAGTAGCCCCGATGCCGAAAAACGCATGGCGCTGATGCAGGCCACCCGCGTCAACGAAGCCTACCAGACGCTTAAATCGCCGCTGCGCCGGGCGCGTTATCTGCTGTCGCTGCAAGGCCGCGACACCCAGGAAGAAACCAATACCAGCATGCCGGTGGATTTTCTGATGGCGCAGATGGAATGGCGCGAAAACATTGAGGAAGCCCGCGATGCCGGCAAGGTAGAAGCCCTGGAAGCCCTGTCGGCCAGCTTGCGTCAGGAAAACCGCGCACTGGTGGCCGAGCTGGCCACGGCACTGGATGCAGCGGGAGATTTGGACGCCGCCGCCCTGATGGTGCGAAAATTGCGCTTTCTGGAAAAACTCGACCAGGAAATCGGCGACGCCATCGAAACCCTGCTGGGCTAGGTCGCCATCCCTGTGCACCTGATGTTACCGCTCACGCGACAACAATAAAGATTCCGTCATGGCTCTACTACAAATTGCCGAACCCGGCCTGTCCGCCGCACCACACCAGCACCGCCTGGCAGTAGGCATCGACCTTGGCACCACCAATTCGCTGGTGGCCACAGTAAGAAGCGGCTCTGCCACCGTGCTGGCCGACGAATTCGGTCGCAGCCTGTTGCCCTCCGTAGTGCGCTACCAGGAAGACGGCAGCACCACGGTGGGCCACGACGCCCAGCGCCAGCAGAACCATGACCCGCACAACACCATTACGTCGGTAAAGCGTTTCATGGGCCGGGGCCTGTCCGATCTCAAGGATGCCGGCAGCCTGCCCTACCGTTTTGTCGACGCCCCCGGCATGGTGCAACTGCACACCGCCGCTGGCGTGAAAAGCCCGGTTGAAGTCTCCGCCGATATCCTGCGCCAGCTGGCGCAGCGTGCCGAGGCCGCGTTGGGCGGCGAGTTGACTGGCGCGGTGATTACCGTACCGGCCTATTTTGACGATGCCCAACGCCAGGCCACCAAGGATGCCGCCCGTCTGGCCGGTCTTACCGTACTGCGCCTGTTGAACGAACCGACCGCTGCCGCCATTGCCTACGGCCTGGATAACGGTGCCGAAGGCACGTATGTGGTGTACGACCTGGGCGGTGGCACTTTCGACATTTCCATTCTCAAGCTCACCCGTGGCGTGTTTGAAGTACTGGCCACCAGCGGCGACTCCGCCCTGGGCGGTGACGACTTCGACCACCGCGTGTATTGCTGGATTCTGGAACAGGCCGATCTGCACGGCCTGTCGGCCCAGGATACCCGCCTGCTGCTGACCCGCGCCCGCGAAGCCAAGGAAGCGCTGACCGAGCACAACGACACCCGCATCACCGCCCTGCTGTCCGATGGCCACGCTATCGACCTGACGCTGGACCAGGACACCTTCCGCCAGATCACCAAAACGCTGGTGGAGAAAACCCTGCTACCGGTACGCAAGGCGCTGCGCGATGCCGACATCAGCGCCGCCGACGTCAAGGGCGTGGTGATGGTAGGCGGTGCCACCCGCATGCCGCATATCCAGAAAGCCGTGGCCGACTTCTTTGGCCAGCCGCCGCTGACCAATCTGGACCCGGACAAGGTGGTTGCTCTCGGTGCCGCCATCCAGGCCAATGTGCTGGCTGGCAACAAAGGCGAGGATGAATGGCTGCTACTGGACGTGATTCCACTATCCCTTGGCATTGAAACCATGGGTGGCCTGACCGAAAAGATCATCCCGCGCAACAGCACCATCCCGGTGGCGCGTGCGCAGGAATTCACCACCTTCAAGGATGGCCAGACCGCCATGTCCATCCACGTGCTGCAAGGTGAGCGCGAACTGGTGGCCGACTGTCGCAGCCTGGCGCAGTTTGTGCTGCGCGGCATTCCGCCGATGGTGGCCGGTGCCGCCCGCATCCGCATCACCTTCCAGGTGGATGCCGACGGCCTGCTGGCGGTATCTGCCCGCGAAATGACCAGCGGCGTGGAAGCCAGCATCGAGGTAAAACCGTCGTATGGTCTGTCCGACGACGCCATCAGCCAGATGCTGAGCGACTCGCTGGCCCATGTGCAGGACGATATCGAGGCACGCAAACTGCGTGAGGCCATTGTCGATGCCGACAGCCTGCGCGATGCCACCCTCACCGCCTTGCAGATTGACGGCGACCTGCTATCCGCCGACGAAACCGCCGCCATCCGCCTGGTACTGAACCAACTGCAAGCTGCCGTCACCAGCCAGACCACGCTGCAGGTCAACCAGGCCACCCACCGCCTGAACAAGGCCACCGAAGACTTTGCCGCCCGCCGCATGGACCGCAACATCCAGCGCGCACTCAAGGGCCAGAACATTGCCGAGCTATAAGGACAACCCATGCCACGCCTGATTGTGCTGCCCCACGCCGACCTCTGCCCCGAAGGCGCAGTGATCGACGACGCCGAAACCGGCAAGAACATCTGTGAAGTACTGCTGGAACACGATATCGAAATCGAACACGCCTGCGAGCTGTCCTGTGCCTGCACCACCTGCCACTGCATCGTGCGCGAGGGCTTTGATTCGCTGAGCGAAGCAGACGAGCTGGAAGAAGACATGCTGGACAAGGCCTGGGGGCTGGAATCCCAGTCGCGCCTGTCCTGCCAGGCGGTGATTGGCGAGGAAGACCTGGTGGTGGAGATTCCGCGCTACACCATCAACCACGCCCGCGAACACCATTAAAACCTGATCATCCGCCCGTTCACCGGGCTGGATGCAGTCGCACCGCACGTAGGAGAACAAGATGAAATGGACCGACGTTAACGACATCGCCATCGAACTGGTGGAAACCTACCCCGATGTCGACCCCAAGACCGTGCGCTTTGTCGACCTGCACAACTGGGTGGTCAGCCTGCCCGATTTCAACGACGACCACAGCCGTGGCGGCGAGCGCGTGCTGGAAGCCATTCAGCAAGCCTGGATCGACGAAGCAGAATAAGCACCGCTCACCAAAACCCTGCTGCTGCGTTGCGCCTCCTTGCTCCAGGGAGCGCTACGCTATTTTGTTAACGGCGCCAAGTACCCGCCGATAGCATCGCAAAGCCCGGCCATGCCGGGTTTCTTCATCCTCCCCCCACTCCTTACCCCCACCAGGCTGGCTGCCCATGACAGCCTGCTATAAGATGGCTCATCCCCCTACTCTGCCGCCGGTGCAAGGCGGTATCGTCATGGAGCCTGAACCATGTTTACCCTGATCATCGGCAACAAGAATCTGTCTTCCTGGTCGCTGCGCCCCTGGCTGGTGCTGAAAATGCTGGACGAGCCCTTCGAGGAAAAGCACATCGACCTCACCGCCAGCGACAGCAAGGCGCGCATTCTCGCTTGTAATCCAGCGGGTAAGGTACCACTGCTGATCGACCAGCAACTGCACGTTGCCGACAGCCTGGCCATCTGCGAATACCTGGCTGACTGTTTCCCCGCTGCCGGACTATGGCCGGACGACATCCCCACCCGCGCCATCGCCCGCTCTGCCGTGGCCGAGATGCATAGCGGTTTTCAGGCATTGCGCAGCGAATTGCCGATGGATGTATGCAGCAACCAAGCCAGCTTTGTCCCCAGCGCAGCCGCGCAGGCAGACATCGACCGCATCACCAGCCTGTGGGACAACCTGCGTCAGCAATACCAAGGAAATGGCCCCTTCCTGTTTGGCCAGTTCACCATTGCCGATGCCTTTTTTGCCCCGGTGGTGTGGCGCTTTGCCAGCTACCACATTGCCCTGCCAGGCCTAGCCGCTGACTATGCCAGGCACATGCGGCAGCTCCCGGCCATGCAAGAATGGCATGCCGCTGCCCAGGCTGAAGCACAATAGGCCGAAAATGCCGCATTCCTGATGGAACAACGCGCCATAACTCATTAGAATGGCGCGTTTTTTCATGCCTTCGCGCAGCAAGAGGTTTACAGCATGACCACCCCGTTCATCATTGGCGTTGCCGGCGGCAGCGGCAGCGGCAAAACCACGGTGACCGCCAAGGTACTGGAAACCATTGGCCCCGACATGGCAGCCGTTATCGTGCAGGACTACTACTACCGGGATCAGGCCCATCTGACCTTCGAACAGCGCCTGGCCACCAATTACGATCATCCCCATGCCTTTGACTGGCCACTACTGATTGAGCACATCGAAGACCTGCTGGCAGGACGGGCCATCCAGATGCCAGTGTATGACTTCACCAATCACACCCGCGCCGCCGAAACCATCACGGTGAAACCGGCACCCGTCATCGTGATTGAGGGCTTGTTCCCGCTATACGATGCCGCGCTGCGCGACATGATGTCGCTGAAAATCTTTGTGGATACCGACCCGGACGTACGCTTCATCCGCCGTCTGCAACGCGATATCCGCGAGCGTGGCCGCAGTGCCGACCATGTGATCGAACACTATCTGGCCACCGTGCGCCCCATGCACAACCAGTTCATCGAACCCACCAAGCGCTTTGCGGATGTCATTCTGCCGCACGGTGCCAACGACCCGGCGGTCGACATCATCACCACCAAGGTTGCCAGCCTGATCAACAGCTGATCCCGCTGGCCCTGCCCCGTTGGCTATCGCATCCACCTGCGATAGCCCTTCCCGACAGGGCGTAATGTATTGCGCAATGCGTCATTTACGCCTCAGCCAGCCAGCACCTGCCATTCGTATTCCACCAGCAGTCGCATCGCCACAGCCCATCGCCACCTGATTCACGCTGGAAAAATCCCGTCTTTTCAATGACTCATGCCTGCGGGAAACCGTAGCTGAGTGGATAAACCGCAGTTTCACCTGTCGGGAAGGGCTAGAAGGTACATCCTTTTGGCCAGATGCCAGCCCACCTTGCTTGTTAGAAAGTCTGCCCTCCTGCCGTGCGCAATCATGCAGCACCCGGTACAGACCCACAGCGAGCAGCATGCTGGCCAGCCGTGCCAGCATCCCCCCGGGCATTGCCTCACTCGCTGTGTTTTTTAAAAGCAATGGCGAGGAGAACACACCCATGGCAGAGCATCCACTCCGGGAAACACAACTGAATACGGCCACCAAGGGACTGGGCGAAAGTCCCGCTTCCTGCTCCCTGCAGGATGTTGCCAGCCTGGGCTGGAACATCTTGCGCGAAGAGGTCAGCCTGCCTGCCGCCGTACTGCGCCAGAGCCGCATCCAGCACAATCTGCACTGGATGCAGGATTTCATGCAGCGCTACGGTGTAAAGCTGGCACCGCATGGCAAAACCACCATGAGCCCGGCGCTGTTCCAGTTGCAACTGGATCATGGTGCCTGGGGCATTACCCTGGCTACCGCACCACAGGTCCAGGCCGCCTGGATGCACGGTATACGGCGTGTACTGCTGGCCAACCAACTGGTGGGCAAGGGAAATATGGCCATCATTTCCCGCCTGCAACAGGCAGATCCCGGCTTCAGCTTCTGCTGCATTGTGGATTCAGCCGCCAATGTCGATGCACTGGGCCAGTACTTTGCAGCGGCAGGTCAACGCCTGCGCATCCTGCTGGAATACGGTGTGGAAGGCGGGCGCACCGGCATCCGCTCCCCGCAACAGGAAGAAGCCGTGCTGGCCGCCATTGCCCGCTGGCCGCAATCACTCAGCCTGATTGGTGTGGAAGTTTATGAAGGCGTGCTGCAGCAGGAGGCCGATATCCGCGCCTTCCTGCAATTCGTGCTGGCCCGAACCCGCGTACATGCAGCCGCCGGCCTGTTTGTCGAAGAAGACATCATCCTCACCGGGGCCGGCTCGGCCTGGTACGACGTGGTGGCCGACACGTTTTCCGGCTTCGATCCAGGACAGCCGGTCAATATCCTGCTCCGTCCCGGCTGCTACCTCACCCACGATGTCGGCATCTACCGTCATGCCGAACAGCGCATCCACAGCAATAACCCCATCGCCCGCGATATGGGCAGCAGCCTGCAACCGGCACTGCAACTATGGGCTTACGTACAGTCCGTGCCGGAGGATGGCCGCGCCATCATCGCATTGGGTAAGCGTGATGCCGCCTTTGATGCCGGTTTGCCGCAGGTTTCCCTGCACTTCCGTCCCGGACGCGACCAGCAGCCTTCGGCCGCTCCTGCCGACTGGATTGTCAGCACCATGATGGACCAGCACGCCTTCATGCGCATTCCCACCGATGCCGACCTGCAAGTGGGCGACATGCTGGCTTTCGAGATATCCCATCCCTGCCTCACCTTCGACAAATGGCGCCAGCTGCTGCTGGTGGACGACGCCTTGAATGTTACCGGTGCAGTGGAAACCCTGTTCTGAATCCCCCGCACGACCGCCCCTGCCATGCACGGGGGCGGCATAGCCCCGCATCAAAAAGGAGAAGTACATGACGCCAGTCCTGGGCAGCCAGTTGCTGCTGTATGCCGCCATCGCCATCATCGCGCTGGTAGTGCTGATCGCCCGTTACCGCATCAACCCCTTCATCGTGCTGACCGTGGTTTCCATCGGCCTGGCCCTGGCGGCGCAAATGCCAGCCAAAGACATCATGGCCGCCTATGAAACCGGGGTAGGCAAAACGCTGGGCCATATCGCGCTGGTGGTGGCATTGGGCACCATGCTGGGCAAGATGATGGCCGAATCCGGCGGTGCCGAACGCATTGCCCTGACGCTGATCGACAAATTCGGCGAGAAGAACGCCCACTGGGCCATGGTGTGCATCGCCTTTGTCTGCGGCCTGCCGCTGTTTTTCGAAGTGGGCTTTGTCCTGCTGATTCCGATTGCCTTCACCGTAGCCAAGCGTGCTGGCGTCTCCATGCTGCTGGTTGGCCTGCCCATGGTGGCCGGGCTGTCAGTGGTGCACGGCCTGGAGCCACCGCACCCGGCTGCCATGCTGGCCGTAGGCGAATATGGTGCACAGGTTGGCAAAACCGTGTTCTACGCCATCATCGTCGGCGTGCCCACGGCCATCATCGCCGGACCGCTGTTTGCCAAATTCATCGCCCCGCGCATTGATCTGCCAGCAGAAAACCCGATTGCCAGCCAATTTACCGAACGCGAAGCCACACCGCGTGAACTACCCGGTTTTGGCATCACCATTTTCACTATCCTGCTGCCGGTATTCCTGATGTTGCTGGGCGGCTGGGCCAATGTGCTGACTGAAAAAGGCAGTGCCATGAACGGCCTGCTGCAATTCATCGGCAACTCGGTGATTGCCTTGCTGATCGCCACCCTGGTCAGCTTCTGGACGCTGGGTCTGGCTCGCGGCTTCAGCCGTGACGACATTCTCAAATTCACCAATGAATGCCTGGCCCCCACCGCCGCCATCACCTTGCTGGTGGGTGCCGGTGGTGGTCTTAACCGCATCCTGATTGAAACCGGCGTCACCAAGGAAATCATTGCGCTGTCGGCAGAATTCCAGCTCTCCCCCCTGTTGCTGGGCTGGCTGCTGGCCGTGCTGATGCGGGTAGCTACCGGCTCGGCCACCGTGGCGATGACCACCGCCGCCGGGATTGTCGCCCCCATTGCCATGGCCAGCGGCTATCCGCATCCGGAACTACTGGTGCTGGCCACCGGTGCCGGCTCGCTGATTCTGTCCCACGTCAACGATGGCGGCTTCTGGCTGGTAAAAGAGTATTTCAACATGACCGTGGTGCAGACCCTGAAAACCTGGACCGTGCTGGAAACACTGATTTCTGTCGTGGCCTTTGCCCTGACGCTGGGACTGGCCCAACTGCTCTGAGCCAGACTCACCACCCTGTTCTCCCGGCTTGGCAGCACGCGCTTGCCTGCATGTAGCCGGGAGCCTTCCGGAGAATCCTCATGCACCATCTGGATACCCTGATTCGCCAGGTCACGCTTGTTGATGGCAGCGGGGCAGCAGCCTTTATCGCTGATGTCGGCATCCGCCAGCAGCGCATCGCCTTTATTGGCGAAGCCCATCAGGTACAAGCAGATCATGAAATTGACGGCCAGGGCCTCACCCTGGCACCAGGCTTCATCGACGTCCACACCCACGATGACACCATGGTGATCCGCCAGCCGCAGATGCTGCCCAAGCTCAGCCAGGGCATCACCACCGTCATTGTCGGCAACTGTGGCATCAGTGCATCGCCCGTCAGCCTGAAGGGTGAGCCACCCGATCCGATGAATCTGCTCGGCCCGCGTGAAGCCTTCCGCTACCCCCGCTTTGCCGACTACCGTGCAGCCGTCGAACAGGCCGAACCGGCGGTCAACGTGGCCGCGCTGATCGGGCATACCGCCCTGCGCAGCAATCATCTGGACCGGCTGGACCGCAGTGCCAGCGCAGATGAAATCAGCGCCATGCGCGCGCAACTGGCCGACAGCTTGCAAAATGGTGCACTGGGCCTGAGCAGCGGGCTGGCCTATGCCTCGGCCTTCAGTGCGGACAGTCACGAAGTGGAACAACTGGCCGCCGAGCTCGCCAACTTCGGCGGCATCTACACCACCCATCTGCGTAGCGAATTCGAACCCGTGCTGGATGCCATGGAAGAAGCCTGGCAAGTAGGCCGCCATGCCAACAGCCCGGTCATCGTGTCGCACATGAAATGCGCTGGCAAAGGTAACTGGGGACGCAGCCCGCAACTGCTGGCTTCACTGGAGGCCGCAGCCGGACGCCAACAAGTAGGCTGTGATTGCTACCCCTACTCCGCCAGCTCCTCCACGCTAGACCTGAAACAGGTCACCAGCGACTTCGAGATTTTCATCACCTGGTCCACCCCGCACCCGGAAATGGCCGGCCAAACCCTGCAGGCCATTGCCGCGCAATGGCAGCTGCCGCTGCTGGATGCTGCGCGCAAGCTGCAACCGGCAGGCGCGGTGTATCACGGCATGGACCCTGCCGATGTCGAACGCATTCTCAGCCACCCGCTCACCATGGTGGGTTCGGATGGTCTACCGGAAGACCCGCTGCCGCACCCCAGATTGTGGGGCGCATTTCCCCGCGTGCTGGGCCACTATTGCCGCGAACGCCAGCTGTTCAGCCTGGAAACCGCCATTCACAAGATGACCGGGCTATCCGCCAGTCGCTTTGCCATTGATGAGCGCGGTCTGATCCGCCTCGGCTACTGGGCCGATCTGGTGCTGTTTGATGCAGCCACCGTTCATGACACTGCCAGCTTCCAGTCTCCCATCCAGGCGGCCCAGGGCATTGTCGCAGTTTGGGTAAATGGCACCCTCAGCTGGCAACACACCGCCCCGACTGGCGCACGTGCCGGACGCTTTTTGCCGCGTACCCGCGACATCCGCACCACCTTCCCCTGCTCTCCCACCCCCTGAACATAGAAAGAACCCATCATGAGCGATCTGAAACGCTATGGCATTGCCGGTGGTACCGGTGGCCAGACCATGCCCTTTGCCCGTGCAGTGCAAGCCGCCGACGGCTGGCTGTATGTCTCCGGCCAGACACCAATGATCAATGGCGAAGTGATTGAAGGCGGCATCGTCACGCAGTCACACCAGTGCATGCAGAATGTCATGGCCATCCTCAAGGAGGCCGGTTACGGCCCGGAGCACGTCGTACGCTGCGGCGTTTGGCTGGATGACACGCGCGACTTTGCCTCCTTTAACCGGGTCTTCCTGCAGTATTTTGGCGAACATCCGCCTGCCCGCGCCTGCGTGCAGGCCAGCATGGTGATTGACTGCAAAGTGGAAGTAGACTGTATCGCCTACAAGAAGCCCTAAACCCGGTTCCGGCCGGCCGTTGTCTGCATGACAACGGCCCATGCATCCCCTCACAGGAAAGACAGCACCATGCATATTGCCTGCCTTGGTGAAGGCATGATCGAACTGAGCGGTCAGCCGCTACAACGCCGCTTTGGTGGCGATACCCTGAACACTGCCATTTATCTGGCGCGCGTGTTGGCGGGTAGCCCCCATCAGGTGCGCTATCTGACCGGCATGGGACAGGACAGTCTCAGCCGTCAGCTGCTGGCGGACTGGCAAGCCGAAGGTGTGGATGTCAGCCACATCGTCATCCTGCCAGGCAAACTGCCCGGTCTGTACATGGTGGAAACCGATGCCCATGGCGAGCGCAGCTTCCTGTACTGGCGCAACGACAGTGCCGCGCGCCATTACTTTGCTTCCGGCATCGACTTTTCCAGCCTGCTGCACACCGCACAGCTTCAGGCGGTTTACCTGTCTGGAATTTCGCTGGCCCTGTTCAACGACCGCGAGCGACAACGCCTGCTGGATGCCCTGCGTGACTTCGCCCAGGATGGCGGCAAAATCTGGTTTGACAACAACTTCCGCCCCTCGCTCTGGACATCCGCACAAGCGCGTGCAGGACATGAAACCGTCCTGGCCCTGGCCGATATCGCCCTGCTGACGCTGGACGATGAACAAGCACTGTATGGCAAGGAAGATGCAGAAACCGTCGCCCAACGCACACTGGCATTGGGCTGCAAGGAAGTGGTGATCAAGCGCGGCGGTGAACCATGCCTGTTGGCCAGTGCTGATTTGCGGGCAGAGGTACTGGCCACTGCCGTACCACAAGTGGTGGATACCACGGCAGCTGGTGATTCGTTTGCCGCCGGCTATCTGGCCAGCCGGGTATTGGGCTATCCCCCCGCCCAGGCCGCAGCCTTTGCCCATCGCCTGTCAGCAGCCGTGATTGCCCACAGCGGAGCCATTATCCCGCGCGACGTCATGCCGCAGCGCTGATTGATACAGACAAACACCGGCAACTTGCCGGTGTTTTGCTTTTGATGATCACTCATGGAATGAATCAGGAGGCTGTCGATGGACGTGTATCGCTTGCGTAATGATCATTCCTTTATGAGAACACTGCGAGAGCAAGCCCGCCATAGACTGCATGGTGATACTAACCGTTTCACGGATCAGGAACTGTTTGACCTGATGAAGGTGGAGGAGCATTTCAGGGAATGGCAGCGCAGGCAGGCCAGCTTATTGTTCGATGGTGAAACTCTGTTTTGGCAAGAAGCCGGCCAAGAAAAAAATGGACCGCGTATTCTGGGCGTGAAGGCTATTGGTCGCCCAGGTTTCAAAGCCTAAGAGATAAAGGGCCGATTCCTGAAGGCTCCTATCTGCTTAAACAGAGTGAGTTTTATACTTGGGAAGGAACAGACTCATTTAGTCGCTTGATCTGTTTTTCTGGTTGGCTTCAGTTGAAACTGGGGAAATGGCCTGGCTGTAGGACAGCATGGGGTGAACAACGAATAGCATTGATTCCTCAGACACATACTAATGTGCATGGCCGTCATGGCTTTACCATTCATGGCGGAGAATTTCCGGGCTCAGCGGGATGTGTTGATTTGACCAATAACATGGACAGTTTTGCAGAATATTTCCAGCGCTATGGGAAGGATATGTTGCTGGAGGTGCGTTACAAGCACCTACCCGATGGACAAGACTACCACCGCAGCCGGTTAGAACGGAATTAGGCCATGATCAAAAATAGATATAACATTAAAGCTAGCCTGCTACATGGATTAAAATTGTTGCTCAGCCTTTATCTGTTTCTTATTATCACAGTGGGCGGGCTGTATAATATACTATCACCATTCGACAAAACACCAGACTACCATAGGGTCTTTCTACTCTTCGAGCAATTTCCTTATCCGCCTCAATATTACCACTTCAAAAAATACCTGGAGATAGTCATTTATTATGGCTGGGCAATATTTGACATCATCGCAGCAGGACTGGCTTTGTTAATGTTATGGCGACCCATACAAATCAAAAACAAGTGGCTGTTATGGTTGCCATTCATTGCCAATACATCAATATTTTTTTACTTCTGCCTGATAATGTATGGCGTACTGTAGTTGACCACACACACATCCCGCGCAGATTAACCACTTTATAGAATACATTTAACAGACTTGGCTATTACTACCAAGCTGCTCAGCGCCGCTTCCACCACCAGCTGGTATCCGGTTTGACATTACCGGGCGGTAATTCGGTATTGGCGATCTGCGTGGTTTGCCAGCCATTGTCGGCCAACAACTGGATGGCTTCCGCGTGATGCCGCAGAAACAGCGCCTTGAAACTGCCATCGCGTTCGGCCAGTTTAAGGCCCTGTAGTACACGTTTGGCCAATGGCGTGTTTTCCTTGCTCACCCAGAAATACACGGGAAAGGGAAAGTAGATGGCCTTGGTTTTTTCCAGCGTCAGGCCGGGATAGTGGGGCAACTGCTCCCGCATTTCACTGCCCACCTCGTTCAGCCCGCGCGGAAATGCATCGAAACGACCGGCGGCCAGCATCTCGAACAGGCTTTCATAGCCGATGGATGCCAGCACTTCGTAGCCGTTGTTCTTCATGATGGGGTAGTCGGCCCACTGGCTATTGAGTCCCAGCCGGACACCGGTACGGAATTGCTGCGGATTCATGCCCTTGAAGATGGGCAGATCATCCTTGCGCACAAAAAACACCCGGTAGCCGATGATGCCCTTGAGGATGTCCATGCGCACCGGCTGTAGCAGTCGCTCCCGCTGGCTATTGGGTGCAAAGGCCAGCACATCCACCTTGCCCGAGATCAGCAGCTGTTCGGCACGCCATTGCGTAACCTTTTCGCTCAGCGGCACCAGTTCGTAGTGGTGATGATCCAGCTTCTCCACATGATCCAGCGCCAGCTTGAGCAAGTCCCAACGGTAGGTGTAAATACTGCCGCCGGGGTAGTAACGGATGACCTGATCTCCCGCCTGCGCATGGGCCAGCCCTGGCAAGCAAAGCAGTGCCAACAGCCAGATACGCCACGAATACGGGCAAGAGAAGGGCTTGAAAATACTGAATGATGGCATGCGTCCCGTCCTGTGCTGCCTTAGCTTACGCAGACAATATGAAAGTTCATCGCTGTCTGCGTGAGGGGCAGTCTGTTCCCCCAGCATACTGCAGCACGGGGGAATGACAAGTTTTGTTACTTGGCGGGCAGGCTGGTGCAAAAGCACGGAGGGGAAGAGTGGCCGGGCAGGACAAGATCGGGATGCGCAGCATGCTGTCGCGCATCCCTTATTGCTTAGTGTTGTGCTGTCGGCAATGCCAACTTGCGTACGGCGAGGCAGGCCGCCGGTCGCAAGTCTTGCGCCTCGCCCTGCTCTACCGCCTGCGCCAGCCGCTGACGCATGGCCGGGGCCCAGAAACGTTGCAGATGGCTGGCGATTTCGGCGGCGGCTTCTTCCTCGCTGCAATCGGCGCTGAAAAAGTCGCTGATCTGATTAGCCATCTTCACCAGGTGTGACGGGTTCATTGCACCTCCTCCCCACGGCCTTGCCGCAGCAGCTCCTGTTGCTGACGACTGAAATGGCGGTAGCGTTGTTGCCATTCCGACGGCTGGTTGACCTTGATGATTTCCACTGCCGTTACCTTGTATTCCGGGCAATTGGTGGCCCAGTCGGAATTATCCGTGGTGATGACATTGGCCCCGGATTCCGGGAAGTGGAAGGTGGTGTACACCACCCCGGCGGCCACCCGTTCGCTCACCTTGGCGCGCAGTACGGTCTGGCCGGCACGGCTGGCCACGCCCACCCAGTCGCCATCGACAATGCCACGGTTTTCGGCATCGGCGGGGTGGATTTCCAGCCGGTCTTCCTCGTGCCAGGCTACGTTGTCGGTGCGGCGGGTTTGCGCGCCCACATTGTACTGACTGAGGATGCGCCCGGTGGTGAGCAACAGCGGGAAGCGGCTGTTGACACGTTCTTCGGTCGGCACATAGCGGGTAATCATGAAGCGGCCCTTGCCGCGTACGAATTCGCCAATATGCATGGTGACCGTGCCATCCGGCGCTGCCGCATTGCATGGCCATTGCAGGCTGCCATGGCGGTCCAGCGCGGCATAGCTGACGCCGTTGAAGGTGGGCGTCAGGCGGGCGATTTCGTCCATGATTTCTGCCGGATGGCTGTAGTCCATCGCATAGCCCAAGGCCTGGGCCAGGGCCACGGTGACTTCCCAGTCGGCCTTGCCGCCCAGCGGATCCATCACCTTGCGCACGCGCGAGATGCGGCGCTCGGCATTGGTGAAGGTGCCGTCCTTTTCCAGGAAGGAGCTGCCCGGCAAGAACACATGGGCAAACTTGGCGGTTTCGTTGAGGAAAATATCCTGCACCACCACGCATTCCATGGCCGACAGCGCGGCGGTGACATGCTGGGTATTGGGGTCGCTCTGCGCGATGTCCTCGCCCTGGCAGTACAGCGCCTTGAAGCTGCCATCCAGTGCGGCTTCGAACATATTGGGAATGCGCAGGCCGGGTTCGTTATGCAGCGACACGCCCCAGGCCTGTTCAAATTCGGCGCGCACCATGTCGTCCGACACATGGCGGTAGCCGGGGAATTCGTGCGGGAAGCTGCCCATATCGCAGGAGCCCTGCACATTGTTCTGACCGCGCAGCGGGTTCACCCCCACGCCTTCGCGGCCGATATTGCCGGTGGCCATGGCCAGGTTGGCAATCGCCATCACCGAGGTACTGCCCTGGCTGTGTTCGGTCACGCCCAGGCCGTAATAAATGGCGGCATTGTCCGCACTGGCATACAGCCGGGCGGCGGCGCGGATGTCATCCGCAGCTACACCACATACGTCGGCCATGGCTTCCGGTGCGTGTTCCGGCTGGGCGACAAAATGCCGCCAGTGGCCAAAAGCTTCGCTATCGCAACGGGCGGCGACAAAGTTTTCGTCCAGCAGCCCTTCGGTGACGATGACATGGGCCAGCGCATTGAGCATGGCCACATTGGTGCCGGGGCGCAGCGCCAGATGGTGGGCAGCGCGGGCGTGGATGGCGTCCACCAGATCGATACGGCGCGGGTCGATGACAATCAGCTGCGCGCCCTGGCGCAGGCGGCGCTTGAGCTGGGAGGCAAACACCGGGTGAGCGTCGCTGGGATTGGCGCCGATCACCAGCACCACATCGGCCTGCATCACCGAATCGAAGCTTTGGGTACCGGCGGATTCGCCCAGCGTCTGTTTCAGGCCATAACCGGTGGGCGAATGGCAGACGCGGGCGCAGGTGTCGACATTGTTATTGCCAAAGGCGGCGCGCACCAGCTTTTGCACCAGATAGGTTTCTTCATTGGTGCAGCGGCTGGAGGTGATGCCGCCCACCGCGTCGCGGCCATATTGTTGCTGGATGCGGCGGAATTCGCTGGCAGCATGATTGAGCGCCACTTCCCAGCTGACTTCCTGCCACGGCTCGTCGATGCTGCTGCGTATCATCGGCTTGGTGATGCGGTCCGGGTGGGTGGCATAGCCCCAGGCAAAACGGCCCTTGACGCAGGAGTGGCCATGATTGGCCTGGCCGTTTTTGTCCGGCACCATGCGCACCAGCTGATTGCCCTTGAGTTCGGCACGGAAGGAGCAGCCCACGCCGCAATAAGCGCAGGTGGTGATAACGCTGCGTTCCGGCTGGCCCCACTGGATAACGCTCTTTTCCATCAGCGTGGCAGTCGGGCAGGCCTGTACACAGGCCCCGCAGGACACGCATTCCGAACCAAGAAAATCCGCCCCGCCTGCCGGGCTGACACGGGAATCGAAACCGCGCCCGGCAATGGTCAGCGCAAACGTGCCCTGGGTTTCTTCACAGGCGCGCACGCAGCGGTTGCACACGATGCACTTGGACGGGTCGTAATCGAAATACGGGTTGGAAACGTCTTTCTTGTCCTGCAGATGGTTGGCCCCGTCCATGCCATAGCGCACTTCACGCAGGCCCACCTGCCCGGCAACGGTTTGCAGCTCGCAATTGCCATTGGCACTACAGGTAAGGCAGTCCAGCGGATGATCGGAGATATACAGCTCCATCACGCCCCGGCGCAGCTTGGCCAGCTTGTCGCTTTGGGTACGCACCACCATGCCGGGCGATACCGGGGTGGTACAGGAAGCCGGATAGCCGCGATGGCCGTCGATTTCCACCATGCACATGCGGCAGGAGCCAAACGGCTCCAGGCTGTCGGTGGCGCACAGCTTGGGAATGGCGGTGTCCAGCAGCGCCGCCGCGTGCATGACAGAAGTACCCGGCGGCACGCTGATGTTCTGGCCGTCGATGGTGAGGGTGATGCTGGCCTCACCGGCGCGTGCCGGCGTGCCCATGTCCTTGTTGCAGGATGCACCTGCTCCGCATTGGCAGCTCATTGTGCTTTCTCCTGTGGTTCCAGCCCGAAATCGGCCGGGAAATGACGCATGGCACTTTGCACGGGGAACGGCGTCATGCCGCCCAGCGCGCACAAAGAGCCGTATTGCATGGTGTCGCACAGATCATCCAGCAGCGCGCGCTGGCGCTGGCGCTCGGCGCTATCCGGTGCGGCCAGTAGGCGGTCGATCACTTCCACCCCACGGGTGGAGCCGATGCGACAGGGCGTGCATTTGCCGCAGGATTCCTCGGCGCAGAACTGCATGGCAAAGCGTGCCATCTGCCCCAGGTGCAAGCTGTCATCGCACAGCACCGCGCCACCGTGGCCCAGCATGGCACCAATGGCAGCCAGCGCTTCGTAATCCAGCGGGGTATCAAACTGCGACGGTGGAATCCACGCGCCCAAGGGGCCGCCCAGCTGTACGGCTTTTACCGGTTTGCCGCTGGCGGTACCGCCGCCGTAGTCGTGCACCAGCTCACGCAAGGTCAAACCGAACGCCCGCTCCACCAGCCCGCCACGCCGTACATTGCCTGCCAGCTGGAAAGCCATGGTGCCCAGCGAACGGCCCATGCCGAAATTGCGATACCAGCTGGCCCCGCGCGACATGATCAGCGGCACCGAGGCCAGCGACAGCACGTTGTGCACCAGAGTGGGCTGGCCGAACAGGCCTTGCAAAGCCGGTAGTGGCGGCTTGGCGCGAACCGTGCCACGGCGGCCTTCTACCGATTCCAACAGCGAGGTTTCCTCGCCGCAGATATAAGCCCCGGCACCTTCGCGCACTTCAATCTCAAATTCATGCCCGCCGTGGGCCACATCCTCACCCAGATAGCCATGGGCGCGGGCAATATCAATCGCCTGACGCAGCACGGCAATGGCCGGGGCGTATTCGGAACGCACATAGATGTAGCCCCGGCTGGCACCTACCGCCAGCCCGGCAATGGTCATGCCCTCAATCAGCAGGAAGGGGTCGCCCTCCATCAGCATGCGGTCGGCAAAGCTGCCGGAATCGCCCTCGTCGGCATTGCATACCACGTATTTCTGCTCGGCCTGGGCCTGACGCACGGTGCGCCACTTGATGCCCGCCGGGAAAGCCGCACCGCCACGGCCACGCAGGCCGGATTCCAGCACCTCGGCCACGATTTCGTCGTGGCTCAGCCGCGCCGCGTGCTCCAGCCCCTGATAACCGCCATGGGCCAGATAATGTTCCAGCGACAGCGGGCTGGTGATGCCAGCGCGGGCAAACAGCAGGCGCTGCTGGGTTTTCAGATAAGGCAGTTGCTCCACCAGACCGACTGACAACAGGTGATCGCCATTGGCGGCCAGATCCACATCCAGCAGGCTGGCGACTTGATCCGGGCTGACTTCGCGATAACCGGCACGGCCTTGCGGGGTGTCCACTTCCAGCAGCGGCTCCAGCCAGAACAGGCCGCGCGAGCTGGTGCGCACAATATTGATGTCCAGCTTGCGGCGCGCCGCTTCAGCGGTAAACTCCGCCGCCACGGCATCTGCGCCCACGGCGCAGGCGACCGAATCCATCGGGATATACAGGGTCAGCATGAACCCTCCTTGCTACAGGATGCCAACAGGGCAGTCAGTTGTTCCGGGGTGACGCGCGCGTGCAACTGGCCATCCAGCTGCAAGGCCGGGGCACAGGCACAGGCGCCCAGGCAGTACACCGGGCGCAACTCCAGCTGGCCGTCGGCAGTGTGGCCGTGATCGTCCACCCCCAGTTGCGTGCGCAGCTGGGCGGCCAGCGCCTCGGAACCCATGCTCTGGCAGGCTTCGGCGCGGCACAGGCGCAGGCTGTGCGCGGCGGGTGGGGTGGTGCGGAAATCGTGATAGAAGCCGATGACGCCATGCACCTCGGCCTGACTCTGGTTCATGCGGCGGGCAATGTCAGGGATGGCATCCGCCGGAATATGGCCCAGTGCATCCTGTACGGCGTGCAGCAACGGCAGCAGGCCGCCGGGCAGGTCCCGGTATTGCTGCAGCAGTTGCTGGAGTGTCTCTTGTTGTTGTGTGTTCATGCGTGTGGTCCTGCGCGTGAGCCCTGCTTGAAAACAGGCTGTTTGACTGCCAGACGGCAAGATTGCGCCGTCTGGCAGCGCACTGCAATGCCCAATTAGCGTTAGCTGCCGCTTGGGCAAATACTCCGTGATGGTGAGTCCGGTGTCAGGCCGCGCTGAGCAATTGCAGATGTGGGTCGATGACGAATTTCTTCGGTGCACCGCCATCGAAAGCCGCATAACCCTGCGGGGCCTGATCCAGGGTAATCAGCTCCACGCCCACCACTTCGGCGATATTGATGCGGTCCCACAAAATGGCCTGCATCAGCGCACGGTTGTACTTCATCACCGGGGTTTGGCCGGTGAAGAAGGCGTGGGATTTGGCCCAGCCCAGGCCCAGACGTACCGACAAGCTGCCACGGCGTGCGGCCTCGTCCTTGGCACCGGGGTCGTCGGTCACATACAGGCCGGGAATACCAATGCGCCCGGCTTCGCGGGTGACTTCCATCAGCGAATTGAGCACGGTGGCCGGGGCTTCCTGCTGCGACCCGGCATGGCCATGACCACGCGCCTCGAAACCGACGGCATCAATCGCACAATCCACTTCCGGCACACCCAGAATGGCGGCAATCTGCTCGGCCAGCGTGGCGTCCTGCGACAGATCGGCGGTTTCAAAACCCACCGCCCGCGCATGCACCAGCCGCGCCGGGTTCACATCCCCCACAATCACCACTGCCGCGCCCAGCAAGCGGGCCGATGCCGCAGCGGCCAGCCCTACCGGGCCTGCGCCAGCCACATACACCGTGCTGCCGGGGCCGACACCTGCCGATACCGCACCGTGATAACCGGTGGGCAGAATGTCGGACAGGCAGGTCAGGTCGCGGATCTTGGCCATGGCTTGATCGCGGTCGGGGAATTTCAGCAGGTTGAAGTCGGCATACGGCACCATCACGTATTCCGCCTGCCCGCCCACCCAGCCGCCCATGTCCACATAGCCATAGGCTCCGCCAGCGCGGGACGGGTTCACCGACAGGCACACACCGGTGTGCTGTTCTTTGCAGCAGCGGCAACGACCGCACGCCACATTGAACGGCACCGATACAATGTCGCCCTTTTGCAGGGTTTCCACATCGCTGCCCAGTTCGATCACCTCGCCGGTGATTTCATGCCCCAGCACCAGGCCGGAAGGCGCGGTGGTGCGGCCACGCACCATGTGTTGGTCCGAGCCACAGATATTGGTGCTGAGTACTTTCAGGATCACCCCATGGCCCAGCTTGCGCCCCAGGGGGGACACCAGCTCGGGAAAGGGAATGGACTGCACTTCTACCTTGCCTGGCCCTACATAAACTACGCCGCGGTTTCCCGTCATTGTTGTCTCCTCACTGCCACTGCATCGGAGCGCGCCCCGCTCCGGGGGGAGCCTGCGCCAGCCATGGCTGGCGGCCCACCTTAAGGTAAGGGAGTGGGTGATGGGCAACTTGAACAAATACGACAACTTTGCGGTGGATAGCGTCTGTTTGCCACGGTTGACCCACACAAAAAAACCAGTGTAATCATGGGGTTTTATGTATAGAACCGGTGGTGGGCAGGCTTTCATTGCAGCTTCTGCGCGGCGAACGGGAAATGGTGCGACGTCGGTGCGGTGCTTATTTGCCTCCGCTCACGCGGATGATGTTTTACATGCCGCTTCCGCGCGGCAGGCGGGAAAGAGGGCTTGCCTGGCCAAGCCCTCCTTCACCTCCCAGGCCACCCCGGCAAGCATGGCCTGCGGCTGCCCGACAGGGCCCGACCGGGCCGAGGCGCGCCTGAACTCGCGATTTGCTAACGTCAAATCGCTCAAACAGGGCAGGCGCTTAATACCTCGCCCCGGCCACCCGTCGGCATGCTTGATGGGGACAAGGGTGGCGTCGGTGCGGTGGTTTCTGATGGTTTCGGGCTGCGTCCATTTCTGCGCACTTTCCCCTGAAGTCACCCGGCCTGTCTTTTAATTAAAACCTCTGTCGGAGCTGGCCCAGTCCCGTCAGCGCGAGCCGACACAGGCGTGCCGCTCAGGGTTTTAAGCGGTCGGCTGTCCGAAGCGGCGCGACGTTAGCGCGCCGCAAGTTCCGGCCGCGCCCTGAGTGGTGCGGCTGGGGCGGGAATTCGACGCGCTGCGGGTCGCCTTTTCTTTGGGAACTTTCTTTTGGCGAAGCAAAAGTAAAGTACCTCGACGGCGGGGCGAGACCCGCGAAGTTGTTTTTGTCTTTGCTTTTCGATGGTTTTCTTGATGCACAAAGGACAAGCATCCGCTCACGCGGATGATGTTTTGCATTGCCGCTTCCGCGCGGCGAACGGGAAAGAGGGCTTGCGTGGCCAAGCCCTCCTTCACCGCGAAGGCCACCAACAAGCATGGCCTGCAGCTGCCCGGTTTCAGTTTGGCGTTGGTCCCCTGCCCTCTGCCGCCTCCACCCGCCACGCCTGTTTGTTCATCCGTCTGGCCAATAGCTGATGGCAAGCTTCCGCCAGTCGCAATAGCTCGGCATTGCTGCTGGGCAAACCATCCGGCGCGGCAATGTGCTGGGCCAATGCCTGCAAAGGCGTGGCCTGACTGTTGAGCGCCACCAGTCGGCCATGGGCATGGCGGCTGGCGTGGTTGGGGGTGAAATGCAGTTTCAGCAGCCAATGGCCGTGCTGCCAGCCTTGTCCCTGTTCCAGTACCGCACGTAATACCGCATGGCTGATCTGCTGCCCGGCCTCGGCGGCCATTGCCAATGCCTGGTCGTGGCGTGGTGCGTCGCTTGGCCGTTGTTGCAGCGCGGGGAGGATTTGGCGGTTCAGCCAGTGGTACAGCCGTTGTGTAGCGGGGCGATGGATTTGGCGCAGGGCCTGTTGCAGGGTGTTTTCCGGCCAATATTGTGGCGGGCTGTCGTGTGGTGGGTGTTTACAGCAGGGATGTTGTTGGAGGATGTGTTGCAGGCGATGGCGCAGGCGTGGGCCGAATAGCTGGAGGATGTCATCGCCGTGCAGGCAGCAGGTGTGGTGGTGGATGTGGAGGCGGATGAGTTTGCCGAGGTAGGACAGGGTAAGGGGTGGGGGAATGGCTGATGGTGAGTTTTGTGTCATGGGGCTGATCTCCAATTTCACCAACTAGATATACAGGTCGCCAAACCTGATTGCGCCTAGTGGCGCAACCGGGTAAGGCTAATCAGCGTTGTTGGCAGCAGCAAGGGTAGAGGGGCACGGAAACACTGGCATGTGGTGCAGGTAAGGGGTTTGAATCCGCTGTGCGAATGATGTTTTGTGTTGCCGCTTCCGCGCAGCGGACGGGAAAGGGATCTTTGCTTGGCCAAAGATCCCCACTACGGGAAAAGCTAGCCGCATCGTATGGCCTGCGGCTGCCCGACAGGTCCCGTCCGGTGCGAGGCGCGCCTGAACTCGCGATTTGCTAACGTCAAATCGCTCAAACAAAGCAGGCGCTTAAGACCTCGCCCCGGCCACCCGTCGGCATGCTTGACGGGACCGGTTGGCGCGTTGGTGCGGTGGGGAATTCAGTAGATAAGACGATTTCGGATGCTACCAAATAGATTTCTGCTTACGACCCACTGCGGCTCTTCACTTTCACAACTACGAAACAACCGCATTCAGTAACGAAGCTGCCGCTTGGAGGCGATTCCTTCCTATGAATCGGCTACGTCTGCTGCTATCGAGTGAGCTAGTGACCGAGCGGGCCAGGAATGGCAATGACGCCAGGGAAGTTGAGGGTTGTTATACGGACATGGGCATGTAAAATCGCTTGAAAAACATGCTGTTTGGATATAATAATGGCTGGTCGCAATATCAATTTTTATTCGGACGTCGCGGTCCGTATAAACACTGTTAGACGACAGCACTTTCTCGGTGTATCACCAGATTTAGCGTTCACAAAGGAAATATCTTGACACCAGATAGTATAATTACAATTTGCGGTGCCATCATAACCATTGGGGGTGCCATATTTACTCTAGAGCAGGCAAAGAAAGCGAAAAATTACTCAGACCAGATAAAGGTTGACGTAGAGAAGGTTTCACTCATGCGGGTCACAGAATCACTATATAGATGCCAGGAAGAAGTGCGAAAACTTCCCCGTGATCTCACTAATATTCCACGCGGCTTTAGAATCAATGAGGCCTTAGAAAGGATTTGGCCGCACTTCGATCACGTGCTCAGCTCACATGTTCTCAACGGTAATAATTCTGTTATTCGACAAAAGGTCGTAGATGCTCAAAATCTTCTAAAATCCTACGAAATTAAAAAATCAACACCTCCGGTTGATCCGTTCCAGGCACAGTCCTTGATTCAGGAAGTCCTCTCCGAGGTCAATTCAAAAGTATTCAAACTTGATGGGAAAGCATAATGGAAAATATTGCGAACCGGCTTAGCAAACTTGAGTTTCATGTAAAACTTCTTGCCGAATCCATTGACTTTAACGAGAATCCAATTGCATCTTTAGTTGTAAGTTTCAACTGGTCTGAGGAAAATCTAGACTTAGCTCATGATATTTTTGAGAAATTTGACGAAAAACTCCAAAAATCAGAAAAAATAAATTGGCATGAATTTGAGAGAGAGTTTGATGATAAATTACATATTTCCTATCAGAGGTTAAAATTAATCATTCTGTCTTTCTTTAAAAACGACCAGTGGACTGAAGTTTGTCATGCATATGCATCAAGCTTTGGCGACACAGTTTCTGTTGAATTAAAATCTATTGCACTTAGCAAAAAACGCTAACACAAAATTAGGATAAAAGGCCTGTGATTCTTGGGCGCGGCCTAACATTTAAATGCAGGTGACGCGCGTTGCCGCGCGCACCTGACTCTATGCGTTAAACACCGAGAAAATTCATAGCATTGCCACGGACTTAAAAGAGGATAAACAGTGCATGCATGGCATGGTGGAAGATCTTATTTTACAGAATTCTCTGAAAATGAAATAAAATCCGGCGAGGGTGATTCATTAGGCTGGGGATTTTATTTTGCAGAACATAGAAAAGGTGGTGAATATTTTTCAGAATATATTAACTTCCGCGATGGTGCCGGATATCTTTATGAGGTGAAACTAGAACTGACCGAAGAGGAAATCCTTCACCTTGATGTACCCGTTTCAAAAATGAATCAATGCACCAAATTGCGCATCAGCAAAATCTTCCAAAAAATTGAAAGCGCATTTGATGCACATGTAATCTACCAGACCCTCAGAAACAAACTCGGCGACAAACCGGCCGCAGACGAGCTTAGAAAAGTTGGGATACTCGCCATCGTTACCTATGAAGGAACCAAGCCGAGTCATGGGCAAACATTTTTAGTCCTTGAGAAAAGTCGCATTAACATAATTGAAACATTCCAGTTCTCCAAAAATCCCTATGTTTGGAAACCCTTCCCCAATAATTAATTTATCATTCTGCATAGAAAGCAAAATTCAAAAACCGTAGGAGCGCAAAGGCCCGTGGCTCTTAGACGCGATCTAACATCAAATGCAGCCGACGTGCGTTGCCGCGCGCGCCTGATGCTATCGTTCATGGCAGCTCTTCGATAAATACCGGCCATTCAGCTGCCGAGTAGTTGAAAGTTATGCATGTCCGCTCCTGGCCGATACCAGTCATGCTAGCACGTTGGCATGGAGAAAATCTTGACCTGTATTGGTGACGGTCCAAACAGTGATCCGTTATCGCAAGACCGTACCAACGAAACCTGCTCCCGTCAGCGCGAGCCGACGCAGACGTGCCGCCCAAGGTGTTAAGCGGCTGCATGTTTGAGCACCGTGACGCTAGCACGGTGCGAGTTCAGCCGCGCCTTGGGCGGTGCGGCTGCGGCGGGAATTCGACGCGCTGCGGGTAGCCTTTTCTTTGGGTACTTTCTTTTGGCGAAGCAAAAGTAAAGTACCTCGACGGCGGGACGAGACCCGCGAAGTTGCCTTTTCCTTTGATTTTAAAAGTTAAATCCGCTCGCGCGAATGATGATTCACATGCCGCTTCCGCGCGGCGAACGGGATGATAAGAACAAAGGTCGGAGCTGCCATAGGCCGCACACCAGCCTCCCCAGCAAAAAGCCCCGACCGGAGCCGGGGCTTTCAAAGGTGCGCTACCGATTAAATCAGTGACCCAGTGCCTTGTTCACTGCGGCAAGGCCAGGCTTGCCATCCAGGGTGGTGACACCGGCCAGCCAGGTTTTCAGGATGTCCGGGTTCTTTTTCAGATAGTCACGCGCGGCGATTTCCGGCTTCACCTTGTCCATGATCGGGCCCATCACACGGTTTTCCACGGAGGTGGTAAAGCGCAGGTTATGCAGCAGCTTGCCCACATTGGGACAGCGGGTTTCGTAATCCGGGCTGATGGCGGTAAACACCTTGGCCTCACCCAGATTGGGGCCGAACACGTCGTCGCCGCCGGTCAGGTAGGCCATCTTGTATTTCACGTTCATCGGGTGCGGTTCCCAGCCTAGGAACACAATCCACTTTTTCTGACGGATGGAGCGTTCCACTTCGGCCAGCATGCCGGCTTCGCTGGATTCCACCATCTTGAAACCAGCCAGATTGAACTGGTTTTTCTTGATCATGCCGTCAATCAGCAAATTGCCGTCATTACCCGGTTCGATGCCGTAGATCTTGCCGTCCAGCTTGTCCTTGAACTTGGCAATGTCCTTGAAATCCTTCAGGCCACCGGCTGCCACATAGTCCGGCACCGCCAGCGTGTACTTGGCACCCACCAGGTTGGGGGTGTCCAGCACCTTGATCTGGCCGGCCTTGACGAAGGGCTCGATCACCGGGGTCATGGACGGGTTCCAGTAACCCAGAAACACGTCGATCTGCTTGCTCTTGATGCCGGAAAAGGTAATCGGCACCGAGGCGATGGTGGTAGTGGGCTTGTAGCCCAGGCCTTCCAGCACCACGCTGGCCATGCCGGTGGTGGCGGCGATGTCGGTCCAGCCTACATCGGCAAAACGGACATTGCGGCATTGCGCCGGGTCATTGGCCAGCGCGCTGCCACAGGCAGCCAGCAATACCGTACCCAGCATCAGCTTGCGAATTTTCATTACACCACTCCCGTATAAATATTTTGATGAAGCCATCGACAGGATTGCCGCGCCGTGCCGCAGGCAGAACAGCCATGAATGTGTGGATAACCAGGATCTGACACATGGCAAGAGTGCCATGAAGCCGTAACCGGACTTGCGCCAGCACGACCGCGATTTGCAAGAAAGCGCCGTAGAAAAAAAACCAGCACTGCAAGGAGTAACAGCACTGGCCGCCATGGCCGGCTGCCGGTTTTGCCGCCCGGCAGCCACCAGGCTCAGGCGATGACAGCAGAGTCCACCAGATACTGCTGCCGCTCGCGGCTGGGCGGATAGCCGAACAAGCCACGATAGGATTTGGAGAAATGCGATGAGGACAGAAAACCACAGGCTACGGTGACTTCCATCACGCTCATATTGGTTTGCAGCAGCAATTCGCGCGCGCGGCGCAGGCGCAAGTCCAGGTAATACTGCGCCGGGGTGGTATTCAGATAGCGCTTGAACAGGCGCTCCAGATGGCGCAGCGACACGCCCAGTTCGTCGGCCAGGTTTTCCAGCGAGCGCGGGTTTTCGATATTGCTTTCCATCGACAGCGCCGCATCCACCAGGGTTTCGTGGCCGGTGCCGATGCGCGCCAGCAAGGGGATGTGCTGGCGGTCGCCATTGTCGCGCAGGCGGTCAACGATAAACTGCTCGGACACATCCGCCGCCAGGCTCTTGCCGCCCTTGTGGCGAATCAGGTGACACATGAAATCCAGCGGCGCCGTGCCGCCACTACAGGTAAAGCGGTCGCGATCCAGTACAAACAGGTCGGAGGTGAACTTGGTCTTGGGGAATTCCTCGCTGATGGACAGCAGGTTTTCCCAGTGGATGGCACAGCGGTAGCCATTGAGAACCCCGGCCTTGGCCAAGGCAAACGTGCCGGTACAGATGGCCCCCAGCGGCACGCCCTGGGCGGCAAAGCGGCGGATGATGGACAACACCTTGTCGTCCACAGCATCACGTACCTGCCAGCCGCCACAGACAATCAGCATGTCGTATTGCTGCGGGGCTTCGGGGGCGGTAATGGGCGATAGCTCCAGCCCGTTGCTGGCGGCCACCGGTTGGCCATCGGCCGACAGCAGGCTCCAGCGGTACAGCTTCTTGCGTGACAGATAGTTGGCCATGCGCAGCGGTTCCACGGCATTGGAAAACGCAATCATGGAGAACTTGTCCAGCAGCAGGAAACCAATATGCGACAACGAAGCGATTTGTTGTGGACCCATGGTGACCTCGGTAGGTGATGTGTGTTGAATGGTTTTGTGTTGTCTTGCATCGGCCGGATGATGCTTGCCATCCGGCCTGTTTGCTGTTGCAGGGTCTAACTGCCCTGCTCTGCCGCACGCGTGGTGGGCGTGTGGCCGAAACTCTCGGTAATGCGGTCCAGAATGATGGCCAAGAGCACCACCGCCAGGCCGCTTTCAAAGCCCAGGCCCACATCCAGCCGCTGGATACTGGCCAGTACATCGTTACCCAGGCCACCGGCCCCCACCATGGAGGCAATGATCACCATGGACAGCGCCATCATGATGGTCTGGTTGACCCCGGCCATGATGGATGGCAGCGCGATGGGCAGCTGCACCTTGAACAACAGCTGCCAGGAGGTACAGCCAAAGGCGTTGCCCGCCTCTACCTGCTCCTTGTTCACCATGCGGATGCCCAGGCTGGTGAGGCGCACAGCAGGTGGCACGGCAAACACCACGGTGGCCAGAATCCCCGGTACCCGGCCCAGGCCAAAGAACATGGCGGCCGGAATCAGGTAAACAAAGGCTGGCATGGTTTGCATGAAATCCAGCACCGGGCGCACCAGCATGCCCACCAGCTTGTTGCGCGCACACCAGATGCCCACCGGCACCCCCAGCATCAGGCTGACGCAGGTGGCAGACAGGGTCAGCGCCAGCGTGGCGATGGTTTGCCCCCAAAAGCCGGTGGCCCAGATCAAGCCCAGCGCGGCGCAGACAAACAGGGCAAACTTCCAGCCCAGCCGCCAGAAACCTACACAAGCAAAAATTGCGCCCATGGCCAGCGGCGGAATGCCCAGCAACAGGAATTCCACCATGGTGGCAAACCAGTCGATGGTGTTGCCGATGGCGTCAAAGGCCCCGGCGTTGTGGTCCAGCATGAAATGAATGACCTTGTTGACCCAGTCGCCAATCGGCAACATGTCTTGCGTGCTGATATCAGCCATGACGGCGTACTCCTTCGGTGCGGCTCACGCACCATCCCGACACGGCGGCCCAGGGACGGCACGGTTTGCCAGTTGTCCGGTTCAGTTGGTGGCGGTGCTTTGCAGGCGGTGCTGGGAGATCTTGCTCAGCACGCTGCTGGGCGTAATCAGGCCCAGGCACTGGCCCTGATCGTCACGCACCTGCAAGGGTTCGGTCTGGCCCAGCAACTGCTGCAACACATCCGGCAGGCTGCAGGACGGCGGCACATGCAGGCCGGGGCGGCCCGAGTGCGGCGGATTGGCCACTTCGATCAGGTCCTTGGCTTGCAGATAACGCGAGGTATCCACGCTCTTGAAGAAGTTGCGCACGTAGTCGTCCGCCGGGTTTTCGATGATTTCCTGCGGCGTACCCACCTGTACCAGCCGTCCGCCTTCCATGATGGCGATGCGGGTGCCGATGCGCAGCGCCTCTTCCAGATCGTGCGACACAAAGAAAATGGTGCGGCGCTGCTCGCGCTGCAGCTTAAGCAGGATGTCCTGCATTTCCGAGCGCTTGAGCGGGTCCAGCGCCGAGAACGCTTCGTCCATCAGCATCAGCGAGGGGTTGACCGCCAGCGCACGCACCAGGCCGACACGCTGCTGCATGCCACCGGACAGTTCGTGCGGATATTTGTGGGCAAACGGGGCCAGGCCCACTTGTTCCAGGACTTCCATGCCACGGGCTTCGCGGGTCTTGCGGTCTACCCCGGAAATTTCCAGCCCGAAAGCCGCGTTATCCAGCACCGAGCGGTGTGGCATCAGGGCAAAGCTCTGAAACACCATGCTCATGTCGCGGCGGCGCAAATCCACCAGTTGCTTGTGATTGAGCTTGGTGATGTCCTGGCCATCCAGGATGATCTGGCCGTCGGTGGGGTCCATCAGGCGGTTGATCAGGCGGATCAGCGTGGATTTGCCGGAACCGGACAGGCCCATCAATACGAAGATTTCACCCTCCTGCACGGAAAACGACACATCGTTCACGCCGACCACACTGCCGGTCTGCTTGAAGACTTCATCTTTGTGCGTGCCAGACTTCAGCATGCGCATGACATCCGAGGACTTGCCTCCAAAAACCTTGTAGAGGTTCTTCACCACTATCTTGGCCGACTGCATTGTCTCTTCTCCTTCGTAGCGATCGCACGCTGGACCAATCCTGTCGCCTGCTTCATTCCCTGCGCTGTCCGGCAGTGCTGAAATCTGGTGCGGCTGGCTGTCTTCCATCGTGTCCGGCATGGCAGCCATGCTGCCGGGCCGGGACTGTGGTCTACCCAGATACGACGTGCGTTGTTCCGGGACATCTAAACATGCGTGCCAGGCATCGCTGGCAGACTGCGGTCATCTATTCCCCATGGCCGTTGCCCACCGGTCCGGACGTGGCAGGCAGCACCTTGCGCTGCAACAACAACCACCCGTTTCACCGCCAACGCTTTCGAAGAATATTTAATGTAAATCAAGGATTACGATAGGGAGTTAGTGGTATTGAAAATAACTACATTCCGACGCCAAGCTGTCTTGAAACGACATCCGGTCGAAAAATGACAATTCTTCATCCCCCTCAGTAAAATCAGGCCTTTAGCCACCCCTTGCGACAGCCTGAGCACCGTTCATGGCTGTCGTAAAAAAACAGCAATAAACAATCAGCTCATTCTGTTAATACAGTGTATTTTCCTGATGCAGCGCACCAATCGCATAAGCGCAGGCTTTTTCCCTACTTAAAAGATATAAAGCAAGAAAAATGCCTGTTGCCGAAACGACAAGCAGGCATCAAGGGAGCCACACGAGCAGCCTGCCGGGGAAGCAGGCCGAGGGGAAATCAGCGCTCGGACAATCAGCGGTCCACCACCAGATCGCTCAGCGGTTTGCTGCAGCAAGGCAGAAAATAGCCCTGGTCGACTTCACGCTGGCGGATACCGCCTTCGTGCTGCATGTCCACCTTGCCTTCCAGCAATTTGGTCTTGCAGGTGCCACATACCCCACGGGTGCAGGAGGCGGGCAGGCGCATGCCCTTGGCCAGCGCGGCGGCCAGTACGGTTTGCCCCGGTGCGACCGACAAATCGTCACCCATCTTGGCAAAGTGCACATTGAAACCGCCGCCCTCGCAGCTGGCGGATATTTCGTCCACCGCCTCATCCGGCGCGGCGGCGGCCAGCTCGGCAAAATTGAAGCTTTCTTCGTGGTAGTGCTGCATGTCAAAGCCGCAGTCCTGCAGCATTTGCCGCACCGAGGCCATATACGGGGCCGGGCCGCAGCAGAACACCTGGCGCGCCATCAAGTCCGGCACCATGTGCAGCAGACGCGAGGCGTCCAGTCGGCCGGTAAAACCCGGCCATTCCGGCTCGCCCTGACGGTTTTCACAGACAATCGCCTGACTGAAGGTGGGATGGCTGCTGGCCAGCTGCGCCAGTTCCTTGCGGAAAATGATGTCGCGCGGCGAGCGCGCGCTATGCACGAATACGATATCAGCACCGCTGGACAGGTCGGTCAGCGCCCGGCTCATCGACATCAACGGCGTGATGCCGCTGCCAGCGGACAAGAACAGATACGGCGTGCTGGCATGGCGTACATAGGTAAATTCACCGGACGGCCCCAGCACGTTCAGCTGCATGCCGGGACGAAGCACCTCGTGCAACCAGCCGGAAACCACGCCGCCGGGAATGCGCTTGACCGTGATGCTGACCCGGTCTGGCCGGGTGGGGCTGGAGGACAGGGTATAGCAGCGGTTGACGCTCTCACCACCGATGTCCAGTTCCAGCGTGATGAACTGGCCGGGCTGGTAATGAAAACGGCGCGGCGGATCGGCACGGAACACAAAGGTTTTGACGTCGTGGGTTTCCTCACGCACCTGCACGCACTCCAGCGTGCTGTCTTCACCCGGCTGCCACCACGGCAGATCGGCGGGCTGGGGGTGGGTGTCCGCTTGGGGGTGGATATGCGGATGTGTGCTGGCGCTGCTCATGGCGATTCCTTTGCTGGCTGGCTGATCGCCCGTTGGCGGGCTGTTGCTGTAAGACCCTATAACAAAACCCCGCGCAAGCGTTGCGCTGCCTTGCCGTACTTCATGTACTGTCTGCAACGGCGCGCCTTGGCTCGGGTTCTCTACACGGTTTTGTTAACGCGTCTATAAGTGGCAGGCTGCGCCAGGCAGCCTGCCGTTTACTACGTTTTACTAAGCTGAAAACCGGATCAACCCTGCTCCAGCCCCGCTTCCAGGCGGCCGACATACCAGCTGGTGAATTTTTCCACCAGTTCTTCGGTATACGGCGAGTACGGGCCAGGACGGTAGGAGGAGCTATTCACCCCCACCTGCGACTCTTCCACCAGATGGCGGTCCTGACCGTTGGTGGCGTTCCACACGTGGGTGAGGTTGGCTACGTCGTAATCCACGCCTTCCACCGCGTCTTTGTGCACCAGCCACTTGGTGCGTACCAGCGTGGTGTCCGGGCTTAGCGGCAAGACGGTGAAGGTGACGATGTGGTCGGCCATGAAATGGTGCCAGGAGTTGGGCTGAGTCCAGAAGGACAGGCCACCCGAATCGGCATCCTTGATGTCGCCCAGCAGCTTTTTACAGGCTGCGCCGGTGTCCATGGTTTGCGACTGGCCCTTGCGGTCCAGCGGCATACGCATGGTACGAAAGCCCGATACGTCGGACAGCTTTTCGATTTCCGCCGACGGCAGGCCACAGGACTCCCAGCGCGCATGGCTGTCTTTGACGATGTTTTCGTAATTGGCCAGGCCCGCCGCCAGTTCCGCCTTGGGGGCAAAGCCATAGCTGTAGGCATACAGCGAGATGGTGAGCTCGGGATGGTTGCCGGTGCAGTGATAGCACTCACGGTTGTTTTCCATCGTCAGCTTCCAGTTGCCCGCCTCGATGATGTCGATCTGGGCGGCAACCTTGGTGTTTTCAATCTGGTGCGGGGCGATATAGGGGCCCATCTGTTCCAGCATCTGGTCGATGTCGGCGGGCGGCTCATCGGCCAGGCAAACAAACAGCAGACCTTCCAGATTCTTCAGATGCACCGGCTTCAGGCTGTGGTGCGTCAGGTCGAAGCCTTCGGGCATGTGGTCGGCAAAAATCAGCTTGCCGGCCAGGTTGTAGGTCCACTGGTGATACGGACAGACCAGATTGCCCACCGAGCCTTTTTCATCGGCGCACAGGCGCGAGCCACGGTGGCGGCAGACATTGTGGAAAGCCTTGATCTGCATGTCGTCGTCACGCAGGATCAGAATGGGTTCCTTGCCGATTTCCACAGTGACGTAGTCGCCCGGCTCCGGGATCTCCGCCGCCACCGCCACGTAGAGCCAATGGCGCTGGAAGATGTATTTGAGGTCGGCATCAAACACTTCCTGCGAATTGTAAAACGGGGCTTCCAGACTATGCCCCGGCTGGCGGCGGGCAACCAGCTCGCGCAGTTTGTGTACCGGCTGGAAGCTAATGGCGCTCTCTTGCATTTCACTCATCTCCAAAACAAGTTTTTGCTCAGGCATCCTGCTAGCCGGTGGGTGGGGTGCTGGTCGGATGCTGCGGGGTTGTTGTCAGAAATCGACGAGCTGATGTTGCCTGAGGTAATCCAGCACAACTTGCGCTTTCTCGACAGAATCACCCTGTTTTACGACCACCCCGGCAGCCTTGCCATCGCCCCCGGCAATCGCCCCCTGCATACGGGCATGACCGCTGACCTTGCTGGCGGCCACCAGCGCGCGTGCGCGACGGGCAGGTTCCAGCACCACCGGGGCCAAAGCCGCGCCAGTGGCGGCTTTGCGCTTGATCTTGCCCTGTTGCAGCCGGGCATAGCTCCAGCCCGGCGCGGCGGCCGCGCGCGGGTTGACACTGGCCACCAGCGGCAGGCTGGCCTGCAAGCTGCGCCGCACGCCCTTGGGCAGCGCCTGCACCGCCTGCCATTGCTGGTCGGATTTGGACAGATCCAGCACATCCGGCAGCAAGGCTGCGCCCAGTTGCTCGGCCAATTGGTAAGGCAGCAGGCCGGAACCATCACCCCCACCGGAACGCGCGCCACACAACACCATGTCCACACCCTGCAAGGCCGTGCCCAGCGCAGACAGCACATCACTGTCCGGGCGCAGGCTCAGGCTGTGGATATTGTCAGCACCGCGTGCCAGATAATCGGCCAGCGCGGCATCGTCGGCGGCACCGGCATACCAGACTTGCAGCTGACCGGGCAGGCGCTGCGCCAAGGCCAGGGCGGCCAGATCGGCCTCACCGGCACAGGGACGGCCACTGACCGGATGGACGGCGGGGGTGACCAGAACGGCTATTTTCATTGCTGCTTCTCCTTACGCTCGCGCCGCACCAGTTGTTCAAACGCACTGATGAAGGACTGACAGTCGTCGATGATGCTGAGGTCGGCCCGTTTGATCATCGGCGCGGCGGCATCCAGATTCACCGCAATCACATGGCGGCAGGACTTGATGCCCTGCAGATGCTGTACCGCACCGGAAATGCCCAGCGCGATATAAGCACTGGCCTGTACTGTTTTGCCGGTGGCGCCCACCTGCTTGTCGCGGGTAAAGCGGCCATCGTCCACCGCCACGCGGGAAGCCCCCACCGCAGCGCCCAATGCCTCGGCCAGCGCAAGAAAGCCCGGCACATTGCTGACGCCATTACCAGCCGAGACAATCAGATCGGCCTCTTCCAGCGCCAGCTCGGAAGCCGGACTGGCGGCACTGCCCAGGTCCTGCACCTGCTCGCGGATGGAAGGCAGGGCAGCGGTTTGCAGCGGTTCGCCCTTGCCGACAAAGGGCAGTTTGGCTTCGGCCACACCACGCGCCAGCAACAGCACTTGTGCGCGTTCGCGCAGGCTGAAACCGGCACCGGGCTGGCGGCGGCGTACGCCATCGGCGGCGATTTCCACCACATCGGTCACCACCGACAGCCGGGCGCGACAGGCAAAGCGGCGGCCCAGGTCGGCGTCCTCGCCACGGTCGGCAAACAGCACCGTGTGCGGGCCTTCCTGCTGCAACAGTTGTTGCAGCAGGGCCAGTTTTTGTTCCGGTGCGTAGCCGGGGTCGGCCATGGTCAGCGCGCGGTCCACTGCCAGTTCGGCCAGCGCTTCCGGCGCAGCGCCTTCCATGCCGTACAGCAAGGCCAGCACTTCGCCATCCTTGCCCGCCAGAATGGCGGCGGCGGCAATGGCTTCGCGCGCCGCATCATCCAACTGGCCACGTTCGGCATGGGCCACCACCAGCAGGCGCTGGCTGAACGGCCCGTTACTGCGCAGCGGCTTGTGGGCCGGGCCGTGGGCCAGCATGGCGGCATCGCGGCTGCCGCTGTCATCGCCCAGCACAATGCGCTTGAGGCCGCTGGGCCCCAGCACCCACGGGCGACGCGGGTCAATGCGCGGAATGGCCTGGGTAGAAAAATCCATCACTTTCTCCTTGTAAGCAGCAGCGGACGGGGCGAAGCCTGTGCTTCGGCCCCGGCCCGCCTCAGGCCAGGCGTTCGGCCACCAGTTCGGCCAGTTCGATCACATCGGCCCGCTCACCCACCACGCCTTCCAGCATGGCCGTACAATTGGGGCAGGCCACCGCTACCCGGCCGGTGCCGGTTTCACGGATGTCGTCCATGCGCATGTCGGGAATACGACGCTGACCGGGAATATCGGTAAAGGCCGCGCCACCACCCCAGCCGCAGCAGCGGGCGTCGCGGCCAGAGCGCTGCATATCGACAACTTTGATGCCAATGCCCTTCAGCACATTGCGCGGCGCATTGAAGCCATCGTTGTAACGGCCCAGATAGCAGGGGTCGTGGAAGGTCAGCGCAGGCAGCGGCGTGGCATCGGCCTTCAGCGGAATGGCACGCCGTGCCAGCAGGTGTTCCAGCAGCTTGCTGTGGTGCCATACCTCAAACTGGCCACCGAAGGCCGGGTATTCATTGGCCAGGCAGTGGAATACATGCGGGTCCGGCGTGACGATGCGCTCAAAACGGTATTGCGCCAGCGTGGCGATATTGGCCTGGGCCAGCCGCTGGAAACCGGCTTCGTCGCCCAGACGGCGCGCCACGTCGCCGCAGTCGCGCTCGGCTGCGCCCAGTACCGCCACTTTCACGCCAGCAGCTTTCAGCACTTTCACCAGGGCGCGCAGCGCACGCTGGTAACGCATGTCGAATGCGCCCTCACCCGCCAGCAGCAGCCATTCGGTTTGTTCGCCCGGCTGCAATACCGGCAGGTCCAGATCAATCGCCCAGTGGTAACGCACCGCCAGCGGGTAGCCGCCCACGGTGTCGGTATTGCGCAGATTGGCCAGCGCCTCGCTGCCCTTGCCCGGCACTTCGCCACGGCTGAGGGTGACGTGACGACGCAGGCTCACCACGGTGTCCACATGCTCGATCAGCATCGGGCAGTTTTCCACACAAGCGCGGCAGGTGGTGCAGGACCACAGCGTCTCCGCCGCCAGCACGCTGCCGACGATGTCCTCGCCCGGCTTCACCACTACGGCGGACTCACGGCCCGGATGCGGTTTGCCAGCATAGGCCGGGTCGGTGCCACGGCTTTGCGCCGCCACCATGTCCTGGATCAGCTTTTTCGGGTTGAGCGGCTGACCGGCAGCATAGGCCGGACAGGCGGCCTCGCACTTGCCGCACTGCACACAGGCATCAAAGGACAGCAGGCGGTTCCAGGCAAAGTCCTCCACCTTGGCCACGCCCAGCTCGCCAGCGGCCAGATTCAGCGGCTTGAGGTCGGAGGATTTACCGGCAAAGCGTTCGGCACGCGGGTGAAAGGCCAGATGCAGCAAACCGGCCACCGCATGTTTCATCGGCCAACCGAGGCCAATGCCCAGTGCCAGTTCGGCACCGCCCAGCGCCAGCATCAGCAGCGCCACCACCGCAATCAGCTGCCCGGCCATGCCCAGCTGCGGACCGGCAAACAGCAAACCGGCGGCCAGCAGACTGCCCAGCGCAAACAGGCGCAGACGGGCGGGCAGCACTTGCCAGCGGCCTTGCGACAGACGTGGCGGCGCTTGCAGGCGACGCGCCTGCATCATGCGCGCGCCCAGCAGCATCACCGCCGCCATCAGCACCAGCAGTACATCCAGCCAGCCCTGGTACAGCATCAGGCCGTAGTTGAGCGCCGACAGCAGCAGGATGGCCACGCCGCCACCGGCGGCCGCCACGTGGGCGCGGGCCACGGCGGGCTCGCGCGCCACCACGTGGTGGATATCGACAAAATAGCGCTTGGGCATGGCAAACAGGCCAAGCCAGGACACGCTGGCGCTGCGCCCCTGCTGCCACAGGCTGGCGCGTCTGGCCAGGCCACCCAGCAGCAGGAGAGCACCCAGCCAGAACAGTCCGGTCAGGGCATGGGCAAGGGAGAAGCTCATGTCAGAAATCCTTCACCAGACGCAGGGCGTCGTAGATGGCACCGTGGATGTTGTGCATGGAAATGCAGTCACCCACGCGGAACAGCAAAAACTCGCCCGCCGCCAGCGGCTGCGACAAGGACGGCTGCGGCTGCGAGGCAAACAGGGTGTGGACGTCGGTCTGACCCTGGTTTTTCGACTGCTCCTTCATGTCCCAGTACAGGCTGTCATTGGGCAGGATGCCGTTTTCAATCACCACCTGATCCACCGCCCGTTCTTCCAGCGCTTCGGTGTATTCGTTGCGCAGCACGGCGATTTTCTTGTCGCCCTCGGCATACACCTTGTCCAGCCAGAAATTGGGGGTGGGGATGATGCCTTGTGCGTACAGGCGGCGATAGAAGATCGGGAAAGTCGTGCCGCCGGTGTCGTCGCCCACTTTTACGTCCGGGGTGACAATTTCCACCGTGCTGCCACGGCTGGACAGGAAGTCGGCCACGCCGAAACCGGCCTGGGTGCTGACGGCGTCATACACCAGCACATTCTTGCCCGGCTCCACCTTGCCGGACAGGATGTCCCAGCTGCTGACCGCCACGCCCTCTGCCACGCCCCAGTCCGGCACCTGGCTGGTATAGGGAATACCGCCGGTGGCCAGCACCACGATGTCGGGCTTTTCCGCCAGAATCATCGCCTTGTCAGCAGCCACGCCCAGACGGCGATCCACGCCCAGACGCTGGGTTTCCATGTCCAGCCAGCGAACGATGCCCGCCATCTGCTCACGCTGCGGGGCCTTGGCCGCGAGTACGATCTGCCCGCCCACCTGCGGCTGCTTCTCGAACAGCACCACCTCATGGCCACGCTCGCGCGCCACGCGGGCGGCTTCCAAGCCTGCCGGGCCAGCACCTACCACCACCACCTTGCGCAGCTTGTCCGCCTTGGCAATGTCGTGCGGCATGGTGGCTTCGCGGCTGGTGGCGGCATTCTGGATGCACAGCACGTCCTGGCCGTGATACTGGCGGTCGATGCAGTAGTTGGCACCTACGCACTGGCGGATCTGGTCTTCCTTGCCATCGCGAATCTTGATCACCAGATGCGGGTCGGCAATATGGGCGCGGGTCATGCCCACCATGTCCACCATGCCGCTGGCCAGAATGCGCTCGGCCTGCACCGGGTCGCGAATGCTTTGTGCGTGCATCACCGGCACTTTCGATACCGACTTGATACCAGCAGCCAGATGCACAAACGGCTCCGGTGGCAAGGCCATCGGCGGCATGCAGTTGGCCAGGGTGTTATGGGTATCCGCCCCGGAACCCACTACCGACAGGTAGTCGATCAGGCCGGTTTCCGACATGGCCGCCGCAATGTCCTTCAACATGTCGTGGCTGAGGCCATCTTCGTGGAATTCGTCGCCGCACATGCGCAGACCGACGCAAAAGTCCGGCCCCACTTCCTCACGCACGGCATTGAGCACTTCCACGCCAAAGCGCAGACGGTTTTCAAAGCTGCCGCCCCATTCGTCGGTGCGGAAGTTGGTACGCGGGCTCCAGAACTGGTCGATCAGATGCTGGTGGGCGGCGGAAATCTCGATGCCGTCCATCCCGGCGGCTTTTACCCGGCGCGCAGCCTGGGCAAAGTCGGCAATGATGCGGCGGATTTCATGTTGCTCGATCACCTTGGCATTGCCACGGTGTACCGGCTCGCGAATGCCGGACGGGCTGACCAGATGCGGCCAGTGCTCGCCGTAATAACTGGAGCGGCGGCCCATGTGGGTGGCCTGGATCATGATCTTGGCACCGTGGCGGTGCATGGCCTCGGCCAGCCGCGCCAGCGGGTCGATGATGGCGTCGGTGGCCAGATTCACCGATTTCCACCAGCTTTGCGGGCTGTCGATGGACACCGGGCTGGAACCGCCACAAATAGCCAGGCCCAGGCCGCCCTTGGCCTTTTCTTCGTAATAACGGATGTAACGGTCGCCGGGCAGGCCGCCCGGCTCGGCATACACCTCGGCATGCGCGGTGCTCACCACGCGGTTGCGCAGCGTCAGCTTGTTCAGGGTAATGGGCGCAAACAGGTGCGGATAGCGCATGGGACGACTCCCGGCTTACAAGGGATGAACGGTGAAAATGCAGTAGTCGGCACCCAGGCCGGCACACTGGCTTTCGCGGCTGACGGTGCGGTAGTCATGGCCCAGGTTTTCGCCCACCCAGTCCATGGCACCGGCAAACCAGCCAGCAAACAGATAACAAGCCATGTGTTCGCTCTGCGGCGCACCGGCCACGCCCTGGGCCAGCACAAAACAGGAGTTGTCCAGGCGGATGCTGGCATTGCCGGTCACTTCGTCCGCCTCGATAAAGCTGAACTGGCCCCAGCCGCGCTGCGACAGGCGCGACAGATAGTGTTCGAACACTTCCATGCCCTTCAGGCCGTGGGTTTGCGCTTCGCTGCCACACCAGAAGTGGGCGGAACGATAACCGGCTTCGTACAGCGAATCGGCATATACGCGGCGGCCCAGTGCCGCTTCGATGGCCAGATGGTTGTTGATGAAGAAATGGCGCGGCACATACAGCATGGGCAGGCCGTTGGTACTCCAGACGCCGGTGTCTGCGTCTACGTCGATGGGAAGTTGAGGTTGCATGCCACTCTCCTGAGCAAGATGGGCGAGTCTGTCCGCCATTGCATGCATGTTGCCGGACACCCTTTATCCGCTGTTCAGCGCTTGCGACAGGTATTTGCCCCATACCGACCAGGCGGTCGCTCCCGGACAAGCCATGACCGTAGCGCTAAGCAATACACCATGGCCCAACGCTTCCAAATGACAGGAAAGCAGCAAACACCACCAGACATGGCTTGGCAGCCTGTGGTATTGCCGGTGTCGCGCGGTCCGACGCCATCCTGTTTACTGCGCTTGGCTGCGGGTTGGCCATTGCGCTGAGGCTGTATCGCCGCAGCGCTGCGCCGTGTGCTGCAGACCGGCCCGCTGCCTGCAAATTCGGCCAGTCCAAGCTGGCTGCCAATCGGGGCATATTCAACGGTCATGAAAACCGGGCGGCTCGCCGCCGTCCTTCTCTTTGTCACTAACCCGGTCCATCACCATGCATACCATTACCAACGACGGCACCCGCCTGTTTCTCAGCCGCATGGGGGACAGGGGTAGCCCGCCCCTGATTCTTGCCCATGGCACCTTTACCACGCAGCGCAGCTGCGCCCCGCTGGCCAGCCACCTGGCGGCACGTGGCTGGCAGTGCTGGTTGTTTGACTGGCGCGGCCATGGCCACAGCGATCAGCCCCGTACTGCCTTCGACTTTGAAACCCTGGCCAGTCAGGATGTCCCGGCCATCATGCGGGTGGTGGAGGAAAACTGCGGGCCACTGCGGCCATTCTGGCTTGGGCATTCTGCCGGTGCGGTGATCGCCAGCATGTGGCTGGCCAGACAGCCGGCAAGCTGCACCCGGCTGGCTGGTTTGCTGATGCTGGCCGCCCAGGCAAGCAGCCAGCAGCGCAGCTGGGTCATGCAGCAAAAGATTCGCCTGATTTCCTGGCTGTTACCCTTGCGCCGGCAAATTGCCAGTGGCTGGATGCCACTGGCTACCGAAGCGGAAAGCAGCCGCCTGCTGCGTCAATGGTGCAAGTGGAATCTGCAAGGCCTGATGCAGGGCAAGGATGGTTTTGATTACCTGGCCGCACTAGACAGGCAGAACCTGCCGGTGCTGGCGCTGGCCGGTGGCGGCGATGACTTCATTTCACCGCCAGATGGCTGCCGCCGTTTGCTGGAAAGCTTTGGCAGCACCAGCAAGCGCTATGTGCTGTGCAGTCAGGCACAAGGCTTTGTGGAAGATTACAGCCACGAACGGCTGCTGCTATCAAAAAATGCCAAGAACGAAATCTGGCCCCTGCTGGAAAACTGGCTGCACCAGCATGCTCATCAGTCCCAAGCGCCGGCATCCGATCAGGAAGCCCCCTTTCTGTACCCGCCAGACGGGCAGCCACCAGCACACCTCAACGTTGATGACACTGATTTGCAACAGCAGCTTTAACCGCAGTACAGAAGCCAACAGCCCGCCGCCATGAACCAGGCAGCGGGCTGTCGCCATTCAGGCCGTTATCAGTGCGTCCACTCGTTTACCTTGGCACCGTTGGCCTTTACCCAGCTGTCGGCTGCGGCTGCCGGTTTGGCACCGTTTTCCACATCCAGCATCACCTTGCCGATTTCCTCCGGCTTCCAGCGGAATTTCTTGAAGAAGGCCACCACATCCGGCGCCTTGGCGGTCAGGCCGGGGTTGATCACGCTATCCACATGCTCGGCATCGCCGTACACCTTCTGCGGGTCTTCCAGGAAGCGCAGCTTCCATTTGGCAAACATCCAGTGCGGAATCCAGCCGGTGACGGCAATGGACTTCTTGCTGTTGATGGAGCGGGCCAGCTCAGCTGCCATGCCGGTACCGGAGCTGGGCAGCAGGGTGTAGTCCAGCTGGTATTTCTTGATGGCTTCTTCGGTTTTCTTCATCACCCCGGCACCAGCGTCAATGCCGACGATACGGCCCTGGAAAGCGGCCTTGTTGGCGTTGAGGTCGGCAATGGAATGGGCGGCTACATAATCAGGCACGATCAGGCCGATCTTGGCACCGGGATAATTCACCCCCAGGTCCACCACCTTGTCCTTGAACTGGCTGTAATACGCCTCGTGGGTGGTGGGCAGCCAGGCCGACAGGGTGGCGTCCAGGTCGCCACGCGCCACCCCCTGCCACATGATGCCCGCTGCCACCGGCACGATTTCCACCGGATAGCCCAGCTTGTTACGGATGATGTTGGCGGCCACATTGGTGGTGGCTACGCTATCAGACCAACCCTCTACATAGCCGATCTTGATGGTGGGCTTGTCAGCCGCCTGGCTACAGAATGGCAGGGCCACACCGGCCAGCAGCAGGGCAAGAAAATGACGTTTCAGCATTGCGTTCTCCAAAGATAGACAGGTTGAATCAAGGATGAACATCACAGAGCGGGTGCGGTGCCATCATGGCACCGTGTTGTCAGCCCGCTTCCGTTACAGCACGGCACCTGGGTCGGCATGAGGCAGCCCGGCGTTCTCGTTGTAAACGGCAGCCCGGCACAGGCCGGGCACCATGTGGCAAAAGAATAAAAAAGCGGGGTCTTGCAACCCCGCTCAAGGCTCAACACCCCCAGACGTCTGCAAATACACGGAGCCAGTTTTCACCCAGCACCTTGCGGATCTTGCCTTCGGACCAACCCGCCTTTTCCATGGCAGCGGTCAGATTGGGCGTTTCGCCGATGGTGCGGATGCCTTCCGGATTAAGAATGGTGCCAAAGTTGGTCAGGCGGCGATGACGGCCCTTGTCGTGGGTAATCCAGTCGAAAAAGCCCTTGTCGTAGCCCTGGGTGAAGTCGGTGCCGTAGCCCACGCAGTCTTCACCCACCAGGTTGATGATGTAGTCCATGGCTTCGACATAGTCGTCCACCGTGGCTTCAATACCGCGCTTGAGGAAGGGCGGGAACATGGTGACGCCGATGAAACCGCCATGGTCGGCAATAAAGCGCAGTTCTTCATCGCTCTTGTTGCGCGGGTGTTCTTTCAGGCCGGAGGGCAGGCAGTGCGAGTAGCACACCGGCTTTTTGGATTCCAGAATGGCCTCGCGCGAGGTGTTGCCGCCCACATGGGACAAATCCACCATGATGCCCACGCGGTTCATCTCATTAATCACTTCGCGGCCAAAGCCGGACAGGCCGCCATCGCGCTCGTAGCAGCCGGTGCCCACCAGGTTTTGCGTGTTGTAGCACAGCTGCACCACGCGCACGCCCATGTCGGCAAAGGCTTCGATATAACCCAGGTTGTCCTCGAAGGCGTGGGCATTCTGGAAACCCAGGATGATGCCGGTCTTGCCCTCGGCCTTGGCGCGGCGCACGTCTTCCGTGGTGCGCACCAGGGTGAGGATGTCGCTGTAATCGCGAATCTGCTTTTTCATGTCCGCGATATTGCCCACGGTATCCTGAAAGCCTTCCCATACCGACACGGTACAGTTGGCCGCCGACAGGCCGCCACGGCGCATGTCGTCAAATACCTCGCGGCTCCATTTGGCGATGATCAGCCCGTCGATGACCAGGGCGTCCTGATGTAGCGTCGTCATGCAAATACTCCCGAAAAAGATGAATTAACAACCAGCGGCTCAGGACACCTCGGCCAGCCGCACGTGCACGGTTTCCGGCAGGCGCAAGCCGCCTGCCAGCGCAAACAAGGCAATCAGCATCAGATAAACGGCGGGTGCCAGATGGCTGCCGGACACATCAATCAGCCAGGTCGCCATCAGCGGCGCAGTACCACCAAAAATGGTGTAGGCCAGGTTGTAGCTGATGGCCCCGGCGGTATAACGGATGCGGGTAGGAAAACTTTCCGACAGCAAAGGCGCCGTCACCACGCCGGACAGCACCGCTGGCAAGGCCTGCAACATGCCGCCCAGCACCGCCAGCCACAGCTGGCCGCTTTGTGCCAGCCAGAACGAGGGAAAGATGGTGAGCACAATCAACACGCACACCGTACCCATGCTGCGCCGCCGCCCTACCCGGTCCGAGTAGCGCCCGGCCAGCGGACACAACACGGCGGCAAACAGCAGGGACAGCACCGACACCAGCAGGGCATTGCCACGGCTCATGCCCGCCACCTGCTGCAAATAGGTGCTCAGATAAGTGGTGAAGGTATAAAACGACAGCGCCGTCACCGAGATAAAAGCCGACAGCCAGGCAATGGATCGGCCATGGCTGGCAAAGGCCTGGCGCAGCGGCGCGTGCTCGGTTTGCTGACGCTGCTCCAGCGCCTGGAAGGCCGGGGTTTCCGCCAGCCGGTTACGCAGATACCAGCCCACCAGCCCCAGCGGCGCGGCAATCAGAAAAGGCAACCGCCAGCCCCATTCCGCCAGCGCCTGCGGGCTAAGCCACTGGTTAAGCCCGTACACCAGCACGGCGGCGCAGGCAAAGGCGGAAAAAGTGGACACCGGCAAAAAGCTGCCATAACGGGCGCGGTGATGGCTGGGCGCATGTTCCATCACATAGGCGCAGGCCCCGGCATATTCGCCACCGGCAGAAAAACCCTGCACGCAGCGCGCCAGCGTCAGCAGCACGGGCGCGGCCAGCCCGATGCGGGCGTAGTCCGGCAGCAGGCCGATCAGCGTGGTGGCACCGGCCATCAGCAAGATGGTGATGGCCAGCGTGCGCTTGCGGCCAATGCGGTCGCCCAGCATGCCAAACACAATGCCGCCCAGTGGCCGGAAGGCAAACGCCACCGCGAATACGGCAAAGGTTTTCAGCAGGCTGATGTCGGCGCTGCTACCCGGAAAAAAGTGCTGGGCAATTACCGTAGCCAGGAAACCATAGACGGCAAAGTCGAACCACTCGACAAAATTGCCAACCGAGGCGGCCAGAATCACCTTGAACAACACTTGCTGCTCGGCACGATCAGTCATGCTGGCTCCCGATCAAGCCGGATCGACTTCGATATGATTTGAAGTGCATGCTTCTCTCCTGAGCAAAATGGCCAAGTCTGTCCGCCATTGCATGCATGGTGCCGGAGACGCTGCCGCTGCTGTTCAGCGCTTGCGACAGGTATTTGCCCCATACCGACCAGCCGGTCGGCACAGGACAAACACCGCCGCCACACTGGCTAAGCAAAGATGCCTGAAGGAAACATAAGGACGGGGACCGGGCTGACAACAAAAACCGGCCCTGCCCGTGGGGCAGGAACCGGCGTGGTTTCAGGCCAGAATCAGGCCAGAATCAGACTGGGCCTGGGCGCAGCCAGCTGGGCAAACAGCGGATGGTCACTACGCGCTTCCAGCTGGCACACGGCAAAGCCGTAAGGCTGGGCGGCGCGGCGCAGCAGACGCCACACATAGTCGGCAAAGCTGCGGCGGAACACCACAAACACGCCGTCGGTATCCAGGCGAATCACCTGTACCGTGGCCTTGCCCAGCACGGTGCTCACCATGTGGCCTTGCGGGATGGATTCAAAGTCGTACACCCCCAGGTGGCGCAGCACGGTGATGTGCTCGGTGCCACCCAGCCAGGCCAGGGTCAGGCCGCCGCTGGAATCCACCGTCTGGGCAAACAGCTGTTGCGCGGCAAAACCGGCATCCAGCTGTGCAGTCCAGTCGGCCAGACGCTGACGGTGACTCACCAGCAGCCATTCGTCCGGCGAGGTCCACATCAGTACGCCTTGCGGGCCTTGGCTGACTGCCCCGGCCTGCAGCGGCAGGGCCAAGCCGGTGACTTGCTGCACCAGTTCGGCAAAACCGGCTTCGGCGGTATCGCCACGCAGCACGGCATAGCCCAGGTGCGGCAGTTCGTTACACCAGATGCGGCCATCGGCACGGCGCGGTTGCGCCTCGGCATCCAGCTTGAAGTGTTGGAGCGGCGACTCCATGAATGGTTGGAAACCTTGCTTAGGCATGTTGACGCACCCCTTCCTTGTCCACGAACACTGACGACACCACCTGCGCTGGCACACTCTTGCCATGCGCCCAGACGAACACCGTGTCGCCCTCACGCTTGCTGCCATCCTTCAACACCGCCATGGCAATGGAGCGGCCCAGGAAGGCACTGTGATAACTGGAGGTGACATGGCCCTGCATGGCAGCCGGCACCGTGTCATCGGTATTGCTGAGAATCTGCGCGCCTTCGGCCAGTACCACTTTCGGGTCCAGCGGCAGCAGGCCCACCAGCTGTTTGCGGCCCTCACCGGCAGTGTGTGCACGCAGCAGCGAACGCTTGCCGAGGAAGCTGAACGGCTTTTTCATGCCCACCGCCCAGCTCATGGCCAGATCGTTCGGGCTCATCGAGCCGTCGGTGTCCTGACCCACAATGATGAAGCCCTTCTCGGCGCGCAACACGTGCATGGTTTCGGTGCCGTAGGGGGTAATGTCGAACTCGGCACCCGCCTTCATCACTTCTTCCCACATATAACGTCCGTAGTTGGCATCCACGTTGATTTCGTAGGCCAGCTCACCAGAGAAGCTGATGCGGAACACCCGTGCTGGCAGCCCGGCCACGGTGCCGCTGCGGCCATCCATGAACTTGAAGGCGTCCTTGTCGAAATCGATGTCGCTGCACAGCTTTTGCAGCACCTTGCGGCTGTTCGGCCCCACCACGGCCACGGTGGCCCAGTGGTCGGTGGTGGTGGTGAAGCGGACTTTCAGCTCCGGCCATTCGGTTTGGTGCCAGCGTTCCAGCCAGCTGTACACCCGCGCCGCGCCGCCGGTGGTGGTGGTCATGTGGAAGTGGTCGTCTGCCAGGCAGGCGGTCACACCGTCGTCCATCACCATGCCGTTTTCGTCCAGCATCAGGCCGTAGCGGCACTTGCCCGGGTCCAGCTTGCTCCAGGCATTGCTGTAGATGCGGTTGAGGAATTCACGTGCGTCCGGGCCCTTGACGTCGATCTTGCCCAGGGTGGAGGCATCCATCACGCCCACGCTGTTACGGGTGGCCAGGCATTCGCGGTTCACCGCAGCGTGCAGGTCCTCGCCCGCCTTGGGGAAGTACCACGGGCGCAGCCACTGGCCCACCACTTCGTACTCGGCCTTGCGCGCATCATGGCTGGCATGCATGGCGGTGTAGCGACGGGCATCGAAGGTTTCGCCCACGTGGGGCCCGGCCAGCGCCCCGAAGGTGACCGGGGTGTAGGACGGACGGTAGGTGGTGGTGCCTACTTCGGCGATGGGTTTGCCCAGTGCTTCGGCGGCAATGGCAAAGCCGTTGATATTGGACAGCTTGCCCTGATCGGTACCAAAGCCCAGCGCGGTATAGCGCTTGACGTGCTCGATGGAGCGGTAGTTTTCGCGGATGGCAGTGTGAATGTCCGCAGCCGCCACATCGTTCTGGTAATCGACAAAGGCCTTGGCACCATGGCCTTCCGGCTTGCCGTCCGGCAGGCGGAAGATGGCACGCGGCGCGGCCACTTCTTCATGGGCGACAGCCGGGGCCTTGCCGGTGCTGCCACGGCCATGGCCCAGCAGCAGGGTAGCCACGGCAGCGTGGGTCTGGCTCAGTGCGTCGGACAACTCCCAGCGGCCAGTGATGGCACCGACGCAGGCAATGTTTTCGCGGCCTTCATCCGGGCAGACAAAGGACAGCTGCTGCTGATTCCACACCGGTCGGCCACCGTTGTGGCAGAACAGATGCACGGTGGAGGTGAGGCCGCCGGAAGACAGCACGGTATCCACACTCAGGCGCGGGCCGGAGCCGACTACCTGATTATTGCGACCATCCAGCTTCACCAGCTGTACGCCGCTGACGCTCTTGTCGCCCAGCACCTTGACAATGCCATGGCCCAGCAGCAGTTCGGCACCGGCGCTCTTCAGCGCTTGCTGACGCCATGCCGCCGCCCCGCCCTGACGGGCATCGGCCAGCGTTACCTTGACGCCGGACAGCACCAGGTCCAGCGCAGCTTCGTAAGCGGCATCGTTTTGGGTTTGCACCAGTACTTCGCGGCCCACGGCCACGCCGTAGCGGTTGAGATAGCTGTGACCGGCGGCGGCAGTCATCACGCCCGGCACGTCGTTGTAACCGAACACCAGCGGGCGTTCGATGGCACCGCTGGCCAGAATCACCTGATGGGCGCGGATCTTGTGCAAACGCTGGCGCGGCAGCGCGGCATTGCGCTCGGTCAGCGGCAGGTGGTCTTGCAGCAGTTCTACCGCCTGTACCAGATTGAGATCGTGCAGGGCAAAAGCAGTGGTACGCGGCAGCACGGTGACATTCGGCAGGCTGGCCAGCTCGGCCAGACGCTGGGCTGCCCAGTCCATGCCGGACAGGCCGTCGATGCGGCTGCGCCGCTCGGTCAGCAGCCAGCCGCCCATTTCGGCCTGCTCATCCACCAGCAGGGTTTTCAGCCCGGCACGGCCTGCCAGCGTGGCCGCCCACAGGCCAGCCGCACCGCCGCCCACTACCAGCACATCAATATGATGATGCAGGTGGTCGTAGCTTTCCGGGTCGGCTTCGGTCGGGGCGTGGCCATAGCCAGCGGCCTTGCGGATGAATTTTTCATAGAAGGGCCAGGCTTTCACCGGCTCCATGAAGGTCTTGTAGTAAAAGCCCGGCGGCATGAAGCGGCCAAACTTGCCCAACAGGCCCTTGAGGTCGAAATCCAGCGAGGGGTAGCCGGTGGTGCTGCCCGCCAGCAGGCCCTGGTACAGCTCCACTTGCGTGGCCTTGAGGTCGGGCACGGTATGGGCGCCGGTTTCCAGCTGGATCAGCGCATTGGGCTCTTCGGCACCAAAGCCGACGATGCCGCGCGGACGGCCATACTTGAAGCTGCGGCCAATCAGGCGCACGCCGTTGGCCAGCAGGGCCGAGGCCAGGGTGTCACCGGAAAATGCCTTGTACTGCACATTGTCGAAGACAAAGCTCAGCGGTTTCTGACGATTGATGCGCTCGCCGGGGCGATGAATGCGATAGCCGCTCATGCTTGTTCCTCCAGATACAGTGCCTTGCCGTCGGCCAGCGTCCACGAACCGGCAATTTCATAGCTGACGGTGTGACGCTTTACCGCAAACACCTTGCGGCAGCCAGCCACGTGCTGCCATTGCTCCCAGTGCCAGCCACGCGGGTTTTTGCGGTGGAACACATAATCGCCCCAGGTGGCGTCGTCTGCTTCTTCCGGCACCGCCGGGCGGGCGATAAAGGCTTCCCCGGCATAGCTGAATTCTTCTTCTTCCCGCGCCTCTTGGCAGTACGGGCAGGTAATGATCAACATGAGCCTCTCCCTAGTGAGCCACGGCTGCTGCGCCGTGCTCGTCGATCAGATGTCCGGTGGCAAAACGGTCCAGCGAGAACGCGCGGTTCAGCGGGTGCGGATCGTCATGGGCGATGGTGTGGGCAAACACATTGCCCGAGCCCGGCGTGGCCTTGAAGCCGCCGGTGCCCCAGCCACAGTTGAAATACAGGCCCTGGATGCGGGTTTTGCTGATGATGGGGCAGGCGTCCGGCGACACATCCACAATGCCGCCCCACTGGCGGTTCATCCGCACGCGGGAGAAGGACGGGAACATCTCGATGATGGCGGCGGCGGTGTGCTCGATCACATGCGGGCTGCCGCGCTGGCCATAGCCCAGATAGCTATCGATACCGGCACCGATCACCAGCTCGCCCTTGTCGGACTGGCTGACATAGCCGTGCACGGCGTTGGACATCACCACGGTGTCGATACAGGGCTTCATGGATTCGGACACAAAGGCCTGCAAGGGGTGGCTTTCCAGCGGCAGGCGCAGCCCGGCCATCTTGGCCAGTACCGAGGAGTTACCTGCCGCCACACAGCCCACGCGATCGGCCATGATGTCGCCCCGGCTGGTATTCACGCCCTTGATGCGGCCACCTTCAATGATCAGGCCGGTGACTTCGCACTGCTCGATAATGTCCACGCCCAGCTCGGACGCGCCACGGGCAAAACCCCAGGCCACTGCATCGTGCCGCGCCACGCCGCCACGCGGCTGGAAGCTGGCCCCCATGATGGGGTAGCGGGTGCGGTTGCTGATGTCGATCAGCGGCACCATGTCCTTGATTTCCTGCGGCGTCATCACCACCGCGTCCACGCCGTTGAGCAGGTTGGCATTGGCGCGGCGTTCGATGTCGCGCATGTCCTGCAGGGTGTGGCCCACGTTCATCACACCACGCTGGCTGAACATCACGTTGAAGTTGAGGTCCTGCGACAGCCCTTCCCACAACTTCAGGCCGTGTTCGTACAAGTGCGCCGCCTCATCCCACAGATAATTGGAACGGATGATGGTGGTGTTACGTGCGGTGTTGCCGCCGCCCAGATAGCCCTTCTCCAGCACCGCCACATTCTTGATGCCGTGCTCCTTGGCCAGGTAGTACGCCGTGGCCAGGCCGTGGCCGCCACCGCCGACGATAATCACGTCGTAGTTTTTCTTCGGCTGCGGGCTCTTCCAGGCCGGCTGCCAGCTTTCATGATGCTTGAGCCCGTTCTTGATCAGGCTCCACAGGGAGTATCGGTTTGCCATCTGCGGCTCCAGCGGGGTGGATGTATTCGGACAAGGCCCATTCTCCAGACCTGAGCCCCAAGCCGTTTGGCTGAAAAGGACAAGCACTTGCCCAGACACGACACTCCGTCACATGTCTGAAATGGACGTAAAGCAGACGTTTTAGGGCCAGTCAGCCAAGCAGCCAGGCCTTAGGGTTAGCGCACACACCGCAGGCAACACGCCCGCCGTACTACAAGGGAAGACCGCTCATGAAAGCCACCGCACCGTCCTACATCCTCAGCTTCACCTGCCACAGCGCCTCCGGTCAGGTGGCCCGCTTCTCCGCCCTGCTGGAATCGCAAGGCTGTTATATCGACGAACTGGCCGTGTTTGACGATGCCGTCAGCCAGCGTTTTTTTGTACGTTGTGTGTTTCACCCGCAAACCGAAATATTCGACCCGGCGCGCCTGCACCAAGGCATGCAGGACATGCGCAGCCACTACCAGGACCTGCGCTGGCAACTGCAGGACCGGCGCGAACAGGCGCGGGTGATGATCATGGTGTCCAAGCTGGACCACTGCCTGAACGACTTGCTATACCGCCAGAAAATGGGCGACCTGGACATGAGCGTCACCGCCGTAGTGTCCAACCACCGCGATCTGGCCCCGATTGCCGAAGCCTACGGCCTGCCCTTCCACCATCTGCCGCTAGACCCGGCCAACAAGGCCGCGCAGGAAGCCGCGCTGTTGGCGCTGATCGAGGAAACCGGCTCGGAGCTGGTGATTCTGGCGCGCTACATGCAAGTGCTCACCAGCGCCACCTGCGCCCGCCTGTCCGGCCGCGCCATCAACATCCACCACTCCTTCCTGCCCGGCTTCAAGGGCGCACGCCCGTATCTGCAAGCACACGAGCGCGGGGTGAAACTGATTGGTGCCACCGCCCACTACATCACCGACGACCTGGACGAAGGCCCCATCATCGAACAAGTGGTGGACCGGGTAGACCACGCCTACACCCCGGAAGACCTGCAAGCCACTGGCCGCGACATGGAATGCCAGGCGCTGGCCCGCGCGGTGCGCTACCACCTGGAACGCCGGGTGTTCCTCAATGACAACCGCACGGTGGTGTTGCGCTAAAAATCCGCCTGGCTGGATAGCGGCACAATAGCGACAGCCCAGGCCAGGCACCCGCTGAGCAAGCAGAAGCAAAAGACGGCGGCCATCCGGTGCAATACACGCACACCGGCTACCGCCGCCGTTTTCCCCAGCATCACTGCCACGGCACGCAGGCACATCACAAATGACATTGTGCTAAAATGAGCGCTTCACCCGTGCATCGCCCCATCCCCCGGTGGCGCTGCGCGGTATTGCATTCATTTTGATCATGCGGACTTTATGGCAAACCTATTGAAACAGCGATGGCGCACCCTGCTTGCCACAGCCCTGCTCTCTGCAGGCATGGCCCATGCCGCAACAGCGCACACCGCCAGCCCGCCACTGGCCATCACAGTCAGGTTTGATTTCTATCCTGAAGACAGCACACGGATGCACCAGCTGGAAAAGAAACTGCAACGGGCGCTACAGCGCGCCCAGGTGGGAGAACTCGGCGAAACCGAATTTCATCTGGATGGCAACGAAGGCTTTCTTTACCTGCTTGGCCCGGATGCAGAACGGCTGTTTGCCGTGGTTGGCCCCATCCTGCAATCATCCGCCCTGATGCAGAATGCCGAAGTGGAAGAACGCGACGCCCGGCACAAGAAAACCTTCTTGCTTAAGCCGGACTCCGCACGATAATGCCCCTCCCCGCCCGCAACACGCCGCCATGCAAACCAGCAAAACACCCCGTGAGGGATGCCCGGTGCCCAGCAAAAAATACCTAATGGCGTTGGCAGCCATGCTGTCACTGCTAACCGCATCCGCCTTTGCCGATATCCGGAACGGAAAAAACCTTTACCAGAGCCGCTGTGCCATTTGCCATGGCGAAAACGCCAAAGGCAACGGGCCCTTGGCCCACAAAAGCACACCGCCCACCCCGGATCTGACAACAACAGCCTTTCAGCAGCGCCTGGCCAATTATCCCGGCCTGATTGTCTCCTCCATTGTCCTGCGTCCCAATGGCGATCTGATTCCCAGAACCCTGCGGGAAAATGGCATCAAACTCGCCCCGCACGCGTGGACGGTGCAGGACTTGCGTGATGTAAATGAATACCTGCGCAACATGATGAACAAGCACTGAAACCGGCGTACAACGCAAACACGCCAACAGGACAAACCCGGTATTTGACGGAGGAAACCATGGTTCAACTGACCGGTGCCTGCCATTGCGGCAACATCCACGTTTCCATTGATCTGACACAACCGCCTGACAGCTATGCGCCCAGAGCATGTGATTGCGACTTCTGCCGCAAGCACGGCGCGTCCTACCTGTCCGACCCGCATGGCCGCTTGCAAATAGATGTACGCGACACAGCCTGCATGGGCAAATACCGCCACGGCAGCCAGATGGCCAACTTCCTGTTGTGCACCCGCTGCGGCGTGCTGATTGGCGTGTTGTATCAGGATGGCAAGCGCCTGTATGGCACGGTGAATTGCGCGGTGCTACAGCAGGCAGAAGCACTTGGCACTCCCGTATCCGTATCACCCAAGCGGCTGGAGAGCAGCGACAAAACCGCCCGCTGGACCGCGCTGTGGTTTCCGGATGTACGTATCACCACCCATGCTAAAGATGGAAACGCTGATCTGGGCTAAAGCACATGCTTGTAATGGGACAAACGCGCGACTGTCTGCGGCAAGCCCTGCTGAAGCAAAATGTCCAGATAGGCCTCTACTGATTTTGGCGGGTTCTTCAGACGCGCCCTGCACGCCATGACGCAAGCCAATACCAAGGTCGGATTCAAATCGAATAATTGCATGATGAATGTATCAGGATGCTGTGCTTCCACATCATGCTCAACCAAGGCATCGACAGGAAAATCTTTCAGATTGAATGTCACGATGACACGGCTGCGGCTATGTATCGCGGCCGCCAGTACATGGCGGTCATCAACATCCGGTAAGGTCAGGCCATCCACCAGATATTCATGGCCAGTAACCAGACAATCCTGCACAGCCTGATTCATCAGCATGCAGGTACGCTGCAATTGGGCAGGCTGGATGTCTGGTCGTCTGGCCAGCAGGTTTCTGGTCCATTCTTCATGAATCTGCTCTGACCACTTCGCCTGGAACACATCCGTTTGTGCCAACTGCATCAGCAAATCTCGCAAAGGAGCCGGATACAGGACGCATGCATCATAAACCGCAGCAAAACCACTCACATCAATAACCCATATCCAGCTCTTGCGCCTGGGCCACCAGCGCATCCAATACCTGTAAACGTAAGGCTTGATTCTGTCTTTTGTACTGCAACAGATCCTGATAGTGCACTCGCCGATGCTTACCCACTTTGTGGCTAGGAATTGTCCCGGCATCAAGCAATTTGACCAAATACGGACGAGACACATTGAGCAAATCCGCAGCCTCCTGCGTACTCAGCACCGCATGAACCGGGATAAGGCTGACAGCATGCCCCTGTGCCATTTGCTCCAGGATATCGACCAGCAGACGATAAGCTACCGTGGGTATCTGCACCGCCTCATGCTCACCAGCCTGGTCGATAACCCGAATCATCCGGGCTTCTTCCAGACTGCCAAGGTATTGGGAAAGCTGGCGAGCACTTTCCTTGGCCAGCAAAGTATCGGTCTCGTTAGGCAGAGTGCTTACCACCATTGTGTTCATGATAAAGACTCCTCGGGTGAGCGGTTTGCAGGATTGACATATGGCTTGGAAAACCATGAGTAGCACGGCGCGCTCAGTTGCCACCACATGGGTCATGTCTGACCCTGACCAAGGCTGAGCCACTACATATCAACTATACAAAAACGAAATAAACGAAACAAGCGAAATAAACGAAAAGTCTATACAGCAAGAAATGTCATACCTGCACTTAGTCCTACCAAGAACAGATACACCGAACACGAAGAAAACCTGCTGTAACCATCTTTAGCACGTCGAACTCCCGCCACAGCCGCACCACAATTTTTTACACATCATGGGCGCGGCCGGAACTTGCGGCGCGCTAACGTCGCGCCGCTGCGAACAGCCGACCGCTTAACACCTTGGGCGGCACGTCTGCGTCGGCTCGCGCTGACGGGAGTGGGGCCACGCTGAGTTTGTTGCTGCAACTTGCCAGCTGCTGCTACCACATGCTGTTTCTATTGCTGATTTAAAACAGCAACGATGCCGTTTGTCTTTCAAAAATCAACCACGGTACCGATACCACCCCTGTCCCCATCAAGCATGCCGACGGGTGGCCGGGGCGAGGTATTAAGCGCCTGCCCTGTTTGAGCGATTTGACGTTAGCAAATCGCGAGTTCAGGCGCGCCTCGGCCCGGTCGGGGCCTGTCGGGTAGCCGCAGGCCATGCTTGCCGGGGTGGCCTGGGAGGTGAAGGAGGGCTTGGCCACGCAAGCCCTCTTTCCCGCCTGCCGCGCGGAAGCGGCAACACAAAACATCATCCGCGCAGCGGATTCAATCCCCTTACCTGCACCTCTTGCCAGTGTTTCCTCTCCCCTCTAGTCTTGCTGGCGCCAGTGCTGCTGATTAGCCTTGACCAGTTGCGTTTTCAAACGCTTCCAGGTTTAGCGACCTGTCTTGTAACTGGCATTAAGAGGCCGCATTACGCGGCTTCTTTAGCTTGTGTCCGTAATGTTTATGGCGGGCCAAGTGGGGAGACCTCATCGGTCTGCCGGTGCCAGTTCCGGTTCGCCAACCCTGCTTTGGCCTGCCACCCGCGTTTGGCGACGTCGGTGATGCAGCCTCTAATATCAACTGGAGCCTGAATCATGACCACTCCCCAATCACCCCCGCACCTGACGCTGTACTACCAAGGCAAACCCGTCCGGGTGCTGCTGCACCACGGCCACTGCTGCCTGTTGGCCGACGACATCCTCGCCCTCACCCCACCCCGCCTGCGCCACCAGCTGCAACAGCAACTGGCCGACTACCCCGGCTGCGCCCTCACCCTACCGCAACACGACAGCCCGCAATGCGGCTGGCCAGCACCCGCCCTGCAACGCGCATTGCAACAAAGCAAACGTCCCGCCGCCCGCCAACTGCAACACTGGCTGCAACAACAGGTGCTACCCGCCCTGCAGCAACTGCCACCCAATGCCCCGCGCTGGGAACAGGCGCTGGCCATGGCCGCCGAGGCCGGACAACAAATCAGCCATGCCGTACTGCAAGCGGTGCTGGAACACGGCAGCGACTGGCAACACAGCCATTGGCTGCTGACACTCAACTACACCGCCACCCACCCGCGCCGCCATGCCCATGGCCGTCTGGTGGTACTCAATAGCAGCGCCACGCCCTTGCAGGCATTGGCGCAACACATTGCCGGGCCGGACGGCAGTGCCAGCCGTAATGGCGAGCTGCTGCGCCTGGCGGCGGCCTGCCACCAGCAACTGGCAAAACGAGCGGAGAAACAGGCGTGGCGGGCAGAGGCGGCGGAGCAGCCACGCGCCAACCCGACCGCCTGATGTCACCGACAGCCAATGCTCAACGCGGGGTTTGCAGCGCGCATTGACCGCGCTCGCCCTATCCATCCATCATCAATCCACCCGAGTACCGGCGATGGCATGTCGCCACAATCTGCCCCCATGTCGGCTTTTGACACGCAAGGCGTCTGCCGTCGTGGCTCAATAAGCGGCATCACGGGCAATGCCCCACCCAGAATACAAGGAAGACAACGTGCAAGATGGCATCCTGAAAAGCTATATCGGCGGTCGTTACCTGGATAACCCGGCGCTGCCGCTGGCCGACAATTTCAACCCGGCCAATGGCGAACTGCTGTGCAAGGTGCAGCAGGCTGGTGCCGCCGAGGCCGAACTGGCAGTCAAGAGCGCCGAGGCCGGTTTTGCCGTATGGAGCGAGATGACCGGTGCCGAACGCGGCCGCATCATGAACAAGGCGGTAGGCATTTTGCGGGCGCGTAACCGCGAGCTGGCCGAACTGGAAGTGCGTGATAACGGCAAGCCGATTCAGGAAGCCGAGGCAGTGGATGTGCTGTCCGGCGCGGATTGCATCGAATACTTTGCCGGCATGGCCGCCGGGATTCACGGCGAGCACTTTCAGCTCAAGGGCGCATTTGCCTATACCCGGCGCGAGCCGCTGGGCGTGTGCCTGGGCATTGGCGCGTGGAACTACCCCATCCAGATTGCCTGCTGGAAATCCGCCCCGGCGCTGGCCTGTGGCAATGCCATGATCTACAAGCCCTCGGGCATGACGCCGATGAGCGCAGCCCTGCTGGCGGAAATCTACAGCGAAGCAGGCGTGCCGGATGGCGTGTTCAACGTGATTCAGGGCAGCTCTGCCGTGGCGCGGCAGTTGATTGCCGACGAACGCGTGGCCAAGGTGTCGATTACCGGCTCGGTGGATACCGGCAAAGCCATCATGAAAGACGCCGCCAGCACGCTCAAGCGCGTCACCATGGAGCTGGGCGGCAAGTCGCCGCTGATCATCTTTGACGATGCCGACATCGAACAGGCAGTGTCCGCCGCCATGCTGGCCAACTTCTACACCCAGGGCGAAATCTGCACCAACGGCACCCGCGTGTTTGTGGCGCGCGGCATTCACGCCGCCTTCATGCAGCGGCTGAAGGAGCGCACCGCGCTGTTGAAGATTGGCAACCCGATGCACCCGGACACCCAGGTGGGTGCGCAGGTTTCGCCCAGCCATGCACAAAGCGTGCTCAAGTACATCGACATCGGCCAGAGCGAAGGCGCGGTGCTGGCCGCTGGTGGCCAGCGCGTGATCGTGCCGGGTTGTGAGGCTGGCTGGTTCATCGCCCCAACCATTTTTGACCAGTGCCGCGACGATATGCGCATTGTCAGCGAGGAAATCTTTGGCCCGGTGATGTCGGTACTGGTATTCGACGACGAGGCCGAAGTGATTCAGCGCGCCAATGCCACCCGGCTGGGGCTGGCGGCAGGGGTGTTCACCCGCGACCTGGCGCGTGCGCACCGCGTGGTGGCCAAGCTGCAAGCCGGGGTGTGCTGGATCAACAACTACAACATCACGCCGATTGAAATGCCGTTTGGCGGCTATAAGGAATCGGGCCTGGGCTATGAAAACAGCCTCACCGCCATCGATTGCTACACCCAGCGCAAGAGCGTGTATGTGGAGTTGACCGGGGTGGCCAGTCCTTACGCCTGAGCAAGCGCGGCTAACAAAAACCCTGTTGCTGCGTTGCACCAGGGACGCTGCGCTATTTTGTTCGCCGCGCTAACACGCCAGGCGGCTCACCCTGTCATCCACACGATAACGGCAGACCTCACGGCCTGCCCTTGTCTTGTCTGAACCTTCCGTCGTAAGGAGCACCCATGTCGCAACAGTTCGATTACATCATCGTCGGGGCCGGTTCTGCCGGTTGTGTGCTGGCTGCCCGCCTCACCGAAGATGCCGATGTCAGCGTGCTGCTGCTGGAAGCCGGCGGGCCGGACTGGCGGCTGGACTGGCGCACCCAGATGCCCGCCGCGCTAGCCTACCCACTGCAAGGCACCACCTATAACTGGGCCTACACCACGCTGCCGGAGCCGCACATGGGCAACCGCGTGATGACCCAGGGCCGGGGCATGGGGCTGGGAGGCTCGTCCTTGATTAACGGCATGGTGTATATCCGTGGCAATGCGCTGGACTTTGACGGCTGGGCGGAAAATGCGGGGCTGGAAAACTGGAGCTATCTGGACTGCCTGCCCTATTTCCGCAAGGCGGAAAGTTACGACAAGGGGGCGAATGACTTTCACGGCGCAGGTGGCCCGCTGCATGTCACCACGCCACGACCGGACAACAACCCGCTGTATCAGGCCTTTATCGCGGCGGGCGAGCAGGCTGGTTACCCGCGCACCGACGACCTCAACGGCTATCGTCAGGAAGGCTTCGGGCCGATGGACCGCACCACCACGCCAGACGGCAGGCGGTGCAGTACCTCCTTGGCCTATCTGGATCAGGCCCGGCCCCGCGCCAATCTGACCGTCAAAACCCGCGCGCTGGCCGACCAGATCCGCTTTGCCGGTAACCGCGCAGTAGGCGTGAGCTATCTGCAAGGCGGCAACTTGCAGCAGGCCGAGGCGCGACGCGAGGTGATTGTCTGTAACGGGGCGATTGCCAGCCCGCAGCTGCTGCAGCGCTCCGGCGTGGGCAATGCCGACCAGCTCAAGCAGCATGGCATCAGCAGCGTGGTACACCTGCCCGGTGTGGGCGAGAACCTGCAAGACCATCTGGAAATGTATCTGCAATACCACTGCACCAAGCCGGTGTCGATCTACCCGGCACTGCAATGGTGGAACAAGCCGCCCATCGGCGTGGAGTGGTATCTCAACGGCACCGGCCTGGGGGCCACCAACCACTTTGAGGCGGGCGGTTTCATCCGCAGCAGCACCGAGTTTGCCTGGCCCAATCTGCAATACCACTTTATTCCGCTGGCCATGAATTACGACGGCAGCAATCCGGTGAAGGCACACGGCTTCCAATGCCATGTCGGCTCCATGCGCTCGCCCAGCACCGGCTTTGTGCGGCTGGCCAGCCGCGACCCGCGCGTCAAACCGCTGCTGCAATTCAATTACATGGCGCATGCGGTGGACTGGCAGGAATTCCGCGCCGGGGTGCGGCTGACCCGCGAAATCATCGCCCAGCAAGCGTTTGACGAATTCCGTGGCGAGGAAATCAAGCCGGGCATGAAGATTCAGAGCGATGCCGAAATCGACGCCTTTGTGCGCGAACATGCCGAAACCGCACTGCACCCGTCCTGTACCTGCAAGATGGGCTACGACGACATGGCGGTGGTGGACAAGGACGGGCTGGTGCATGGCGTGGAGGGCCTGCGGGTGGTGGACGCCTCCATCATGCCGCGCGTTACCACCGGCAACCTCAATGCGCCGGTCATCATGATGGCGGAGAAGCTGGCCGATGCCATTCGTGGCCGCGCACCATTACCACGCTCGCAAGCGGCCTATTTCACTGCGGGCCAGCAAGCGGTACGGCTGATGGGGACGGCGGATTTTCCCTGGCCGACTGCCAGCGTGCCTGCCGCACATTGATAGCGTGAAAAGCTAATGCGGCGCTTGACTGTGCCGCCGCAGTTTCTACAATGCCATGCAGTGGCTGCACTGCAGTCGCCTTCAAGGAGATTGAATATGCACACTCTGAAACCGCGTAATCCCTACGCCTGCTCGCCCTTGCTGAAAAAGGGCGGCGCCCACCGCAGCAGCCGTTCCGGCCTGCGCCAGAACGCACGTCAGGCCATGTTGGCCGAACTGGATGAGCTGGACTGGATTGATCAGTACCCGCCAGCCCTGGCTGCCGAATCCATCCGGGATGATGATGATGCACCGGGCAGTTTTTCTTGCCACCCCAGCATGACAAAGGCCGCTTCCCAGCGGCCTTTCACTTTGTTCAGCCCAGCCTGATTACACGGTAAAGCTCCCGGCCAGCGTACTTAGCTGTTCGGACAAGCCCTTCAACTGCCCCACGGTTTGTGCCGTTCCCTTCATTGCCCGGCTGTTCTCCTCCGACATCTGCGCCACCTGCTCCACATTTTTTGCCAGCACCTGACTGGTATGACTTTGCTCATTCAACGCCATCTGGATTTCTGCCACCGCCTGCTGTACCTGATCAATCTGCTGCTGGATGGACACAATGGCCACGCCCGCCTCCTGTGCATGTTGCTGGCCGGTTTCCACCGTCTGCATGCCGGTTTGCATATTGCCCGCCGCCTGCCGCGCCGTGTGCTGGATTTGCTGCACGATGCCACCTATTTCGGTGGTGGAGTGGGCCGTGCGCTCGGCCAGCTTGCGTACTTCGTCGGCCACCACGGCAAAGCCGCGCCCCTGCTCCCCCGCCCGTGCCGCCTCAATGGCGGCATTAAGGGCCAGCAGATTGGTCTGATCCGCCACATCACGAATCACATCCACAATGCCGACAATGGATTCCGACTGTTTACCCAGTTCCTGGATGGTTTCCGATACGGTCGAGATTTCACGCACAATGCTTTGCATGCTGCGCCCGGCACCCTGGATAACCTGGGTACCACTACCTGATTCGGCCACCGCCGAGCGCGACAGGGCATTGGCCTCAACAGAACGCTCGGCACTCATCGACAGACTGGTGCTTAGTTGTTCCACCGCAGCAGCCATGCTGGAAGCCGCTTCGGACTGGCGGTCGCTGCTGCTGGCTACCAGGCTGGCCCCCTCCGCTACGTCGCGGGCAGCACCGTCCAGTTGCTGCGAGGTCTGCACCAGCTGGCTCACGGTTGCGCGCAGTTGATTGCGCATCTTGCGGATGGCAGCCAGCAGGCTGGAGTCGTCATTCTCCTGCAGGGTAATGCTGGTATCCAGCCGCCCGATGGCAATCTGCTCCACGATTTCCTGCACATAAAATGGCTCGCCACCCAGTTGTGCGGTAATCGACATGTATAGCGCGATGAAAAGACCGCTCGACACCAGCAAGGCCAGACCGGCACAAATCAGATACCGATCTCTCTGCCACTGGATGCCTGCAATCCGCGCATCCAGCAGGCTGCCCAGCTGGGTCAGCGCCAATTGCTGAAACTGCCCGGCAACATCCAGGCTGGCTGCCTGCAAACCGGCGGGGCGGTAAGCCTGTCCACCGATGGCCTTGGCCAGTTCTGCCGCATTCACCCCGGCCTGTGCGGTCAGCTTGTCATCCAGGCCGGCAAAGACGGATTTCAGGCTGGCGTTATACGCGATGGCCTTTGCCAGATCATGCTGCATGTTCTTCAGGCTCTCGCTGATCTGCGGTGCCAGTCCCAGGGCTTGGTCCCGTGCGGCGGCAGGCAGGGCTTGCCCGGCTGACACTTGCAGCAAACCGTTGGCCTGCGTGGTATGGGTAAGCCAGACAGGCCACTGCACGGTCAGGATATCCATCAGGTAAAAGGTATCGATATCCGGGTCCAGCGTCAGATTGGACTGGTCGCTGGCCATGCTGCTCAGCTCCAACAGGCGGCTGGCCATGGCTTGATAATTTGCCGGCTGTGGCGCGGCCTGCAGCTTTTGCCAGGCCGCCTCCAGGGCCGACCAGCCGGTATCCAGCTGTAACTGCGCATTCAATGCGCGATGTGTCTGCTGCAGCGTCTGCCATTGCTGTTGCAAGGCGTCGGCTACCTTTGCCCCGCTCGCTGCGGATGTCTGTGCTTGCTCAATAGCCAGCAGCAAGGACATGGCTGGTTGCAGATACTGCACACCCAAACGCTCCTTGCTGGAAAAGTCCACGCTGTCCTGATTGCTGCGATACAGCCCGTAAGTGAGATAAGCCAGCGCAACAACAAATACGGCACCAATCAGGGCAAAACGAGCGGGATAGCTCAAACGCTGCATCCGGCGTGAACAATAGCGAAGCATGCAAAACTCCTTGGCAACAAGCAAAACAGCGGTCATTCGGTAAAGCGCACTGTTTGTTTATAGCGGCACGATTTCGCATCGCAACAGACAAATCCAGCCCTGCCGTAGGGTTAATAAGCAGTACTTGCCAGTGTGACTTCACACCGTATAAAATGTATTAAAAATACACTTTAATTTCCCCAACGCATTGTGACGACACATCAAATTCGTCCAATAAAATGTATTTTACATACACATTAAGGATCAACCATGCTCAGTAGCGAAATCCGCCAGCTCGTCAAATCCACCGCCCCCGTCCTGAAGCAGCATGGCGTGCTGCTAACCAGCCACTTCTACCAGCGCATGTTCCAGCACAACCCGGAACTGAAAAACATCTTCAACCAGGGTCACCAGCATGCCGGTCAGCAACAGCAGGCACTGGCCATGGCCGTGGCTGCCTATGCCGAGCATATCGACGCCCCTGAAGTACTGCTGCCAGTGCTGGAGCGCGTGGCACACAAGCATGTCAGCCTGGGCATCCGTGCCGAGCACTACCCCATCGTTGGCAAGCATCTGCTGGCGTCCATCCGCGAAGTGCTGGGTGAAGAAGCCGCCCCGGACAGCCTGCTCAATGCCTGGGCTGCCGCATATCAGCAACTGGCTGAGCTGCTGATCAATCTGGAAAACAGCCTGTATCAGCGCGCAGCCACCCAGCCAGGCGGCTGGAGCGGATGGCGTCCGTTCCGCGTGGTGAAAAAGCAGCAGGAAAGCACTGAGATCACCTCGTTTTACCTGCAGGCCGCTGATGGTGGAGCCCTACCCGACTTCCAGCCGGGCCAGTATGTGTCGGTGCAGCGCTTCATTCCCGAGTGGGGCCTGAGCCAGCCGCGTCAATACAGCCTGTCCGACGCACCGGGCAAGGACTGGCTGCGCATTTCGGTAAAACGTGAAGTCGCCCAGGGGGATGCACCGGCGGGCAAGGTATCCGGCCAGCTGCATGCCGAGCTGGCGGAAGGCGACATCCTGCAGGTTTCGCCGCCGTTCGGTGACTTTGTGCTGCATCAGGATCGCGATACCCCGGTGGTGCTGATCAGCGCCGGGGTAGGCCAAACCCCGCTGTTGTCCATGCTCAAGCATCTGGTGGAAAGCGGCAGCCAGCGTCCCATCCGCTATCTGCACGCCGCGCGGCATGGCCAGGTACATGCCATGAAACAGGAAGTCAGCGAGCTGGTACAGCGCTACCCGCAGCTGCAACAGGCCGTGTTCTATGAAAGCCCGTCGGCCAGCGAAAAAGCCGGCCAGGATTTCGACCGCGCTGGCCGTATCGATGCCGCCGCCATTCAGGCGCACGCGCTGCAGCAGGATGCCGACTACTACCTGTGCGGCCCGGTGGCTTTCATGCAGCAGCAACGCCGCCAGTTGCGTGATGCCGGGGTACAGGCCAACCGCATTCATATGGAAGTATTCGGCTCCAACGCCATGGCAGCCGACTGAGCCAACCACGCCAGGCAACTGGCCTGCATGACAATTTGCTTGTCATCGCGCATTGTGAGGCAGCGCCGTGCGGAGTATCCTGCGCGGCACTGTCCACCCCTCCTTTTCGCCCCATGCAACTGAACCGATTTACCGATCTTGGCCTGCGCGTGCTGATGTATCTGACGCACCGCGACCGTGCCCAGCCGGTCACCATCAGCGAGATTGCCGAACGCTTTGCCGTATCGCGCAATCATCTGGTGAAGGTGGTGCATTTCATGGGCCAGCAAGGCTGGCTGAACAACAGCCGTGGCAAGGGTGGCGGCCTGGCACTGGCCCAGCCCCCGGAGCATTACCGCCTGGGGCAGATCATCCGGGTGCTGGAAGGCAATGCGCCGCTGATCGACTGCGCCGAGCCGCCTTGCGCGCTACGGCAGGATTGCCAGTTGAAAGCGCTGCTGGATGTAGGAATGCAGGCATTTTTCAGCACCCTGGACGGCTACACCCTGCGCCACATCATCGCCAGCCCCACCGGCGAGGCCATCATTCGCCTGCATCGCCAGCCTAAAGAACAGCCATCGCAGCCAAGCCCTATCGATGACATTGGTCATCAATCGTAATGTGTTGTAAAAAACCATCACTTTCCAAACAAAAAGCCCGCTAGAAGCGGGCTTTTTTTCCTGTTTTTTTTAAGGGATTCCCCTTGGAAAACAGGGACCACTACATCAAATTGTCTTCGAATAACGTGCCTTGGTTTCCCGCTCGCGCAAGTGGCGATCAAACAGCATGGCGATATTGCGGATCAGGAAGCGCCCCTTGGGTTCCACCATCAGGAAGTCACCATCAAAAGTCAGCAGACCCTGCTTGTGGAATTCACGGATGGCAGGCAATTCGGCCGCAAAATAATCGGCGAAATTAATGCCGTGCACCTGTTCGATTGCCTCTACCGACAAGGAGAAACGACACATCAGCGCCTGGATGATGCCACGGCGCAGGATGTCATCCTGATCCAGCACCATGCCGCGCATCACCGGCAAACGGCCTTCATCCAGGGCAGCGTAATAGCTGTCCACGTCTTTTTCGTTCTGGCTGTAACAGGGGCCAACCTTACCGATGGAGGACACGCCCAAGCCAATCATGTCGCAATCAGCATGGGTGGAATACCCCTGGAAATTGCGCTGTAGACGGGCCTGACGCAGCGCAATGGCCAGATCGTCTTCCGGTTTGGCAAAGTGATCCATGCCAATAAAGACATAGCCAGCATCGGCGAGGCTCTTCACCGCATCCTGCAGGATATCCAGCTTGGTGCTGGGCAGCGGCAGATCAGCTTCGTTGATACGCCGTTGCGGCATGAATACGGTGGGCAGGTGGGCATAGTTGTACAGCGCCAGACGATCCGGACCAATGGCAATCACCTTGTCCAGCGTGCGTTTGAGCGATTCACGGGTTTGCAGTGGCAGGCCGTAGATCAGGTCCACGCTGACCGATTTGAAACCGGCCTCGCGAGCGGCATCGATTACCGCTACCGTTTCCTCTTCGCTCTGCACCCGGTTAACCGCCTGCTGCACCTGCGGATCAAAGTCCTGAATGCCCACACTCATGCGGTTGAAACCCAGGCGCGCCAGATGATGCACGGTTTCGCGACCGACCTTGCGCGGGTCGATCTCAATGGAATATTCTCCCTCCGGCAAAAAATCGAAGTGCGCGCGCAGCATGGCCATCAACCGGTCCAGCTGCTCGTCGGACAGGAAGGTGGGGGTGCCGCCACCAAAGTGCAGCTGAATGAGTTTTTCCCGGCAGCCAAGCGCGGCGGCAACCAGCTTGATCTCTTTTTCCAGATAGTCGAGATAGCGGTCGGCGCGGGTTTTATCCTTGGTGATGATTTTGTTACAGCCGCAGTAGTAACAAACCGTGTTACAGAACGGTATGTGAACGTACAATGATATTGCGTTCTGATGCATGCCAAGGTGGCGTTGCTTCAGCCAGTGTTTATAGTCCTTCTCGCCAAACGCCGGGGTAAACCGGTCTGCGGTCGGGTAAGAAGTGTATCTTGGGCCTGAGCCATCAAGACGTTCGATCAACTCTCGGTCGAACTCACAGTGGGTAGGCGAAAACGGATGGGTGGTGTGCATGTCGTCGGGTATTGATAGTCAAACGTCAGGTGGACTGGTAAATTTGCGGAAAACGTGTGAATTCCGCTTTGACAAGGGTCAAGCTTCTTTACAGGGTTGTACAAAACACTCGATGTCAGACCAAAACCAACACACTCTGCACGCACTGAAGGTGTCCTGCTCCAACTGCAGCCTGCGCGAACTCTGCCTGCCCATCGGGCTGAACCGCGACGAAATGACGCAGCTGGATGCCGTGATCCGTCAGAGCCGCCGCCTTAAGCGCGGCGAGTACCTGTTTCGCAGCGGCGAGACATTCAAATCGCTGTTTGCCGTGCGCACTGGTTTCTTCAAGACCAGCGTCGCCAGCCAGGATGGCCGCGAGCAGGTAACCGGCTTTTTGATGTCAGGCGAACTCATGGGCCTGGACGGTATTTCCTCCAATGTCCACGGTTGCGATGCGATCGCGCTGGAAGACAGCGAAGTATGCGAACTGCCATTTGGCCGCATGGAAAGCCTGGGCCGTGACATCCCCAGCCTGCAGCATCACTTTTTCCGCTTGATGAGCCGCGAAATCGTGCGTGACCAGAACGTCATGCTGCTCTTGGGCAACATGAAGGCAGAGGAACGTCTGGCTGCCTTCTTGCTGAACCTGTCCCAGCGCCTGTCCACCCGTGGCTTTGCTGCCAATGACTTCATCCTGCGGATGAGCCGTGAAGAAATCGGCAGCTTCCTGGGCCTCAAGCTGGAAACCGTCGGCCGTACCCTGTCGAAATTCCAGCAGCAAGGTTGGCTGAGCGTGGACCACAAGCACATCCAGCTGATCAAGGCAGATGCACTGAAAGACCTGATTTCCGGCTGCACCCACGCCAACGGCGTGTAAGCAGGCAGTGCATTCCAGGGGCGATGGCTGCGGCAAGCGGCGCATCGCCCTTTTTGCATCTTGCCTCTTCGGGCAAGAACCGACCATTCACCGGAAGACCTACACCTTTTGGCGACAGTGTGCTGACCGCACCTACCAGCGTGCCAATCAGCATGCCGGCAGCCAGGTATTCCCCCTGCTGCTCCGCCGCCGCCACATGCTCTGCCGTGATTTCGCCGCAGGCCAGCACCGGCGGTAATACCTCTTTCCAGCCATAGCCGGTGGCAATGCGGCGCATGGACTGAATTGCTCCCTGCCCATCCGTCCCCGCCGACACCAGCATCAAGTAGGGCAAGCCCGCAGTAAGCTCCTGTGCCGGGTAAAAGGTGCGGTCGAAAAAATCCTTCATTTTGCCCGCCATATAGCCAAAATTTTCCGGCGTTGCCAGCACGATGCCATCGGCACTCAGCAAGTCATCCAGCGTGGCCTCTTGTGCCGGCATGCTGCGCAGCTGCAACACTGCCGACAGCGTAAGCAAGGGCCGACACAAGGCCTCAACCAGCTGCAGGGTGTGGCCAGTCTGGCTGGCATGCACAATCAGCAACTGCTTCATGTGAGGCTGCACCCGGCAATGCTGGCCAGGAGCTGCTGCAAGCCAGCCTGCTCCGGCCAGCCGGTTGGCACCACAAAGCCGCGCGCAACCTCTTCCCAGTAACCATCCCCCACCGGCAGCAGCTCGGCCACCAATTGCGGCACCACGGCCTGCAACAGCTCCTGGCGCAGACTGTGCTGCTCGCGCACGGCATCTTCCCTTACACGTGCCGGAGCCAGCCACTGCAAGCGGGGCAGCCATATCCAGCGCGAGGCTGGGCTGCAACTGGGCCAGTCCTGCCACACCGGGCTGACCCAGCCTTGCAGCTGATCAACAGCCAGTGGCGGCTGCGGTGCCCATGTTTGTGAGTAGAAGAACCAGCCGGCCAGCCTGGCCTGACTGGCACAGTTGGCAAAATCGGCGGGCAGCACCCGTTTGGCAGCGGGGTGATGTGCCAGGCGCAGCTGCGCCTGTAATTTGGCAGCCTTGAGCAGCCAGGCATCCCGCAGGCTGGGGCCAATCAGGGTGTCCGGGCCACGCCCAAGCTGTAAATAGAATTTGCTGGCGGTTTCCACGTGCAGGGGTTCGCCATCCAGCCGAATCAGGAAATCGAACTCTCCCACCGTACGGCCACCGGCATCGCACACCGGCAAATTGGCTGCCACCAGCTCGATATGGGGTGCCAGATGAAACCAGAAGGCCAGCAGCCGTTCGGCATAGTGACCCAAACGGCGGCTGGGCTGGGCGACCAGCCAGGCATGCAGCGGAGCGGGGTCGTGCTCCAGCGCCGCCAGCATTGCCAGGCCATCCGGGCCCAGCAGCCGCTGCGGCGCAAGATTGCTGCCGCTATCCCAGGGGGCCGGGGCGGTCAGCAAAAACGCCAGATCACGCAGCGCCGGCTGCGTGTAAGGCAGATAAAAACTGCGCTCAGGACTCGCCGTCGTGCTCATGGCCGTCTGCCACGCGCTGAATCTGCTTCATCAGGCCGCGCAGGATGTCCACCTCGTCGCGCAACATGCCGGACCGGTTGAACAGTGCGCGCATGCGGCGCATCAGCCGTTCGCTGTTGCGGCGGCGGTAGTAGCCGATGGCATCCATGGTTTGGTCCAGATGCTGGCAGAAGCCTTCCACCTCGCCCAGGCTGGCGGTTTCACTTTCCGGCCGCAGGTATTCCACGTCAACGCCGGTATGACTGAACAGCTCGTAGGTCATCACCTGCACCGCCATGGCCAGGTTGAGCGAGAAGTAATCCGGATTGCCCGGAATGGTGACCAGCCGGTTGCACTGCTCCACTTCTTCAATCGACAAGCCGAAGGTTTCATTGCCAAACACCAGCGCCACCTGTTCGCCATCACGGGCGCGGGCCACCAGTTCCGGCGTGGTTTCGCGCGGGGTGGACAGCGGCGTGGTCAGCTCGCGACGGCGGCTGGTGAGCGCACAGGCCACGGTCACGTCGCTAAGCGCTTCGGCCAGGCTGGATACCACGGTGGCCTGTTCCAATACATCCACCGCGCCAGAGGCCAGCGCATTGGCTTCGTCGCTGGGAAACACTTTGGGCTCAACCAGATACAAACGGGTCAAACCCATGGTTTTCATCGCCCGTGCGGCCGAGCCGATATTGCCCGGATGGTTGGGTCTGGCCAACACCACGCGAATGTTTTTCAGAAAATCAGGTACTTGGGGTTTATTCATCAGCAGTTTCACATTAAAATGGCGGGCATATCAAAAAGCCCGCGCGCTCGCGCCGGCTTTTTTTGTTCCTTAACCCAGATTGTTACTGACAGATGTCGAGCCATGTTGGCTGGCATCTGCTATCCGTTCTAGAGGCCGTCAATGCATCCGATGCTCAATATCGCGGTTAAAGCCGCCCGCCGCGCTGGCAGCGTAATCCAGCGTGCGTCGCTTAACCTCGATACCATTCGTGTTGAGAAGAAAAAGCACAATGACTTTGTGACCGACGTGGACCGCGCTGCCGAACAGGCCATCGTGGACATGATTCTCGAGGCGTATCCCAAGCATGCCATTCTAGCAGAAGAGTCCGGTGCCAAAGGCGTGGGCTCCTCCGAATACGAATGGATCATCGACCCCATCGACGGCACCACCAACTTCCTGCATGGCCACCAGCAATACGCCATCTCCATCGCGCTGGCACACAAGGGCCAAGTGCAGCAAGCCGTGGTGTACGACCCTAGCCGTAACGATCTGTTTACCGCCTCGCGCGGTGTTGGCGCTTTCCTCAACGACCGCCGCATCCGTGTTTCCAAGCGCTTCATGATGAATGAATGCGTGATCGCCACCGGTTTCCCGGTATCCGACCAAAGCTATATCGACCAATACTTGGGCATGCTCAAAGACGTGCTGGGCAAAACTGCCGGCGTACGTCGCGAAGGCGCTGCCTCGCTCGACCTGTGCAATGTGGCTTGCGGTCGTGTGGATGGTTTCTGGGAAATGAACCTGAAGCCGTGGGATATTGCAGCGGGCAGCCTGATCGTGCAGGAAGCCGGTGGTATCGTCACCGACCTGACTGGCGAGCAAGAATGGATGGAATCCGGCGACATCGTGGCCGCCAACCCCAAGGTTCTGGCCCAGCTGCTGGCTACCATCGCGCCGCACCTGAACAAGTAATCTGGAATTGAGCACACGTAAAACGGCAGCCCACAGGCTGCCGTTTTTCATGGTGACAACCGCTGCTCTACCCAGGTTTGCCCTTCCCTGCCTCAAGGCAATAGCTGCACGGTTTTGTCACACTGATTGGCATATGCCCGGCACTGACGCCACTTTTTGCGCGCTTCACGCCGTTTAGTCGTCAAACATCCGGATATTCTGTTGATCTGCTATTCTGACAACAGTTTATGCCAGCGGAGTTCCTATGTTTTTACCGTCCCTGCGCTACTGCCTGCTCGTGTTATTGAGCCTTCCCGCCATGGTGCTGGCTGCCGGCCCTGACTGCAGCCGCAGCTACACGTTGGCGCTGCACGAACACGGCCTGCTGTACAACGCCAGCACGCGTACCGGTATCGACAAGGATGTCGCGGATGAACTTATCAAACGCAGTGGTTGCCGGGTGGAAGTCAGCCTGCTGCCACGCTCGCGCATTTGGAAATTGCTGGAAGTCGGCAGCCTTGATTTCAGCCTGTCCGGCATCACCAATGAAGAACGGGAACGCTACGCCGCCTTTGCCTGGTATTTTGCCGACAAGTTCAGCCTGATCGTGCGCAAGGATAGTGGCATCCAGAGCCTGAGCGAGTTCGACAGCCGCAGCGATATAAAGCTGGGGGGCATCCTCAGCTTCCGCTACAGCGACACCATCAACCAGTTGGTGGACAAGCTGGACCGTAACGGCCGCCTGGTGGGGAGTTACGATTACGACATGCTCTACCAGAACCTGCGCCAGGACCGTACCCAGGCCATCATCATCGAGCCTTTTGATTATTCCGACCTGGAAAAATACCAGGTCAGCAAACTGGTCCGCATTCTGGAAACCAACGACCAGCCAACTCCGCACGGGCTGATCATGTCGAAAAAAACCATTTCCCCGGAACAACAGGAACGCTGGCGCGAACTGATTAACAACATGCGCCGGGATGGCACGCTGCTGAAAATTTTCCGCAAGTACTTCAGCCGTGAAGAAGCCCTGCAAATGACCAGCTTCTAGATCGTCCCCGGCTGCTTTGCCAACAGATCACGCCGACGCCAGTCAAACAGCAGCTTCATCACCAATACCGCACCGCTAAGCAACAGGGTCAGGCCATTGGCCAATACCACCGGTCGGGAATGAATCAGCAAGCCATAGCCCAGCCACATGGCCACGCCGCTGCACATCAGCAGATACATGCCCAGCGAGATATCGCTGGCCGAGCGCTTGCGCCATACCAGCCAAACCTGCGGCAAAAAGGACACGGTTGTCAGACACCCGGCCAACAGGCCCAGCCACTCCACCAGATCAGCAGCCATGCCGTGTCACTCCACCAGCCATTGCGCTGGCTGCAGCAAATCCAGCCGGTCGGTACACACGCTGTCCACCCCCCAGGCCATGATTTCACGCGCCCTTGCCGCGTTATTTACCGTGTAACACAGCAGTTGGTAACCTGCCGCCTTGATCGCTGCAGCCAACGCCGGGCTCAGGGCGGTGTGATCACAATGCAGGGCAATGCAGTCCAGCTGCTGCAATCTGTCCTGCCAATCGGCCGGAATCTCCTCCACCAGCCAGGCGCGGGGCAGTCCCGGTTCTGCCTGCTGCGCAGCCTGCAAGGCTTCGAAGCTGAAGGATGACAACAGCGGCGGCACCGCCGCACCGGCCCACAAGCGCGCGGCCTCTTGCGCGACAATGCGACCGGTTTCTGCGTCCCGCCCCGGACAGGGCTTGATTTCCACATTCAACAGCATGCCATGCGCCCGACAACAGGCCGCCGCATTGGCAAAGCTGGGCAATGCCTCGCCAGCAAATGCCGCGCCCTTCCAGCTACCGGCATCAAGCAATGCCAGCTGTGCCATATTGAGCTCGGCGGCCAGGCCCCGGCCATTGCTGGTGCGATCCACACTGTCATCATGCAGCAGGAAGCACACATTATCGGCCGACAGTTTCACATCACATTCCGCCGCCCGATATCCATAGGCCAATCCGGTACGAAAGCCGGCCACGGTATTTTCCGGTGCCAGCACACCACCGCCACGGTGGGCAAGCAGTGCAGGATAAGGCCAGCCAGGACGGGCTTGCAGTTGGGACATCGGTTATCTCCATCAGAGTGAGTAAGCGGGCAGCGCTACATGGGGCAGGATCACCATCAGGCAGCAGATCCATCCAACATACTAGCTTGCGCCGCAGGCTGCGCCAGCCCTTGTTTGCAGTTTTTTCATCAGCCGCGTGAAATAGTCATGCGGGCCTCCATCAGAAGGCAAAACCGGCAAATTATCCTGAGCCCAAGTGACGCAAGCATGACAAAAACCGCCATGCACTAGGCGCAACAACGACAAGGGCTGCCAAAAACGGCCAATACCACCACGACTGCAGCATGTGCGCGGGCAACAGCGTCCTGACACCGCCCCACGGCTACGGTAAAATCGGCGGCTTGCTTCAACGCCCCGCCTTGCGGGGCGTTGTCATCTGTACACCCACGGCACCAACAAGAGCACCACGCGCATGAGCACGCCCCAGCACACGCCAATGATGGCCCAGTATTTCTCCCTTAAAAGTCAGCATGCCGACAAGCTGCTGTTCTACCGCATGGGCGACTTCTACGAGCTGTTCTATGAGGATGCGGAAAAAGCGGCCCGCCTGCTGGATATCACCCTGACCACCCGTGGTAGCAGCGGCGGTAACCCCATCAAAATGGCCGGTGTGCCTTACCACGCTGCCGAAGGGTATCTGGCCCGGCTGGTAAAAATGGGTGAGTCAGTTGCCATTGCCGAACAGATTGGCGACCCGGCGCTGGCCAAAGGCCCGGTGGAGCGCAAGGTGGTGCGCATCGTCACGCCCGGCACGCTGACCGATGCCGCCTTGCTGGACGACAAGCGCGACAACCTGGTGCTGGCGGTCAACATGCACAAGGGCACGCTGGGCCTGGCCTGGCTATCCATGGCCAGCGGTGAATTCAAGATCATGCAAACCAGCGTGGAAGAATTTGCCAGCGAACTGGAACGCCTGAAACCAGCCGAGCTGGTATTCCCGGACAACAACGGCCTGAATATCTTCGAGCAGGTGAGCTGCCCGCGCAAAAAATTGCCGCCCTGGCAGTTTGACCACGACTCCGCCCAACTGGCGCTCACCCGCCATTTTGGCACGCATGATCTGGCCGGTTTTGGTGCCGACACCCTGCCAGTGGCAGTGGGTGCCGCCGGTGCGCTGCTGGAATACGTCAAATCCACCCAAAGCGTGAACCCGGCCCACATTGCCCAACTGGCGGTGGAAGACGCTGGCGAGCTGATCCGCATGGACGCCGCCACCCGCCGTAATCTGGAACTGACCGAAACCATACGCGGCGAGCCGTCGCCCACCCTGGCGTCCTTGCTGGACACCTGCGCCACCAGCATGGGCAGCCGCCTGCTGCGCCACTGGCTGCACCACCCCATCCGCCAGCACGGCAAGCTGCAACGCCGTCTGGAATCAGTGCGCGCACTGCTGCCGGTACATCAGGATATCCACGCCCAGCTGCGCGAAGTGGCCGACATCGAACGCATCACCGCCCGCATTGCCTTGCGCAGCGCCCGCCCGCGCGACCTGGCCGCCCTGCGCGACTCACTCAAGGCCCTGACAGGAGCCAAGCAGCTGGCTGCCAGTCTGGATGCCCCGCTACTGGGCGAACTGGCACGCCTGCTGCCAGATAACTCCCCGGTTGAAGCCCTGCTGAGCGCCAGCATTCTGCCCGAACCCGCCACCTTCCTGCGTGATGGCGGCGTGATCAACCACGGCCTGAATGCTGACCTGGACGAGTTGCGCGCCATCCAGACCGACTGTGGCGACTTCCTGCTGGCGCTGGAGGCCCGGGAAAAAGAACGCACCGGCATCACCACCCTCAAGGTGGAATTCAACCGCGTGCACGGCTTTTACATCGAGGTATCCCGCGCCCAGGGCGACAAGGTGCCGGACGACTACCGCCGTCGCCAGACCCTGAAAAATGCCGAGCGCTACATCACGCCAGAGCTGAAAGCGTTCGAAGACAAGGCACTGTCCGCACAAGACCGCTCGCTGGCGCTGGAAAAACAGCTTTATGAGCAATTGCTGGATCAGTTGGCGCCGTCCATTCCCGACCTCAAGCTGATTGCCCAGGCCGTGGCCGGGCTGGACGTATTGGCCGCTTTTGCCGAACGCGCCAGCAGCAATAATTATGTCGAGCCCGAATTCGTCAACGACACCCGGCTGGAAATCATCGAAGGTCGCCACCCGGTAGTGGAAGCCGAAGTGGAACGCTTCATTGCCAACGACACCCGTCTGAGCGACAGCCGCAAACTGTTGCTGATTACCGGCCCCAATATGGGCGGTAAATCCACCTATATGCGGCAGAATGCACTCATCACCCTGCTGGCGCATATTGGCAGCTTTGTCCCCGCCAACCGTGCCGTCATCGGCCAGATCGACCGCATTTTCACCCGTATCGGTGCCTCCGACGACCTCGCCAGTGGCCGCTCCACCTTCATGGTAGAGATGACGGAAACGGCGAATATCTTAAACAACGCCAGCGCCCAGTCATTGGTGCTGATGGACGAAGTGGGCCGGGGAACCTCCACCTTCGACGGCCTTGCCCTAGCATGGGCCATTGCCAAGGCGCTGATTGAAAAGAGCCAGGCCTATACCCTGTTTGCCACTCATTATTTCGAGCTGACCACCCTGGCAGAACAATACCCGGCGGTGGCCAATGTCCACCTGTCCGCCGTCGAGCACAAGGACCGCATCGTCTTCATGCACCATGTGGACGAAGGCCCGGCCAGCCAGAGTTACGGCCTGGCTGTAGCCCAGCTGGCAGGCGTGCCGCCCAAGGTCATCCGCGAAGCAAAACGCTACCTGGTGGAGCTGGAAAACCAGTCTGCCGCACGTGTTCAACCCGACCTGTTTGCCGCCCCGGCCACCATGACTGCGGCAGTGGAAATAGAGCCCCATCCGGCACTAGACATGCTGGAGGAGATGGACCCGGACGCGCTGACACCGCGCCAGGCGCTCGACTTTCTCTATCAAGTGAAAAAAGTGCTGAAATGATTCAGCAAAATCCCCGCTGTCTTCTATGATGAAAAAATCATGACAACCAGAGAACAGGAGTAACAATCATGTCGTCGCAGAGCACTGCCAGCAATCCGGGCTTGATTCGTCTGTTTGGTCATACTGGAGATGATGGCAGCATATCCCTTCAAGCCATTCGTGAAAGAGCTTCAAAGCAACTGTCGCGTTTCGCCACCCTGGCGGAAGAAGAACTGGCAGTCCGTCAGATCAGCATGCCCCCGGCCATCAGTCTGGTCAGCTGCCCCGGCTGTAGCCTGACACTGGAAAACAATCATCCGCAGGCCGATGACATCCTGACCTGGCTTGCCAGTAATGCCAGCGTTTCCAGCCTGTTCAAAGAAGTTGAAGTTTTGTTTGAAATCATTCGTGCCACGGAATCCGCAGGTGAAACCTTCCCCGAATCATCCTGCTTCCATATTGGATTGACCAGTGCCGGTCCGATTGCGTATTTCGAGGACCACATTTGCAGTACGCGCTCTTCCTGATCAGTAGTACCCCGTGCAAAACCAGAACAGGGAGACTTCGGTCTCCCTGTTTGCTATTGAGCATCGCGCTGTCGTCTCGGCATGCGGCAAGGAATTTACCATCAATCAAAATGAAAATTCCCAGCCAATCATCAGACTCCCATTCCCGTATCGCCTTCTACCATCAAGGTATTCACTTTACAGGGAGTAAAACCATGCCACTGACCGAGTCCCCCAGCGCACAACCTTACATCCAGCCCACCATGGCCAGCGCACGCAACCCTACCCTTGCCGATAATCTGTCATTGCAGGCGCGTACCCTGCTGGGCAACGTCGGGTTGCTCGTCCAGCAGGATCTGCAAACACGCGGCATCCACATTCCGCCTGCCATCTGCCTGGCTAGCGATGCCACAGGCAGGCTGCAATTGCGCGGGCGGCACCCGCAGGCCAAGCAGATCCAGCTGTGGCTGAACAACAGTCCGGCGCTGCGCAGCCTGTTCAACGAGGCAAAAACCCTGTTCGAACTGCTGCACACCTGCGAGTCGCCCTCCCCGCGCTGGAATGACGACTGTTTCTGTATCGGCATTACATCCGCCGGGCCACTGGCCTATTTCGAGTCCCAACTGCCAGCCCTGCCTCTTGCTGCAGCCCATTAACCCCGGGGTCTGTCTCTCGCCACCACGCAAAGCAAAAGGGAAGCTTCGGCTTCCCTTTCTGTATTCTGCCAAGACATTTAACCGCAGTCTGGTCATGTCCTTGGACAATCAACTTTTCCGCTGTGTAGCTGTGCATATATTGGCAAAACGCATTTCCTCGGGATAGGGGTAAAAGTCCTCGATCACCCCGTCCCTGATGCGCTGTTGACGCTGTTGCCAGAAGCCTGGCTCCAGCAGTTCCCGGTGATATTTGAGGAAGGTCTTGCGCACGAGTGGATCGCCCAACAGGAAGGTGCCGAACTCCTCGGGAAACACATCATTGCGGGCCACCGGATACCATACCTCGCCCGACATCTCCATCTCCGGATTGGGGGCCGGCGGAATGCTGCGGAAATTGCAGTCGGTCATGTACTCGATTTCATCGTAATCATAGAAAATCACCCGCCCGTAGCGCGTCACGCCAAAGTTCTTGAACAGCATGTCTCCAGGGAAGATATTGGCGGAGGCCAGCTCCTTGATTGCCAGGCCGTAATCGCGAATCACCCGCTCCTTTTCCGCATCGTCGCACTGCATCAAATACATGTTCAGCGGCTTCATGTGCCGTTCGATATACAGGTGGCGAATGATAATGCTGTCCTCTCCCTCCTCCATCATGGATGGAGCCAGCGTGCGTAGTTCCTCGATCAGCTCGGCAGTAAACCGGCTGCGCGGAAAAGCCACATTGGAAAACTCCAGCGTATCCGACATTCTCCCGACACGGTCATGCTGTTTCACCAGCCAGTATTTGCGCTTTACCGTCTCGCGGTCGACTTCCTTGGGGCCGCCAAACACGTCCTTGATCAACTTGAACACATAGGGATAGGACGGCAGGGTAAATACCAGCATCACCAGGCCACGGATACCCGGGGCGATGATGAACTGGTCATTGGAATGCTGCAGATGCTGCATGAAATCACGGTAAAACGTGTTTTTACCCTGTTTCTGCAAACCCAGCATGGTATACAGCTCTGCCTTGGTCTTGGTGGGCAGCATGCTGCGCAGAAACTGCACATACGCGGAAGGAACCTCCATCTCCACCAGGAAATAAGCCCGGCTGAAGGAAAACAGCACGCCAATACGCCATGGTTCCAGCAGCACGGTATCCAGATACAAGCGCCCGGCCGCATCGTGCAATACCGGAATGGCAAACGGATAGCTGATGCCTCCGTTGATCACCTTGCCAAAAATATAGGCGGTCTTGTTACGATAAAAAGCAGACGACAGTACCTGGATTTGCAGGTTGGCTTCTGCCACAGGCCAATGGCCATCAAAAAAGGTAGCGATACTGCGCATAAGCAGCGCCAGATCGTGCCGCAGATGGGCAAAGGGTCGACGCCAGCCAAAATCCAGAATGATGTTGCGCATTACCGCCCGCATGCTGCGACTGGCAGGGTAATAGCTGCGGTAACAGGGCGGGTCGGACTCAATATACTCGGTGGAAATGGCTGGCCGGATAAAGATGAAATCGTTGTTGAAGTAATCCCGGTGCAGCATACGGGTGAACACCGAGTTGAAGAAGGTTTCCGCCAGCTCCGGTTGCTTGTGATTGGTCAGCAGGCCAATGAAGTAGAGCTTGGCCTGTTGCCAGATTTCATCATCCAGCAGATCAGCATGAAACTCGTGGTGCAGGCGGGCAACGGTTTCCAGCACCCGCTCATCGTAAAACTGGATACGGTCGCGGATGGCTTGCTGCACGCCCTGCCAGTCTGCCTGTTCAAACAGGGCCTTGGCCTGTTGGTTACAGGCCCGAAACAGGCGGTAGTGCTTGTCAAAGCCATCGACCAGCGCCTGTGCCATATCGCGGGCTACCGGGTTGTAGTACTCGGGAATCTGCATGCTGCGGCCTCATATTTGCCACGCTCAGTTGCACCCGCCCCCTTAGCGACAGAACAGGCCGGCATGCATCATGGCTTGTTCTTGCGCGCAAAACGGAAAGAGGCCTGCGGGCGCGGCTTGCCTGCTGTGGACGCCGTTTTTGCCGTTGCCACTGCTGAGGGTTTGCCCAGACGCTCAGCATGGGACAGTGCCGGTAAATCTTCAAGACGCACTTCAAGGCTGCGCAATTCGCCCGGCTGCATGTCACCCAGCTGCCACGGCCCGATGGCTGCACGTACCAGCCGCAGGGTAGGCAGCCCCACCTTGGCGGTCATGCGGCGCACCTGACGGTTCTTGCCTTCACTGATGATGATTTCCAGCCAGCAATCCGGCACGGTCTTGCGAAACCGCACCGGCGGCTTGCGCTCCCACAGGGCCGGCGGGTCTATCTGACGTACCTGCGCCGGGCGGGTGATGAAGTCACCCAGATCGACACCTGCACGCAATGCGGCCAGCTGCTCTTCAGTCACCCGGCCTTCCACTTGTACCCAGTAGGTTTTAGGCAGTTTCCAGCGCGGATCACTGATACGGTGCTGCAAAGCACCTTCCCCGGTCAGCAGCAACAAGCCTTCACTGTCCGTATCCAGCCTGCCTGCCGGATAAATGCCGGGAATGGTAATGTGATCCTTCAATGTCGGGTGCAGCTCATGCCGGGAAAACTGGCAAATCACCCCATAGGGCTTGTTGAACAGAATAAGCTCGGGCATTTCAGGCAGACCATGCAGAAAAATATAATGCGCCAGATGATAACAAGGAGTGAAGGTTGCGGTCATGCCACCACATGCCCGCTGCTGGCCATCTGCTGCAATAAAGGAGGACAGCAAAGCACAGCGGCTGGAACTATGCTGTGGACTGCAGCTCACAGCACCGGTGCGAAAAATTCACATTCGAACACTTGTTTATCTCGCCGGGATGGCAAAGTTCGGATACTTACAAACAGTACGAACATTTGAGGGGTATAATTCACTTCCGAAAAGTCACCCGCAAGTCTACGGGCCGCGCTGCCACGCACAGGCTGCTTAATGCAGTTCGGCAAGCCGCCCGCCTTATGCAGTGCCTTTACACGCGCCTAGCGGAACATCCCCCGGTGTGCGAAAGCCGCCTCGCGCAGTCGTTCTGACGTCAAAATAATCATTGGAGATAGAGCAATGCCTTCGGAACAGCCGACCATCATCTACACCCTGACCGACGAAGCACCTGCGCTGGCCACCAGCGCCTTCCTGCCAGTCATCCGCACCTTTACCGGCACCGCCGGCATCCATGTTGAAACGGCAGATATCTCCGTAGCAGCCCGCGTACTGGCTGAATTTCCCGAATACCTGACTGATGCACAAAAAGTACCGGATACGCTGAGCACCCTGGGCAAGCTGACCCAGGACCCGGACACCAACATCATCAAGCTGCCGAACATCAGTGCTTCGGTTTCGCAACTGATCGCCTGCATCAAGGAACTGCAATCCAAGGGCTACGCCCTGCCTGACTACCCGGAACTGCCCTCCTCGGACGCCGACAATGCGCTCAAGGCCCGCTATGCCAAGTGTCTGGGTTCTGCAGTAAACCCGGTGCTGCGCGAAGGCAACTCCGACCGTCGCGCCCCGCTGGCGGTGAAGAACTACGCCAAGAAGCACCCGCACTCCATGGGTGAATGGAAGCAATGGTCGCAAACCCATGTTTCCCACATGCACCATGGCGACTTCTACCATGGCGAAAAGTCCATGACGCTGGACCAGGCACGTGACGTGAAGATGGAACTGACCACCAAGAGTGGCAAAACCATCGTGCTCAAGCCCAAGCTTACCCTGCAAGCTGGCGAGATCATCGACTCCATGTTCATGAGCAAGAAGGCGCTGTGCGACTTCTACGAGCAGGAAATGGAAGACTGCCGCGAATCCGGCATCCTGTTCTCGCTGCACGTAAAAGCCACCATGATGAAGGTGTCCCACCCCATCGTGTTTGGCCACTGCGTCAAGATCTACTACAAGGATGCCTTTGAGAAACACGGCAAACTGTTTGAAGAGCTGGGCGTCAACGTCAACAACGGCATGGCCAATCTGTACGAAAAGATTGAGACCCTGCCTGCCACCAAGCGCGAAGAAATCATCCGCGACCTGCACGCCTGCCAGGAACACCGTCCGCGTCTGGCCATGGTGGACTCCGCCAAGGGCATTACCAACTTCCACTCGCCCAACGACGTGATTGTCGATGCCTCCATGCCGGCCATGATCCGTAACGGCGGCAAGATGTGGGGTGCCGATGGCAAACCGGCCGACTGCAAGGCCGTGATGCCGGAATCCACCTTTGCCCGTATCTATCAGGAGATGATCAACTTCTGCAAATGGCATGGCAACTTCGATCCGAAAACCATGGGTACCGTGCCTAACGTTGGCCTGATGGCGCAGAAGGCTGAAGAATACGGCTCGCACGACAAAACCTTTGAAATCGCCGAAGACGGCGTGGCCAATATCGTTGACCTGGCTACCGGCGAAATCCTGCTGAGCCAGAACGTGGAAGCTGGCGACATCTGGCGCATGTGCCAGGTGAAAGACGCACCGATCCGCGACTGGGTGAAGCTGGCAGTAACCCGCGCCCGTAACTCCGGCATGCCGGCAGTCTTCTGGCTGGACCCGTACCGTCCGCACGAAAACGAGCTGATCAAGAAGGTGGAAACCTATCTGCAGGATTACGACACCAGCGGCCTGGAAATCCACATCATGTCGCAAGTCCGCGCCATGCGTTTCACCCTGGAACGCGTTGCCCGTGGTCTGGACACCATCTCGGTCACCGGCAACATCCTGCGTGACTACCTGACCGATCTGTTCCCCATCATGGAACTGGGCACCTCGGCCAAGATGCTGTCCATCGTGCCGCTGATGGCCGGTGGTGGCATGTACGAAACCGGTGCTGGTGGTTCGGCTCCGAAACACGTACAGCAACTGCTGGAAGAAAACCACCTGCGTTGGGATTCGCTGGGCGAATTCCTGGCCCTGGCCGTGTCGCTGGAAGAACTGGGCATCAAGACCGGCAACAACAAGGCCAAGATTCTGGCCAAGACGCTGGATGCCGCCACTGGCAAGCTGCTGGACAACGACAAGTCGCCGTCACGCCGCACTGGCGAGCTGGACAACCGTGGCAGCCAGTACTACCTGGCCAGCTACTGGGCAGAAGCACTGGCCGAGCAAACTGAAGATGCCGAACTGCAAGCTCAGTTTGCCCCGCTGGCCAAGCAACTGGCCGACAGCGAAGCGCAAATCATTAGCGAACTGAAAGCAGTACAGGGCCAGCCGGCCGATATCGGCGGCTACTACCTGCCGGATGCCGCCAAGTGCCAGGCGGTAATGTGCCCGAGCAGCACCTTCAATGCCGCTCTGAAAGCCGCCCAGGCCTAAACCAGCAGCAGCTTGCACAAACCAGCCTTACCACCAGAGCGCCAGGATTCGTCCTGGCGCTTTTTTTGTTCTCCCCGCCTCAAATCAACGATTTACAAAAATAATTGTCAGATCCTCTGCGGCAAGCATGCCACTTCGGTCTAGGCTGAGTAAGTGGCATGTACTGCGGATCACGGCAGTCCCCTTCCCTGAGACAAGGAGCGAACAACAATGAGTGAGTCCCATATCAAGGTTCCAGCAGCAGGACAGAAAATCATCCCCGGCCAGCCCATTCCAAACAACCCCATCATTCCCTTCATCGAAGGCGACGGCATCGGCATCGACATCACCCCGGTGATGATCAAGGTGATTGATGCCGCAGTAGACAAAGCCTATGGCGGGGCCCGCAAGATTCACTGGATGGAAGTGTATGCCGGGGAAAAGTCCACCCGCCTGTATGGCCCGGATGAATGGCTGCCCAAGGAAACGTTCGACGCGCTGAAAGAATATTCGGTATCGATCAAGGGGCCGATGACCACGCCGGTTGGCGGTGGCATCCGCTCACTCAACGTCGCCCTGCGCCAGGAGCTGGATTTGTACCAATGCGTACGCCCGGTGCAGTACTTCCAGGGTGTTCCCTCACCGCTCAAGCAGCCAGAACTGGTCAATATGGTGATCTTTCGTGAGAACACCGAAGACATCTACGCCGGTATCGAATGGCAGGCGGGTTCCGATGCCGTCAAAAAGGTAATTGCCTTTCTGCAGAATGAAATGGGCGTAAAGAAAATCCGCTTCCCAGACAGCTCCGGCATCGGCATCAAGCCCATCTCGGTAGAGGGGACAGAACGGCTGGTGCGTGCGGCGCTGCAATACGCCATAGACAACGACCGCAAGAGCCTCACCATCGTCCACAAGGGCAATATCATGAAGTTTACCGAAGGCAACTTCCGGGATACTGCCTACGCACTGGCCCGGCGTGAATTCGGTGCCGAGCCGATTGATGGTGGCCCGTGGTGCCGCTTCAATAATCCGAAAACCGGTCGCGAAATCATCGTCAAGGACGCCATTGCCGATGCCTTCCTGCAACAAATCCTGCTGCGCCCGGCAGAATACGATGTGATTGCCACCACCAACCTCAACGGCGACTACATCTCCGATGCCCTGGCCGCGCAAGTCGGCGGCATCGGCATTGCACCAGGTGCCAATATCTCCGACCACTACGCCTGCTTTGAAGCCACCCACGGCACGGCACCCAAGTATGCGGGGCTGGACAAGGTCAACCCGGGCTCGCTGATTCTGTCGGCGGAAATGATGTTGCGCCATCTGGGCTGGGTGGAAGCGGCGGATCTGGTGATCAGATCCATGGAAGCGGCCATTGCCGACAAGCAGGTGACTTACGACTTTGCCCGCCTGATGGACGGCGCTACCGAAGTGTCCTGCTCGGAGTTCGGCGATGCCATGATTGCCCGCATGTAAACCCTCAGCTCGCGACAACCCAGCAAGGCCCGCTAAGCGGGCCTTGTTCGCCTCAACCAACCACCAGTGCCCGCGCCGCCTCCAGCACCTGCGCCTTGGCCGCATCCACCCGTTTGCCCGCTCGCCAGGCCATCATCACCTCCCAATGCCAGGCCGGCAGTTCTGGTACACACAGGCGAACCAGCGTGCCATCCTGCAAATCAGCCTTGATCGACAACTCCGGCATGAACGACACAAAACCATGACGCAACACCAGCTCGCGTGCGGCAGATGCCGGTTGCACCGCGTGTATCGGGCTGGGCAGCTGCCGCAACATGCGAATCTGCTGGATCAGGCTCTCGCACTCATCCCCCCAAAACTGGGGCGCAATGCGATGCCTGGCGATATCAGCCAGTGCCAATGCCCCGGCGCAGCTCGCTAGCGGGTGGTTGGCAGCCACCACCGGAACAATTGGCGAACGCCACAGCAATTCCATCTGAATCCCTGCCATTGCCGGACATTTCAGCACAAACCCCACCTCAACCTGGCCGGTCAGCAAATCCTGCATGATCTGCTGAGAGTGATCGGTTCCACAGCGAATTTCCATGGCTGCATCCGCCAGCTTCATCAGCAAAGGACCGAATACCGGTGAGGTGAGTGATGGCAGGCAGGACAGACGGATACGTGGCACCGCAGGCGTCCCCTGCATGGTTTCCAGTCCTTGCCGGTAAGCGGTTACCGACTGACGGGCCGCATCCAGAAAGGCCTGGCAGGCGTTGGTCGCCACCGCCCCGCGCCGGTGCCTGGTAAACAGGCTGACACCCCAGTGCTGCTCCAGCAAACCAATACGCTGACTAACCTGCGGCTGTGACCAGCCTCGCTTGGCAGCAGCCTGGCTGAAGCTGCCCAGCTCGGCCACATCCAGCAGCAATTCCAGATCAGACAAGGCAACAGACATAATAAAATCACATATGAAATATTACGAGAAATAGACTTACATAATAGCAGGATGCCTTCCTAGAATGCTGTTCGAATGAGGAGATAACATGGCATCCGCACAGCGTGCACGCCGACTGGGCAAGGCATTCATCCTGCTGGACAACCTGCTGGTGATATTCGGTTTCTTCATGGTTTTCCCACTGATCAGCCTGCATTTTGTCGATCAGCTAGGATGGAGCGCCAGCATCGTCGGGCTGGCCCTGGCCCTGCGACAGTTCATGCAACAGGGACTGGGACTGTTTGGCGGGTCGCTGGCAGACCACTTTGGGGCCAAACCGCTGATTGTCTGCGGCATGCTGATGCGCGCTGCTGGCTTTGCCTGCATGGCACTCGCTCATTCACCCTGGCTGCTCTACCTATCCTGCCTGCTATCCGGGCTGGGTGGCACCCTGTTCGACCCACCGCGCACCGCCCTGGTGGCCAAACTGGTACTGGCGCGTGAGCGTCCACACTTCTACGCCATCCTGATGATGCAAGACAGTGCCGGCGCCGTGGCCGCAGCGTTGCTGGGCTCCTGGCTCTTACAGTTCGACTTCCGTTGGGTTGGCCTGGCAGGTACGGCGATGTTTGTGCTGGCCGCGCTGGTCAATGCCCTGTTACTGCCTCCCTACCGGGTTGCCAGTGGCAAATCCTCACCTTGGCAATCCATGCGCGTGGTATTGCAAGATCGCAGCTACATGCGCTTTGTCCTGACCCTGAGTGGCTATTACATGCTGGCCGTACAAGTCATGCTGCTGGTTCCGGTCACCATCAAGCAGCTCACCGGCAGCTACCAGGCCGTAGGCTGGATGTACACACTAGAAACCTGCTTGTCGCTGAGCCTGCTCTACCCACTGGCACGCTGGGGGGAACGTCATCTGCGCCGCGAACAGCGCATGCTGATCGGGCTTGGCCTGATGAGCCTGAGCCTGGCCATCATGAGCAATGTGGCACATCCGCTGGCGGCATTTACCGTGCTAGGCCTGTTCTTTCTTGGCTCCATCATCATGGAGCCCGCACGGGAAACCTATGTTGCCAGCTTGGCCCGCCCGCAGGCACGTGCCAGTTATCTGGGTTGCAGCAGGCTCGGGCTGGCACTAGGGGGGGCGCTGGGCTATGTCGGCGGGGGCTGGCTGCTGGACATATCACGCCAGTGGCAATGGCCGGCATTGCCCTGGCTGTGCCTGTCACTGGTGGGGGGAGTAACTCTGCTGGCACTTTGGATGCAACTGCTGCGCCCTGCCACAGCAACATCCTGTGTCAGCAACAGTGCCTGAAAAAACAAAACCCGCCGATTGGCGGGATTCTGTTTGAAGCTGTCGGTATGTTGACCGGTCAGGTCAGCGTACCTGGCAATCCTGGCACATCCTCAGCCTGATTAGGCTGCTTGGATGTTCGACGCTTGCTTGCCTTTCGGGCCACTAACGATGTCAAAGCTTACACGTTGACCCTCTTTCAGGGTCTTGAAGCCTTGCATATTGATGGCGGAGAAATGGGCAAACAGGTCTTCACCACCCTCGTCCGGGGTAATAAAGCCAAAGCCTTTAGCGTCGTTGAACCACTTAACGGTACCAATTGACATGTTACTTCCTTGATTGACGATGGCTGGTGAGGCCGACTAACTTAAAGCTTGCTGCCCATTGCGGCTCATCCGCAAATGCCAAACAGCTAAGCCAAGCACCTGACTGCATTTCTACGCAACCATTGTGATAGCGTCAAGTGCAAAAGGAATTCACACATGCCCCTTGAAAAAAAGTCGGGGGGAGCCAAAATTGAAGTAAACCGTGGTTTAACTGAAAGTCGACATGTCCACGCAGTTCAGCGATGACGCCGTCAAAGAGGTGTCTCGGGTGAGGACCACCCCTCCCCCAATGTATAAGGTATTGTTATTGAACGATGATTTCACCCCAATGGAATTTGTGGTGGAAGTGTTGCAACAGTTGTTCCACATGAACCGGGAAAAGGCTACTCAGGTCATGCTACAAGTCCATACGCAAGGTCACGGCGTGTGTGGCGTTTATACCAAAGACGTGGCTGCCACCAAGGTTGAACAGGTGTCGCAATTTGCCAAAGCACACCAGCATCCGCTTCAGTGCGTAATGGAGGAAAACTGATGATTGCCCAGGAGCTTGAAGTAAGCCTGCATATGGCATTCATGGACGCCAGGCGCAAGCGCCACGAGTTCATCAGCGTGGAGCATCTGCTGCTTGCCATGATAGACAATCCCTCCGCCGCCGATGTCTTAAGGGCCTGCGGGGCCAATCTCGACCAGCTGAAAAAACAGCTGGGCGACTTCATCGACGAACACACGCCGACCGTTCCGGGGGAAACCGAAGTCGAAACCCAGCCCACGCTGGGATTCCAGCGTGTTATTCAGCGTGCCATCCTGCACGTCCAGTCCTCTGGCAAGAAAGAAGTGACCGGCGCCAACATTTTGGTGGCTATTTTCGGTGAAAAAGACTCCCATGCTGTCTACTACCTGCATCAGCAGGGTATTTCGCGGCTGGATGTAGTCAATTTCATTTCGCACGGCATCACCAAGCAGCGCTCGCCCCAGCATCCGCCGGAACCGCGCGACCAACATAATGAGTCCGATGGTGAGGAACAGGCTACCGGACCGGGTGGGGCTCTGGAGAACTACACCCAGAACCTCAACCAGCAAGCCCGTGACGGCAAGATCGACCCACTGATCGGCCGTGAGCTTGAGTTGGAACGTACCGTGCAGATCCTGTGCCGCCGCCGCAAGAATAACCCCTTGCTGGTGGGTGAGGCCGGTGTGGGCAAGACGGCCATTGCTGAAGGTCTGGCGCGTCGCATCGTCAACAACGAGGTACCCGATGTCTTGTCCAAGGCAACCGTGTATGCGCTGGACATGGGTGCCCTGCTGGCGGGTACCAAATACCGTGGCGACTTCGAACAACGCCTGAAGGCTGTTATCAAGCAGTTGACCGAGGACGAGCACGCCATCCTGTTTATCGATGAGATTCACACTCTCATCGGTGCTGGTGCAGCCTCTGGCGGCACGCTGGATGCGTCCAACCTGCTGAAGCCGGCGCTATCTAACGGCAGCCTGCGCTGCATTGGTGCCACCACGTATAACGAATATCGCGGCATTTTCGAGAAAGATAACGCCCTGTCGCGGCGCTTCCAGAAAATCGACGTTGCCGAGCCGACGGTGGAGCAGACCATCGAAATTCTCAAGGGTCTGAAATCACGTTTCGAGGCACACCATGGCGTGAAGTACACCCAGTCGGCACTGACTACCGCTGCCGAGCTGTCCGCCCGCTATATCAATGACCGCCACCTGCCAGACAAGGCAATTGACGTGATTGATGAAGCTGGAGCGGCACAGAAGATTCTGCCTAAATCCAGACAGAAAAAGGTGATCAATAAGTCAGAAATTGAAGAGATTGTTGCCAAGATTGCACGCATTCCGCCAAAAACTGTCTCTAGCGACGACAAGAATGTGCTGAAGAATCTTGAGCGTGATCTGAAGAACGTGGTGTTCGGTCAGGACAAGGCAATTGAAAGCCTGGCCACTGCCATCAAGATGACGCGCTCCGGACTGGGTAATCCGCACAAGCCCATCGGCTCCTTCCTGTTCTCCGGGCCCACCGGGGTGGGCAAGACCGAAGTGGCCAAGCAGTTAGCCTATGTACTGGGTGTGGAGCTGCTCCGCTTCGACATGTCGGAGTACATGGAACGCCATGCAGTAAGCCGTCTGATCGGCGCACCACCGGGCTATGTCGGCTTTGAACAGGGTGGCCAGATGACCGAGGCCATCAACAAGCATCCGTATGCGGTGTTGCTGTTGGACGAAATCGAGAAAGCGCATCCGGACATCTACAACGTACTGCTGCAGGTAATGGACCACGGCACACTGACGGACAACAACGGGCGCAAGGCGGATTTCCGCAATGTGGTGATCATCATGACCACCAACGCCGGGGCCGAGACCATGTCCAAGCCGACGCTGGGCTTTACCCAGTCCAAGGAAACCGGTGATGAAATGGCGGATATCAAACGCCTGTTCAGCCCGGAATTCCGCAACCGGCTGGATGCCACCATCTCCTTCAAGATGCTGGATGAGCAGATCATCATGCAGGTGGTGGACAAGTTCCTGATGCAGCTTGAGCACCAGCTCAGCGACAAGAAAGTGGAAATCCACTTTACCGATGCGCTGCGCGCCTACCTCGCCAAGCGCGGCTTCGACCCGCTGATGGGAGCTCGTCCGATGGCACGGCTGATTCAGGACACCATCCGCAAGGCGCTGGCAGATGAGCTGTTGTTTGGCCGCCTGGCCAATGGTGGCGAAGTCACTGTCGACATCAATGATCAGGATGTCGTCGAGCTTCAGTTTGATACCGAGCCCCTGGCCGCAGAACCGGCATAAGACGTATAGCGCGCCTTAGCGTACAACGCCCGCAGATGCGGGCGTTTTCTTTTGCCAAGTACAACATCAACCACGTGGATGATGCTGGGCGTGCAGCTGCTTGAGCCGTTCGCGGGCGACATGGGTGTAGATTTGTGTGGTGGAGATATCCGAGTGGCCCAGTAATAGCTGCACCACGCGCAAATCGGCACCATGATTGACCAAGTGCGTGGCAAAAGCATGCCGCAGCATGTGCGGCCCAACCGGTGGCAAGCCCTGCTGACGGGCATAGCCGGCAATCAGACGCCAGGCCATCTGCCGGCTCATGCCAGCTTTGCGCTGGGTGACAAATACCGCATCGCATTGCGCTCCGGCCAGCAGCAAGGCGCGGGCTTCTCGAAAGTAGCGCTCCAGCCAGTCCAGGGCAATCTCGCCCAGCGGCACCATCCGCTCCTTATTGCCCTTGCCTCGGGTGATGATCAGGCCCGTCACCATGTCCAGTTGCTGCAGCGTCAGCCCCACCAGTTCGGACACGCGCAAGCCGGTTGCGTACAGCACTTCGAACATGGCCCGATCGCGCAAACCCAGCGGCGTTTCAACATCGGGTGCCTGCAGCAATAGCTCGACCTGCCCTTCTGACAGGGTTTTGGGCAAGCGTTGCCCAAGCCTGGGATTATCCAGATGCAGGCTGGGGTCGTCAGTGCGCTGGCCACTACTGAGCAAATACTGGTAATAGCGCCGCAGACAGGACAGCTGCCTGGCGCGCGTGGCTGGCTTCTCCCGCTCCACGCCCTCCAGCAGCGCCTGCTGCAGCTGGGCGTGATTTGCCTCCTCCAGCGTACAGTCCCCGATCTGCAGCTGTTTTTGCAGCTTGGCCAGATCCCGCCGATAGGCTGCAAGCGTATTGGCAGACAGGCCGTCGGTCAGCCACAGGTGATCCAGAAACCGGTCTATGCTTTCGGTGCTCATGCTGCATTTCCTGGCGGAGGACATAAAAAAAGCGCAAGGCGTAAACCTTGCGCTTTCATCATACCTGACGGTATCAGGATCAGCCTTGCTTGCGAGCCGGCAGTTTTTCCTTGATACGTGCGGACTTGCCGGTACGACCACGCAGGTAGTACAGCTTGGCGCGACGTACGTCACCACGGCGCTTCACTTCAACGGAAGCCACCAGCGGGGAGTAGGTTTGGAAAGTACGCTCAACACCTTCACCGGCGGACATCTTGCGCACGATGAAAGAGCTGTTCAGACCACGGTTACGCTTGGCGATAACAACGCCTTCGTAAGCCTGCAGACGTTCGCGGTTACCTTCCTTTACCTTGACATTCACCACAACGGTATCGCCAGGAGCGAATTCCGGGATGGTTTTGCCCAGGCGGGCGATTTCTTCTTGCTCGAGTTTCTGGATCAGATCCATGTGTTACTCCGGTTTTTTACGGATATCTTGTTCCTGCTGGTACTCTGCCAGCAGCCGAGATTCCTGTTTTGTCAAAGTGCGGCCCTGCAACAGCTCCGGGCGACGTTGCCACGTCCTTCCCAGTGCCTGCTTGAGTCGCCATTTAGCAATCAGTGCATGATTTCCGGACATAAGCACATCCGGCACCCGCATGCCCTGATAGTCTTCGGGTCGGGTATAGTGCGGACAATCAAGGAGTCCGTTCACAAATGAATCTTCATAAGCAGACTGGGCGTCATTGAGAACACCAGGAAGCAGCCTGATGACTGCATCCATCAGCACCATGGCCGGCAGCTCGCCACCGGACAACACGTAGTCGCCAATGGAAACTTCCTCATCCACCTGGCGCTCGATCAAGCGCTCATCCACCCCTTCGTAACGGCCGCACAGCACAATCAGACCGGGACGACGGGATAGCTCAACCGCTTTCTCGTGCGACAAGGCACGCCCTTGCGGTGACAGATAGATCACATGGCTCTCATTGACACCTGCTGCCTGCTGACGTGCCTTGGCTGCCGTAATGGCAGCTTCCAGCGGTTCGATCAGCATCAGCATGCCAGGCCCACCACCATAAGGACGGTCGTCCACACGGCGGTAGTTGTCATGGGTGAAATCGCGTGGATTCCATTTCTGGAAATCCCAAATGCCCAGATCAAGCGCCCGCTGGCTTACACCAAAGCGGGCGATGGCATCGAACATTTCCGGAAACAGCGTGATAGCATCGATATGCATCAGTAATCCAGGCCCCAGTCGACTGAAATGCGGGCCTCGGCCAGACTGACATCCAGTACGAACTGGCCAACGAAGGGAATCAGCCGCTGGCCGTGTTCACCTTCTACCACCAATACGTCGTTGGCACCGGTTTCCATCAATTCGGTCACCTTGCCAAGCACCACGCCTTGCTGGTTGACGACAGACAGGCCGATCAGATCGGACCAGTAATATTCGTCAGTGCCAGCTTCCGGCAATTCACTACGGGGAACGGCAACTTGCAAACCACGCAGGGCTTCCGCCGTGTCGCGATCTTCAATGCCCTGCAGCTTGACGGACAAGCCCTTGGGCTGCACTGCCCCGTTTTCAAATGTGTACGGCTTCCAGCTGTCATCCTTGCCCAGCCACCAGACCGGGTAGTCAAACAGACCGTCAGCGTATTCGGTATCGGCCTGGACCTTGATCCAACCCTTGATACCGAAGGCGCCACGCACAAACCCCATCATGACGAGATCTTCTTTGCGCATGCGCCTTAGTCCGTTAGTTGAGTCAACGAACGATTAGGCAGCAACCTTCTGCTCTTTCAGCAGCTTGGCTACAGCGTCGGTAACCTGAGCACCAACGCCGATCCAGTAGTTCAGACGATCGGAAGTCAGGCGCACGCGCTCTTCCTTCTCGTTAGCTACCGGGTTGTAGAAGCCAACGCGCTCGATGAAGCGACCGTCACGACGGTTACGGGAATCGGTCACCACGATGTTGTAGAACGGACGGTTCTTGGCGCCGCCACGTGCCAGACGAATCACTACCATTGTCGATTGTCCTTAGATAAATACGGTATCGTAGAAAAGCCCACGATTCTATGGCACTTTTCCCTTATCTTGCAAGCGCTTAATACGCCCGCTGCCCCGGCCATCCATTATCAGCCAGCCGAAGCCGCTTAGTTTGACGAAAAAAACCACACCGTGTGTCTGCAATCTGCCTGCGACGAACATCCCGCTGGCTTAGAGGATTTTGGTCACGATGGTCAGCGCCCGGTCTTCCGGATGGGTTTCCACGGTAAAGCCCAGTTTGTGCATCAGCTTGAGCATGCCCTTGTTGCCGGCCAGCACTTCACCGCGCATCACGGTCAGCCCTTGCTCACGGGCGGCATCAAACAAGGCATTCATCAGGATGTAGCCAATACCCTTGCCCTGCCATTTGTCCGCCACTTCCAGCGCAAACTCGCAACCTTCGTTGTCCGGATCGGTAATGAAGCGGGCCACGGCTTGCTGCTCTTCACCATTCTCTGTCTCGCACGTCATGGCCAGTGCCATTTCGCGGTCGTAGTCCAGTTGGGTGAAGCGCACCAGCATGGTTTGGGATAGCTGCTTGATACTGGACATATAGCGGTTGTAGCGGCTTTCGTCCGACAGCGTACGGACAAATTCCTGCTGCATTTCCGCATCTTCCGGCCGCACCGGGCGAATAGTTACCTTCATGCCATCCGTCAGCGTGGCGCTACGCACCATATGCATGGGGTAAGGCATGATGGCCATATGACCGTAGCGTTTCACATCCGGCTTCAAGGGCTCGACGATGATGCGCGCATCCAGTGCAATCACGCCCTTCTCGTCCGCTACCAGCGGGTTGATGTCCATTTCGCGTAGTTCTGGCAGCTCGCATACCATTTCCGACACATGCAGCAGCACATCCACCAGTTCTTCCATGTCCACTGCCGGCAGATTCTTGAATGCGCCCAGCAATTGTCCGATACGCGTCTTGCGTATCATGCTGCCCACCAGATACTGGTTGAGCGGCGGGAGTGACAGTGCACGGTCGTGCATCACCTCCACCGCAATACCGCCGGCACCAAAGGTAATCACCGGGCCGAAAGAACTGTCATGCGTCACCCCCACCATCACCTCGCGCGCAAAACGGCGCTTACGCATTGGCTGCACAGAGATACCGTCGATACGCGCCTCCGGCATAGCCTGGTGCGCCCGTTCCAGAATGCCGCGAAAGGCGGCACGCAAGGTGGCTTCATTGCTGATATTGAGTTCCACCCCACCCACATCGGACTTGTAGATGATGTCCGGTGAGTCGATTTTCAGCACGACTGGGTAGTGAATTTGCTCGGCCAGCACCACGGCCTCGTCTTCCGTACGAGCCAGCAGGGTGGGATTGACCGGAATGCGGAAGGCAGCCAGTACCTCTTTCGATTCCCGTTCGGACAAAATAGTCCGCCCTTCAGCCATCGCCCCAGCAATGACCGCCCGGGCACGCAGCAAGTCCGGTGCCGCACGCTTGCCTTCCAGCGGTCCAGGCGTCTGCAGCAGCAATTGCTGGTTGTACTGATAAGACGCAAGGTTGCGGAACACTTCAATGCCGTACTCAGGGGCACGGAAGTGGGCACATTTGGCTTTAGAAAACAGATCACGACTTTCCGATACCTTGGCATCGCCCAGCCAGGACAGGAACATCGGCTTGCTGGATTCGCGCTGCAAACCAATCATCAACTGTGCGGTAGTCAAATGATCCGTGCCAGCCTGCGGAGTAAAGATCACCAGCACGCCATCGACATTGGGGTCATCAATACAGGCCTTTACCGCCGTACGGAAACGGACCGGGCTGGCATCACCGATCAGGTCGATCGGGTTGCCATGTGACCAGTTACGCGGCAGCGCGTTATTGAGCAGCTCCATCGTGGCGTCGCTCAGCTTGGCCAGCTCCACCCCGTTGGTGTAGGCGCTGTCAGCGGCCAGCACACCCGGGCCGATGCCGTTGGTGACAATGGCCAGCCGCTTGCCATTCACCCGAAAGTTGGCCGCTAACACCTTGGCCGCAGTAAACAACTGGGCAATGGATGACACACGCAGCACACCGGCGCGGGACAATGCGGCATCAAATACGTCGCCGCTTTCAATCAGGTTGCTCGAATGCGTTACCCCGGTGACATCATCCTGATAGCGACCGGACTTGATCACCACCACCGGCTTGGTACGCGCAGCCGCCCGCAGCGCACTCATAAAGCGGCGCGCATGGTGAATGTGGTGTACATGCAACAAAATACCCTGGGTAAAATTATCCGCTACCAGGTAATCCAGAATTTCACCGAAATCGACATCCAGTGCGTCACCAACAGAAATAACACTGGAAAATCCGATCCCCTTGCTGTCCGCCCAATCCAGCATTGCCGTACACAAAGCGGAGGACTGCGACACCAGCGCCATGTTTCCCGGCCGCACCTTACTGGTGTAATTGGTCGCGTTAAAACCGGCTACCGGTCGCATCAGGCCCAATACATTCGGTCCCAGCACACGGATACCATAATGCCGGGCAATCGAGACCGATTCGTTGAGGATTTCCCGTTCCAGCTGTTCGCTGTCGGAAAACTCCTTGGCCAGCAGGACTGCCTTGATGCCCTTCTTGCCGCAGTCCTTGATGATGGCCGGCAATGTGCGAATGGCAGTGCACACCACCGCCATGTCAACTGCGGGTTCGATCAGGCGTACCGAAGGGACGGCAGGAATGCCCCCCACCACCTTGTGATTCAAATTGACTGGAAACAGCTTGCCTTGAAAGTTGCCCGCCAGCAGATTGGCAAACACGGCTTGGCCGATCGACCCCGGCGTATCACTGGCACCAACAACCGCAACAGTGCGCGGCGAAAAGAGCGGAGTTAGGTAATGAGGCCTCATGGAAGCGGTTCCCGTTCTGTTAATTCAAGCGACAAGGTGTCGACAGGCTGCCGGCTGCCCGTACAAGCATCGGCCTGCTGGCTGTATTTGGTATGGCAAATACGTATTTGCCACGGAAAATTTATTTTCACTCCGGCATGTTGCGACAGTATTGTGCAATGCACAACAAGGTAAAACTCTCGGTCTTCCCATGAACGGGCTGCTGCTGCCATTGCGTATCCAACTACACGCCATCACAATGCTGCCGCAGCCATCGTATTGTCATGTTGACCTCGGGCAAGCCTGTACCAAATGAATTTTATAGCAAAACGGACGCCCCCCCGCCGAGGGTAACCATGCTTGCAGGTGGTAATCGCACTGCAATATTGCTAATCTTGCGCGTTGGCAACCCTAGTACGTTGCATTGCAATATATTCATTCAGCCGCCTGCAACCTTATGCAGGGCGAGCAGGAGTCAGCCCATCATGACGAAGCGTGTCGTCACCCTTGCCCACTACTATACCCAGCCTGAAATCCAGCAAATGGCCGACAAGGTGGGCGATAGCCTGGAATTGTCGCTGTTTGCCAAAGAAGCCAATGCCGACATCATCGTGTTTGCCGGTGTGCGTTTCATGGCTGAAACCGCCAAGATCCTCAATCCGCAGGCCGAGGTGATCCTGCCGGACGCCGGATCCACCTGTTCGCTGGTCACCCAGACTGACGTCACTGCGCTCAAGGCATGGCGCGAAAGCCACCCCGACCACGTCCATGTGTCGTACATCAACTCCAGCGCAGAACACAAGGCACTATCCGACTGGATCGTCACCAGTCGCAATGTGGACGACATCATTGCCCACCTATATGCCGAAGGCAAAAAAGTCATCTTCTCGCCCGACCGCAATATGGGTGGTTATCTGAACGACCAATACGGCTACGACATGCCCTTGTGGTCTGCCGTGTGCGAAGTTCACGACAAATTCAACGAAGCGGCACTGGAAGAGGCTTTCGCGGCAGCTGCCGGTGAAAAATACCTGATCGCCCACCCAGAAAGCCCGCTACCCGTGCTGAAGAAGGCCGATTACGTCGGCTCCACCTCCGGCATGCTCAACTGGGTGAAAGCCTTCAAGGGCGATAGCAACGCAGTGATCTTTGTTGCCACCGAAGATGGCATCCTCTACAACATGGGCCTGGCCCGCCCCGATCTGGACCTGCGCCAGGCACCGATCTATGCCGGCTGCCAGTGCAACTCCTGTCCATATATGAAGATGAACACCATCGATGCCGTAACGCGCGCCCAACAGGGTGAAGGCCTGCGCATCGACTATCTGAGCACCGAGCAGATGGATGCTGCCCGCATTCCCATCGAACGGATGCTGGAATTCAGCCAGCGCTATTACGCCTGACGAAACCAACCCGCCACGGCGGGTTTTTCTTTGTCTGCCATGCCATGAAGGTTTTCCAGCACCGCTTGGCAGCGATACAATCATGCGTCCAACCTGGAAGCACAGCATGAAGTTCCTGATCAGCAATGACGATGGCTATTTCTCTCCCGGTATCCGCACTCTGGCAGAAACGCTGGCACGTCATGGTGAAGTCGTCGTCGTGGCACCCGAGCGCGATCGCAGTGGTGCCAGCAACTCGCTGACCCTGGACCGGCCACTTACCGTACGTCAGGCGGCCAATGGCTTTCATTATGTCAACGGTACGCCAACCGACTGTGTCCATCTGGCGGTAACCGGCTTGCTGGATTTTCGTCCAGACATGATATTCAGCGGCATCAACCATGGCCCTAATATGGGGGATGACACCATCTACTCAGGTACCGTGGCTGCCGCTACCGAAGGTTTTCTGCTCGGCATTCCGTCCATTGCCATCTCGCTGGCAGGCTACAGCGGCCAGCACTTCGGCACAGCGGCTCACGTAGTTGAGGCATTGCTGGCACGACATCAGCTGCAGCCGCTTACCCAACCCGTGCTGCTGAATATTAACGTCCCGGACATCCCGGTCGATCAGCTGCAATCCATGCAAGTCACACGACTGGGACGCAGACATCATGCTGAACCAGTTATCAAAGCCAAGAATCCTCGCGGGGAAACGATATACTGGGTAGGCCCGGTCGGCAGTGCACAGGATGCAGGCCCCGGCACCGACTTTGCCGCCATTGCTGGCAAACATGTTTCGGTCACCCCGCTGATGCTGGATTTAACCGCATACGGCCAACTGGACGGAATCACTACATGGCTTCATCCGTGACACAAGACAACCAGGCTTACGGCATGCTGTCTGACCGAACCCGCAAGCGCATGGTGGAACGCCTGCGCCAGGCAGGCGTACAGGATGAACGTGTGCTGACTGCCATGTCAGACGTGCCGCGCCATCTATTTGTCGATCAGGCACTGGCCACCCGTGCCTATGACGATGTGTCACTACCCATCGGCCATGCTCAAACCATTTCCCAACCACTGACAGTCGCCAAGATGACAGAAATTCTGTTGGCAGGCCGTAAACCGGGCAAGGTGCTGGAAATCGGAACCGGATGTGGTTATCAGACAGCCGTACTGCTGAAGACCGGAGCCGAAGTCTATTCCATTGAACGACTCGGCGCGCTTCTTGACAAAGCAAGACGCAATTTGCGGGCCGCCAAGCTGGTCCATGCCCGGCTGGTACATGGAGATGGCCATTTCGGCCTACCAGAAGCGGCCCCATTCGAAGGCATCATCATGACGGCAGCAGCACGAAATATTCCGGAAGCGCTAGTTGAACAACTGGCAGAAGGTGGCAGACTGATCATGCCGGTTGGTGAAACAGAACAGTATTTATGGCTGCTGGAAAAAACATCTCAGGGCCTGCAGAAAACACGGCTGGACCCGGTGAAATTCGTCCCACTCTTACCCGGTCGTAACTAAGTCTTGCAAAAACACAACACATACCCTGTCTGACAATTTACAAAACCCAACTAACTGACATATAAAATCTACAGGCATGCATAAACAGCATTCAAAGCACTGGTTTGCCGCAACGCTGACAACCGCCCTTCTGGCTGGCTGCAGCAGTATGGCGCAACAAGCCGCACCGGTTGAGTCCGCCCGCCCGGCCCCCGTTGCCGCAGTCACCACTGCAAACAAGACCACGATAACGCCACCTGCAGATGTGGCGGTGGCTACCCCGTACAAAAGTAGTGGCAGCATTGTTGCCAAGCCTGCAACAAGTGTTAGTGGAGAAAAGACGCATATTGTTCAGCCTGGCGAAAACCTGTTCCGTATTTCGCTCAATAACGGGCTGAAATACAAAGATGTTGCCGCCTGGAATAACTTGCCGGACAGTAATATCAAGGTAGGCCAGGTATTACGCCTGACGCCTCCAGGGGCGCAGGATGGCCAGGCACCGCTGGCTACGGCCAAGCCGCCGGAAAGTGCTGCGGTGGAGCCAGCAAAACAGAAAGTAGTTATTGAGAGTGCAACTCCGGTTGCCACCGGTAGCAAGAACTACCCGAAAGCACTGAAACTGCCTTATACGGAAGACGCAGCAAAGACATTGGCACAGCAGAGTGAAGGGAGTGCCAATAAGAAAACTGCCCCGGTAAAAACTGGCAATGCATCCGCTCCTGCAGTTCAGGCCGACAAAAAGGACAGTAGTACACCAGCGGCAATATCGGAAAATAAGAACAAAATTGAAGAAAAATCCCAAGCAACAACCAGCGAAGATGCTGTTGCTTGGGCCTGGCCAACAGAAGGCAAGGTGATCCGAGGTTATTCGGACAGCAATAAAGGGGTTGATATCAGCGGGCGCGCAGGTCAAAGCGTGATTGCAGCCGGAGATGGCAAGGTTGTTTACAGCGGGAATGGCTTGAGAGGATATGGCAAGCTGATCATCATCAAGCACAACAAAACATTCCTTTCAGCGTATGCCCACAACAGTCAATTACTAGTTAAGGAGGGACAGAGTGTCAAGAAAGGGCAGAAGATTGCCGAAATGGGCAATACTGATGCTGATCAGGTAAAACTGCACTTCGAGATCCGCCGCTTCGGGAAACCGGTTGATCCGATGCAGTACCTAGACAACAAGTCCTGAACAGGGGTATCTCCCCCTGCCAGGAGCCACCGTAGCGGGGGGAGTTATGAACCAAGACAGCGATATCCTCGAAGAAGAGGAAGTTCTTGAAGAAGAAGTTGCCGAAGAGGCTGCTGCAGAAGCAGAAACCGAAGAGGCTACCGAGCGCCAGAGCGTCACGGAAGAAGTTGCCGATGTCACTCAGATCTATCTGAACGATATCGGAAACAACGCCCTGCTGACCCCGGCCCAGGAGCTGGAACTGGCTCGTCGGGTTGTCACAGGCGATTTCGACGCCCGGCAAAAAATGATCGAGCACAATCTGCGCTTGGTCGTGAACATTGCCAAACATTACATCAACCGTGGCCTCGCCCTGCTCGATCTGATCGAAGAAGGCAATATCGGCCTGATGCATGCGCTGGAAAAATTTGACCCCGAGCGAGGTTTCCGTTTCTCAACCTACGCCACATGGTGGATTCGCCAGAGCATTGAACGCGCCATCATGAACCAGTCGCGCACTATCCGCCTGCCGGTCCATGTCATCAAGGAACTGAACGTCTATCTGCGAGCATCACGCTTTCTGGAAAGCCAGATGGGACGTGAACCTACTCTGGACGAAATTGCTCATCAGGTGGGCAAACCGGTGGAAGATGTGCGCAAGGTGATGAACCTGAACGAACGCATGGCTTCGCTGGATGCACCGCTGGATATCGACCCTATGCTGTCGATTGGTGAGTCGATTCCGGATGAGCAGCATGAAGAACCGGAAATTCAGCTCCACAACAACCAGCTGGAAAAGTTTGTCAAAGACTGGTTGGCCCAGTTGAATGACAAGCAGTGTATGGTGATTGAGCGCCGTTATGGTTTGAATGGCCATGAAATCTGCACGCTGGAAGAACTGGCAGCTGCGCTGAACCTGACCCGGGAGCGAGTGCGCCAGATCCAGATCGAAGGCCTGGAGCAACTGCGTCGTATTCTACGTCGCAAGGGTATCTCCCGCGACTTCCTGCTATAGCATCGGAACCAGTGATGCAGGAAAACAACCCCGCCACCAGGCGGGGTTTCTGTTTAGGCAGTGTAGGCCACTCATGTGATGGCCAGCAATTAATAGCAAAGGTATGCCGGGGCTACCAATGCTTCAGCCACCATGGCGCAATTTCCCCCTGGCCAGATTGGTAGAGAAAATCCTGACCCTGCGCAGCCATCGGCGAGCCTGTTGTGGTGACAACGCCGGGTTCTGATAGCGCATTACCGCGTATTCCTTGCACAGCTGCTTGAGTTCGCGATAGGCAGGCGCTGGCAGCCCCCGGGCCTTGTTCAGCATATCCAGCGGGCCATCACTGGGTAACAGGGTAATACCCTGCTGCTGCAAAGCACGCTCCAGCCGTGCACGCCCTTCCTGCAAGGGCAAACTTTCCGGGCCCCTGCGCCACCACCACAGCAATGGCAAACCAGCCAACAACACACCGCATAACAGCGCTCGCACAACAGATGCACTGTCGACGGTCTCGCCCAGTCCCAACCAGCGGTATAGACTTAATTGCCGCGAGGCATCGTAACCAACAATCCACTGCTGCCAGGCAAAACCGGCAGCTTGCCATCCCTGCTGCACACGCACGATCCATGCCGGCATGCGACTCCCAAATACCGGTAATTGGGCCTGCATTGCAGGAATACTCCGCCCAAGATCCTGGCTGACCCGCTCCGGTGCGACTGCCGCAGTTGGGTCAACCCGTAGCCATTCCCCGCGTTCAGCCAGCCAGACTTCAACCCAGGCATGAGCATCGGAAGAGCGCACCTGCCAGAAACGGCCAAGCGGGTTGAACTGCCCTCCCTGATAGCCGGTTACCACCCGGGCGGGAATGCCGGCAGCCCGTGCCATGAATGCCAAGGCCGATGCGTAGTGTTCACAAAAACCCTGCCGCGTGGAAAACATGAAAGCATCGATACTGTTGTCACCCTCCAGCAAAGGCGGGTTCAAAGTATAGGCAAAGCCCCCCAGGCGGAAGTGCAACAGGGCCTCGCGCACAAAACCGGCACTGTCACTACTTTGGCTACGCCACTGCATGGCAAGTTGTCGGCTGGCAAAGTTTCCAGGGGGAAGATGACGGTAGAAGTCCTGATCACTGCGACTCAACTCACTCAGGTAACGGCTGCCTACCAGGCTCTCGCCCGAAACACGCAACACATCGTCCCGATCATTAGCCAGCTTGAACAGCCCCCCCGGCTCCAGTCTTCCTTCTGCAGGTGCCGCCAGCGGGTAATCCAGCAGGGGTAAGCGTGATCGGGAAGGCTTGCCGGTAAGGCGATACCGTACCTTTTCTCCCCCTGCCAGCTGTATTTGCTCCCGCGTCTGGCCGTGTACGCTTTGCCAGCGTCGGCCATCAAAATCATCAAAAATCATGATGCGCCAATACAGCTGCTCATGTGCCGGTGGCTGGCCGTCAAACACCACGGAGAATGCTGGCTCTTGTTGCTGTACCAACTGACTGATACTGCCAGGCTCCATGCTGTCAGACAGCCCGGTGCTGGCAATATGCTGTTCATGCGGCATGCTCCACAGCGGCCCAGGCAGGCGCGGCATCACCACAAACAGGACCAGCATCAACGGTAGGGACAGCAGCAAAGCCTGCACTGCCATGCCAGCAGTCCCTTGTACTACACCTCCGGCCAGTCGCAGCATGGCCCAGGTCAGTGCCAACAGACTGACAATCAGCCACAGTGCGGACAACGGGGACTGGTCAAACAGCAGTGGAATGGCAGCCAGGAAAAAACCCAGTGCCAACAGTACTTGCCAATCGCGTTGCTGACGCGATTCGAAACTCTTGAATCCCAGCAACAGAATCAGCAAGGCAGCCCCGCCCTCACGTCCGATCAGGGTGTTCAGATTCAGCCATAAGCCGCCTATCGACAAACCCAGCAGCGGCAATAACAGCCACAACGATGGCAGCTGGTACTGGCGCTGCAGCAAGAAGCCACGAACCAGCAGCATGGTCAGCACCAGCAAAGGCAGCCAAAGGGGGAGATGCAGCAACAATGGCAGCATCACCAGCGCGAGCGCCAGCAATACCGCCATTTCCCCCTGCCGGAACCGGGCCAGCCTCATACCGGCAACCTGAACTCAGCCAATGCCGCCAATGCTTGCTCGCGCTGCCCCGGCTGTGGTTCCACCTTGTAACCGGGCAATTGCAAGCGGTAATGCTGGCCGGTTTTTTCGCACTGCAATACCCGCCAGCACAATCGTGAAAGCCGGCTTTCCACATCCAGCGTTGCCGGATAGTCCTGCCATGCCAGTTGATGCAAGGCCTGACCGCGTGGCTGGTTGGCAAAACGTTTGCTGGCCAATACATCACGCCGGGCCAGCACACTCCAGGCGATCTGCCGTGGTGTATCCCCCGGCCGGTACTCTCCAAGATGAGAAAAATCCTCCTCATCATCTCCAATACGGCGAGCACAGCCAGACTCGTTACGACGGTCCTGATGCTCACGATCAGGCAATGGCAGTGGAAAAGCCATTAAAGAGGCATCAGGCCGCCACCATGAAAATGCCCGAATCAGCCCGAAAGGGGCGGTGCTCCACAGCTGGATGGCGGGATAGGGATGACGGCCACGCCGGTTGAGCAGCTGTGTAATGGCTACCGATTGTTTGTCCATGGCAGCCAGCGTACAGGGCACACACTCGCCACCATGCTCAGACTGCAACAGCAGTTGACGGGTAATGGCCGTGGTATTGAGCAGATGCAAACGGCAGTCGGCAAACTGCCCGACAAACACCCCTTCACTCTCCTGCACCTGCAGTTGCAGGCCAGCCAGCTGACGGTAAGCCATCAACACAGCCACCAGCAACAAACCAAGCAACCAGAAGGCCAGCACATAAGCCAGGCTGACCGCGTAATTCAACGCCCCCACCCATACCGCAGCAGCAACCAGCAACAGCAGCAGACCAAAACGGGTGGGTAGCAAATAGATACGTCGCTGCCCCAGGCAGCAAGCGGTTTCCAGCGGCAGACGGCGCAACCACCAGCCGCGCAACTGTTTACGGAATGGCAACATGATCGAGCAATGCAGTCAGGCTGGTAGACGCATCTCCGCTCAAACCCAGCCGGTGCCCCGCTACCGCCGGGAAAATAGCTTTCACATCCTCCGGCAGGACATGATCACGCCCTTCCAGCAAAGCCCAGGCACGGGCGGCAGCCAGCAGGGCCAACCCGGCGCGCGGACTGAGACCGACCAGATAGCTGCGGTCCTGCCGCGTGGCCTGCAACAGGGCCAGCACATAGTCGACCAAGTCTGACGTCACGGTCAGCGCAGCAGCCTTTTGTTGCAACTGCAACAAGCCATTGCCACTCAGGCAAGGAGTGATGTCATCCAGCAAGGTTCGACGGTCCTGGCCCAACAGCAATGCCCGCTCGGCCTCCGCCGCCGGATAGCCCAGCGAAATCCGCATCAGGAAACGGTCCAGTTGCGACTCAGGCAGCGGAAACGTCCCCAGTTGCTCGGAAGGATTCTGGGTGGCGATCACAAAAAATGGTGTCGGCAGCGGATGACTCTCGCCATCAATGGAAACCTGGCGCTCCTCCATCGCCTCCAGCAAGGCCGATTGCACCTTGGGCGAGGCACGATTAATTTCATCAGCCAGTAACAACTGACTGAATACCGGCCCCTGGTGAAAACGGAAGTTGCCGGTTTCACGCTGGTAGATGTTTACACCCAGGATATCGGCGGGCAGCAGATCGCTGGTGAACTGCACCCGCTGGTAATGCAGGCCAAGCACCGCCGCCAGGCCATGTGCCAAGGTGGTTTTACCCACACCGGGCAGGTCTTCGATGAGCAGATGACCACGGGCAATCAGACAGGCCAGCGCCAGCCGGATGGCGCGGGGCTTGCCCAGGATAAGCGTGTTGAGTTGACGATAGGCAAGGCTGAGTGATTGCATTTGGACCCGGTTGCGCGCAGTATTTATCGAAAATACATAAAGATAAAACTCGCGTCCATTGTACGCAAACAATCGTACGCAACAAGGAAACGCTCGTGTTAACTTGGCTAAAAAACCGTCTACAGAGAAACGGACTCACTGCTTACATTACCCATCCTGTCTGCCTGCAGCACAATATGGGGGTAGGCCACCCGGAATGCCCGGAACGCCTGGTTGCCATCAAGGATCAGCTGATGGCGGCACAGATTTACGACAGCCTGCATGAAGTGGAAGCACCGGAAGTCACCGAGCAGCAACTGGCCCGGGTTCACCCACCGCGTTATGTAGAATACATCGAAGCCTGTGCGCCCAGTGTCGGTACTTTCCGCATGGATCCAGACACCGCCATGGCGCCGGGTACATTGCCCGCCGCGCGCCACGCAGCTGGCGCGGTCATCAAGGCAGTGGAACTGGTGTGCGAGGACAAGGCCCCCAATGCCTTTTGCGCCATTCGCCCACCCGGCCATCATGCCGAGCATGACAAAGCGATGGGTTTTTGCTTTTTCAACAATATTGCCGTCGGCATTGCCCACGCGCTATCCACTTACAAGTTTGAGCGGATTGCGGTGATCGACTTCGACGTCCACCACGGCAACGGCACCGAAGACATCTTCCGTGACGACCCGCGTGTGATGATGGTGTCCATTTTCCAACACCCCTTCTACCCTTACTGCGGTGACAACCCGGTGGGGCCGAACATGGTGAACGTGCCGCTCAAGGCCGGTAGTACCGGGCGGGAATTCCGCGAAGTGGTGGAAAACGTGTGGCTGCCTAGCCTGCACGACTTCAAACCGCAGATGATCTTCATCTCTGCCGGTTTTGATGCCCACCGCGAAGACGACATGGGCTCGCTGGGGCTGGTGGAGGCCGATTACGAGTGGGTAACCCGCCATCTGATGCAGATTGCCGACCAGTATGCCGATGGCCGCATCGTATCGGTGCTGGAGGGTGGTTATGATTTGTCATCGCTGGCGCGCAGTGTGACTGCCCACGTCAAGGTGCTGTCTGACGGCTAGCCCATCGCAAACCGTACAAATGAAAAAGCCCGCATAGGCGGGCTTTTTGCATCTGGGGCGAACCCGGGTTCAGGCCTGCTTGTCGCCTTTACCAGCAGCTTTCTCGCCTATCCTTCCTTCCTGACCGGTCAGCAGCTTGATCAGGTTGGACTTGTGACGATGAATCACCAGAATGGCAATGATGATGCAGGTACCAAAATACGGTGAAGCCGGGCCCGTGATGAAATAGGCGTACACCGGCACCATTACGCAGGCCACGATGGCGGACAGCGAGGAAATCTTCACCACAAAGGCCATAAACAGCCAAGTAGCGATGGCAGCCAGCGCCAGCCACACGTTAAAGCCAAACAGCACGCCTACTGCAGTGGCCACGCCCTTGCCACCCTTGAAGCCGAAGAATACCGGCCACATATGGCCAATCAGCACCGCCAGTGCCGACATGGCAATGGCCTGCTCACCCAATCCGTATTGCGGGCCGAACCAGGCTGTCAGCGCCACGGCCACCCAGCCCTTGGCACCATCACCCAGCAGGGTAAGCACAGCGGCAGTTTTCTTGCCGGAACGCAGGACATTGGTGGCACCGGGGTTACCGGAACCATAGCTGCGCGGGTCTGCCATGCCCATGGCCTTGCTCACGATCACGGCAAAGGACAGGGAGCCCAGCAGGTAGGCCGCAACAACGAAGGCAAAAGCTGTCGTGGTCATGGTGTATCCATTAGAATAGAAGGCTTCGGATTTTACGGTATCGGGCGACAAAGCCCAACTCCCGGCATAGAAATGGACATCATTTTCCTGCGCGAAGTGCGCGCCGACACCATTATCGGTGTTTATGAGTGGGAGCGGAAAAATCCGCAAACCATTGAAATCGACCTGGAAATCGGCATTCCCAGCGAAGTACCCTGCCACAGCGACAATATCGGCGACACCATTCACTACGGGGTGGTGGTGGAGCGGTTGCGCAAGGCGCTGTCGGAACAACACTTCCTGCTGCTGGAAGCACTGGCGGAATATATCGCCAAGGTGATCCGCGAGGACTTTGGTGCGCCCTGGGTGCAGGTTTCCGTCACCAAGCTGGGTATTTTGCCCGGTGTGCGCCGGGTGGGCGTGTTGATCGAACGCGGTCACCGTCCGCGCTGATGCGGCGCGATGGATGGCCGCAACGGCCATCTCGGCATGCATGGCGGCAGTAAATTGACGTTAACGTAATGGTCATGCACCATGGTGCTCTGCCATCACCAGAGCCGCCCATGAGCCAGATCAGCGTTGCAGAATTCCAGGCCTTGATCGACAGCGAACTGCCGCTGGTCAAACTGTTCGGCATGCGTACCGAGGACATTGCCCATGGCACGGCCCGCCTGCGCATGCACTTCAACCCCGACTTGATCCGCCCCGGTGGCACCATTGCCGGCCCGGCGCTGATGGCGCTGGCCGATGCCACCCTGTATGCCGTGGTGCTGGGCATGATAGGCAAGGTGGAACTGGCGGTCACCACCAGCCTGAATATCAATTTCCTGCGCAAGCCACCGCAAGAAGATGTGATTGCCGAAGGCCGCATCCTCAAGCTGGGCAAGCGTCTGGCCGTGGGCGAGGTGCTGCTGTACTCCGCCGGCAGTGACGAGCCAGTAGCGCATGTCACCGGCACCTATTCCATTCCGCCGTTGCCGGACAACAGATAAATAAAAACCCTCTGGCGGCAATTACCGTGCAGAGGGTTATGCGCTACGACCGGCGCTTACTCTTCCTGATTACGCATGAAGTCTGCCGTGTTATAGAAGGCCTCCAGCAGCTTGGCCTTGAGCCAGTCTTCCACCAGCAGTTCGTTCACCGCCTGGGTCATGCACTGCATCCACTGGTCGCGCATCGGGCCGTCCACCGCAAACGGCATGTGGCGCATACGCAAACGCGGATGACCAAATTTTTCCATGTACAAACCCGGCCCGCCCAGCCAGCCGGACAGGAACATGAACAGCTTTTCCCGTGAACCAGCCAGATCAGCCGGATGCATGTCGCGCAGCACCTTGACCGAAGGGTCACTATCCATGATGTCGTAGAAGCGGTTGGTGAGCCAGCGCACCACGCCTTCACCACCCATCAGCTCGTATGGCGTCATTTCCTGCATGGCTCAGTCCTTCACCGGCTTGACCAGCGAAGCCGCCAGCAAGGCACGCTCACGCGCGGTGGCCACATCATCAGCCTGGGCCACAGCCACACCCATGCGGCGGCGGACAAAGCTTTCCGGCTTACCAAACAGGCGCAGGTCGGCACCGGGTACGGCCAGCGCTTCAGCCACGCCTTCAAAGGCAATGCCCTGCTCTTCCATGCCGCCATAAATCACCGCAGAGGCACCGGCGCTGCGCAGGCTGGCATCCACCGGCAAGCCCAGAATGGCACGCGCATGCAGTTCAAACTCGGAGAAACGCTGGGTGGCCAGCGTCACCAGGCCGGTATCGTGCGGACGCGGGCTGACTTCGGAGAACCATACCTGATCGCCCTTGACGAACAGCTCCACCCCAAACAGGCCACGCCCGCCCAGCGCATCGGTCACCGCCTTGGCCATTTCACGGGCGCGCAGCAGCGCCAGCTCGCTCATTGGCTGCGGCTGCCAGCTTTCCACGTAGTCGCCATTCTTTTGCAGATGGCCGATGGGGTCGCAAAAATGAGTGGCAATGCCGCCCTGGCCATCACTGGCACGCACGGTGAGCTGGGTGATTTCGTAATCGAAATCGATGAAGCCTTCGACAATCACCCGGCCCTTGTCCACGCGACCGGCACTGACGGCATATTCCCAGGCCTTGGCCACATCATCCGGGCCGCGTAGCAGCGACTGGCCCTTGCCGCTGGAGGACATCACCGGCTTCACCAGGCAGGGGTAGCCGATGCCGCCATCGATGGCTTGTTGCAATTCGTCCAGCGAGGAGGCAAAGGCAAACGGCGAAGTGGGCAGGCCAAGTTCGTCTGCCGCCAGGCAGCGGATGCCTTCGCGGTTCATGGTGAGGTTGGTGGCACGGGCGGTAGGAATCACCTCGGCCAAGCCATCCGCCTCGATGCGCAGCAGCTCTTCGGTGGCAATGGCCTCGATTTCCGGCACGATCAGATGCGGGCGCACCTGATCCACCAGCGCACGCAGCGCAGCGGCATCCGACATATTGATGACATGGCTGCTGTGCGCCACCTGCATGGCCGGGGCAGCGGCGTAGCGGTCTACCGCAATGGTTTCCACCCCCAGGCGCTGCAATGCAATGACAACTTCCTTGCCCAGCTCGCCGCTGCCCAGCAGCATGACACGCAGCGCAGTGGCGCTGTGCGGGGTTCCGATACGCATGGTCCGACTCCAGTTAGAAAATGAATAATCCAGGCCGGCATTTTAGCATTGCTGCCGGCAGGCTCGCTGCGCCGGATCAAATGCCCTGAAAGGCAAAGTCAATCGGCGGAGTGCGGCCACTGATGATTTCCGCCAGCGCCCTGCCGCTCCCTGCGCCTTCCGTCCAGCCCAGCGTGCCATGTCCGGTATTGAAGTAGAGATTGGTATAAGGGCTGCGGCCGATCAGCGGCACATTGCCCGGCGTGGCCGGACGCAAGCCGCTCCAGAACTCGGCAGCATCCCAGTCGGCCACATCGGGCATCAAGGCCTGACCACGTTTGATCAGCGCCTGGCAGCGCACGGCATTCAAGCTGCTGGAATAACCGGCCAGCTCCGCCGTACCGGCAATGCGCAAGCGCGTGCCCAGACGGGAGATCACCACCTTGTAGGCCTCATCGGTAATGCTGGCCACCGGCGCCGTGGCCGGGTCGCGCAGCGGCAAGGTGGCGGAATAGCCCTTCCACGGGTAGATGGGCAGGCGCAGCCCCAACGGTGCCGCCAGCAAAGGCGAATAACTGCCCAGCGCCAGCACATAGGCATCGGCGGTTACGCGGCGGTAACTACCCTCTGGCAGATTGACCGATACGCCGCTGATGCGGCCATTGTCAGCTTCCAGCGCATTGATGCGGGTATTGAAACGGAACTCCACCCCGGCGCGCGCTGCATGCTCGGCCATGGCGCAGGTATACAGGTGGACATCGCCGGATTCGTCCGACGGACAGTAGCTGGCACCGGCCAGCGAGGGGGCAATCCCGGCCAAAGCCGGTTCGATGCGTGCCAGTTCGTCACGGCTGATGATGTGCTTGTCCATGCCCAATTCGCGCATTTGTGCGGCGACGTGGGCGGCAGCATCCAGCTCGTGCTGAGTGTGGAACAAGGAAACGATGCCACGGGTCTGCTGCTGATAATCCAGGTTCAGCTCGGCACGCAACATCTGCAGGGTATCGCGGCTGTAGCGGCCCAGCGCCAGCATCTGGCGCATATTGCGTTCGGCGCGACTGCCACGGCATTCCAGCATGAATTGCCAGCACCAGCGCCACTGGGCCGGGTCCAGCCGCAGGCGGAACAGCAGCGGGGCATCGTCGCGCAGCAGCCACTTGATGATTTGCCAGGGGGCTGACGGATTGGCCCAGGGTTCGGACTGACTGACGGAGATTTGCCCGCCATTGGCAAAGCTGGTTTCCCGCGCCGGCCCGCTGGCGCGGTCCAGCACTACTACCTCATGCCCTGCACGGGCCAGAAACCAGGCGGTGGACACCCCCACCACACCTGACCCCAGCACAACTACCTTCATGTTGACTCCAGCAGACGTGACAACGGGCAAGTCATGCTTGCCCGTTCGGCTCAGCCGATTGAGACCCCGGATACTACGCCGCAGCGCAGCAGGGCTCAATGGGGAAAACGCTACTTTTTCGGCGTGTGCTGATATACGGTTTTGCCGCGCAGCTGGAAGTAGTCCGAGGCAAAATAGAAGTTTTCCGAGTGGCCGACAAATAGCAGGCCATCGGGCTTGAGCAGCGGGGCAAACTTTTTCAGCACGGCAAACTGGGTGTCGCGATCGAAATAAATCATCACGTTGCGGCAGAAAATGGCATCAAACTGCTTGCGCAACGCCCAGTTGTTTTCGATCAGGTTCAGCCGCTGGAAGGTAATCATATTGCGCAGCACCGCCTTGGCCTGATACGTACCATCGGGCAATTTGTCGAAATACTTGTGGGCATGGCCGGGAGGCAGGCGGGCAATTTTGTCTTCCGGATAAATGCCCTTGCGGCCGGTTTCCAGCACACTGGTATCCAGGTCTGTGGCGACGATACTGATGCTCGGCTTGCTAGCCAGCGGAAAGGCTTCCAGCGCGGTGATGGCCAGCGAATAAGGCTCTTCACCCGTGGACGACGCTGCACACCAGATGGACAGCTCACTGGCCCCGGCGGACGCCCGCTGTTTCAGATGCTCGGCCAGGATGGGGAAATGATGTTCTTCGCGGAAGAAGAAGGTGAGATTGGTGGTGAGTGCATTGACGAACTGCTCGAACTCACGCTTGCCCGCAACCGACTCCAGAAAATCCACATAGGCTGCAAAACTGGCCAGCTTCAGCTCGCGAATACGCCGCACCAGGCGCCCGTACACCATGTCCTTCTTGGACGGGTTCAGCGAGATACCGGCTTCTTTATAGATCAGCTTGCGGATGCGCTCGAAATCGGCGTCGCTGAAACTGAATTCACGATTGAATTCGACCTTGGGCAATACCAGTGGTGGCAGTTTGTTCATCTTGTTTCCCCCGATACAAAAAAACCCGGACTGAGTCCGGGTTTTCATTCTACTCCTGTTTGTCTGCCTGCCGGCTTACACCGAGAAGGAAGAACCACAACCGCAGGTGGTGGTGGCATTCGGGTTGCGAATGACAAACTGGGAGCCTTCCAGGCTTTCCTGATAGTCGATCTCGGCCCCAACCAGATACTGGTAGCTCATCGGGTCAACCAGGAAAGTAACACCGTCTCTCTCTATAGCGGTATCGTCTTCATTGGCGAGTTCGTCAAATGTAAAACCGTACTGGAAGCCGGAGCAGCCACCACCAGTCACGAACACGCGCAGTTTCAGATCAGGATTGCCCTCTTCCGCGATCAGATCCAGCACCTTGTTGCAAGCGCTGTCGGTAAAGTTGATCGGGCACGGCATTTCGGTAGTTTCGGACATGGGTCACCTCGCAAATCGTTTCGGCCCTGCGGCCATTCACCTACTATTTTAGTCGGATATCAGGGCGAATGGCCAATATTCAATCCTTCACACCATCAAGGCAGCAACGGAACAATGTCCAGACCGGCGTTTTCCGGCTGGCCGAACATCAGGTTCATGGTTTGCACCGCCTGGCCGGACGCGCCTTTGACCAGATTGTCTTCCACCACCAGGATGATCAGCAAATCACCGTTACCCGGACGATGCACGGCAATGCGCGCCGTGTTGGAACCACGCACACTGCGGGTTTCCGGGTGGCTGCCAGCCGGCAGTACATCGACAAAATGCTCACCGGCATAGCGCTGTTCAAACAGGGCCTGGAAATCGGTATCCAGCGCCTCAGGCTTGATACGGGCGTAGATGGTGGAATGGATGCCACGAATCATCGGCGTCAGGTGTGGCACAAACGTCAGCTTGACCGGCGCGCCATGAATGGCGGACAAGCCTTGCTCGATTTCCGGCGAATGACGGTGGCCCTTCACGGCATAGGCCTTGAAGTTATCCCCGGCTTCGGCCAGCAGTGCACCAACCTCGGCCTTACGACCGGCACCGGACACGCCGGACTTGCAGTCGGCAATCAGCGTCTGAGTGTCGATCAGCTGTTTGCCGCCTTCCAGCAGCGGCAGCAGCCCCAGTTGTACCGAAGTGGGATAGCAACCGGCCATCCCCACCAGACGCGCTGCGCGAATGGCATCGCGATTCACTTCTGGCAGGCCGTAAACGGCCTCGGCCAGCAAGTCGGTGCAGCTGTGCTCCATGGCATACCATTGCTGGAATACGGCAGGGTCTTTCAGGCGGAAGTCAGCAGCCAGGTCGATCACTTTGACACCAGCAGCCAGCAGCGCGCGCGCCTGGGCCATGGCGACGCCGTGCGGGGTGGCAAAGAACACCACGTCGCACTGCTCCAGCGGGGTTTCATCCGGGGTGGAGAAGGCCACATCCACGCGACCGCGCAGGCTGGGGAACATCTCGGCCACTTTCATGCCCGCTTCCTTGCGCGAGGTAACGGCCACCACCTCGGCACCGGGATGCCCGGCCAGAAGACGCAACAGTTCGACACCGGTATAACCGGTACCGCCGACGATGCCCACCTTGATCATGCTGTACTTCCTTGTGTAAATAAACGTCGCAAAAGCGACAGTCTAAGGACTAGGCCGGAGGGATGCAACCGCCATCTGGCCTGCATGCCGCAGGCCAGATGCTTACAGGCGGAACTGGGCCACCATGGCCTGCAAATCAGACGACAGGCGATGCAGCTCGGCGACGGTTTGCATCGCGCCCTGCACGGCCTGATCGGTTTCGATCGTGGCCCGGTTGGCCTGCTCGGCGGCACGCGCCATTTCGGTGGTGGCGACGGACTGCTCACGCGTTGAATCGGCAATATCGTGAATGGCACCGACAACCTGGGCAATCCGGCCCTGAATGCCCGACATATCCTGCGCCACCGTGCGGGATGCCTCCACGCCGCTGGCCACCGAACGCTGCGTACCGACCATATCACCCAGTGCGGTATTGATGTCGCCATGGGTGGCATCGATCAGTTGGCCGATTTCCACCGTGGCCTTGGCTGTGCGCTCGGCCAGCTTGCGTACTTCATCCGCGACTACGGCAAAACCACGACCAGCCTCGCCAGCACGTGCCGCTTCGATCGCCGCATTGAGCGCCAGCAGATTGGTCTGATCAGCAATGTCGCGGATCACACCGATAATGGTATTCATCTGCCCGGAACGTTCGCCCAAAGCATTGAGCGCCCCGCCCAGATGCCCGACTTCCTCGGCAATATTGGCAATATCGTCCGCCAAGCGGCTTACCGCCTGAGCCGAATGGGATGAGGTAGAGCCGGTGTCGCTGGCTGCCTGCTCCGCCATCGCCGCATGATCGGCAATGTGGTTGATGCTGACCGTGATCTGCTCGATAGTGGCTGCAGCAGCACTGGACACTTCCGACTGACGCTCAGACTGGCTGGCCACGGTATCGGTCACCTGTTTCAGGCTATCCAATTCCCCATTCAGCGCAACGGCATGCTCGCGTACATCAATGAACATGCGGCGCAGGCTGGCTACAAAGCGGTTGAATGCCTCAGCGGTCTGACCGATTTCATCCTGCTGCTCCACGTGCAACTGGTGGGTCAGATCGGCATGCCCGCTGGAGATTTCCAGCAAGGCATCACGCAGCCGCATCAGGCCACGCAGCAGGCGGGTAAGCGCCAGCTGGGCCAGCACAATGGCCACGATACTGCACAGTAAACCGGCTACCACCAGGGTAATCAACAGGCCCTGCAACGGCGCCAGAATGGCAGACTTGTCCACCACACTGCCCAGCACCCAGTCAGACCCAGGCACCGGCATCAACTGCAGGAAAACAGCACGACCACCGATTTCCAGTTCTTCCATCTTGCCGTGCTCATCCGTCTGCTGCAGCAAAGCCGCATCCAGACCTGGCATCACCTCAGCCACTGGCTTGAGCGTACTGTCCGCAGCCGGATGGGCGACAATCTTGCCGTTACGCGTTGCCAGGAAGGCATAGCCATCGCCGCGCAGCTTGATGCCCTGCACCAGACTAATAATGCCTTCCAGCGAAATATCACCGCCGACCACACCTTGCAGCTGCTGATTACGCAGCAAGGGATAGGCCACGGTCACCCCCAGCTTTTTGGTACTGGCAAACACATAAGGCTCGGTAACAATGCCAGAACCGGCACTGGCGGCCTGCTTATACCAGGGGCGGGATGTCGGGTCGTAACCTTCTGGTGCATGTTTTTCTGCCAGATGGTAAATCATGCGCTTATCGGCATAACCGGCAAACAGCTGGTCAAACCTGCCAGCTGTCTTGCCCTCCTGCAGCTGGGGCAGGATATCGCCGCTGCTCACCAGCGCAGAGGCCGTCGCCTCTACCGCATCCTTGCGCTGGGCCAGCCAGTTGCCCAGTGCACTGCGGCTCCCTTGCATGGCAGCATCCAGCTCATGCCGGACGCCTTCGATGATTTCCGTGCGCATGCGCTGATAGGACAGAACCGCCAGCACGGTAATGACCACCACCAGCAAAATGGCGACAAAAGCCAGCAAACGTTGCTTCAAAGACATCGGAGTTTCCTGTAGATCAGCAGATTGGCAGCAACGGTTTCACGCGGCTGCCAGCCCACCCGAACGGGCAGGCCACAAAGACAAAAGGGGGCCACCATACACGGTGTAGCCACGGGGGTAAACCCGTTAAACCCTCTGGCATTTTCTTTGTAAACTAATCAATTTAAATGACAGCTTAAAGACATTTCTATCAGTAGGGCAATATCTTCACGAACAGCAACGACTGCAGCGCGGGGAAAAGTCGACAGCCAAAATGTGGCAAGGCAACAAACCGGGTATCTGTGCAGATAAAAACGCGCTGCAGCAATAGAAAAAGCCGCCCGAAGGCGGCTTTTGCATAAACAGGAATCCGGCGATTAACGCTTGGAGAACTGCTTGGCACGGCGAGCTTTGCGCAGGCCGACTTTTTTACGTTCAACTTCACGTGCATCACGGGTTACATAGCCTGCAGCGGACAGAGCCGGCTTCAGAACTGCGTCGAAGTCGATCAGAGCGCGGGTGATACCGTGACGGATAGCACCTGCCTGACCAGTTTCACCGCCACCAACAACATTAACTTTAATGTCGAAGGATTCGGTGTTCTCGGTCAGAACCAGCGGCTGGCGAATAACCATGCGACCGGTTTCGCGGGAGAAATATTCGTCAACCGGCTTGCCGTTAACGATGATCTGGCCGCTACCCTTTTGCATGAACACGCGAGCTACGGAGCTCTTGCGACGGCCGGTGCCGTAGTAGTATTTACCGTTCATTCTCTATGCCTTAAAAACGAAATTCCAGCACTTTGGGCTGCTGGGCAGTGTGCGGATGTTCGGTACCAGCGTACACCTTGAGCTTCTTGATCATGGCGTAGCCCAGCGGACCCTTCGGCAGCATGCCTTTTACGGCTTTTTCCAGAACGCGTTCCGGGAACTGGTTTTGCAGTTCGGTGAAATTGCGTTCGTAGATACCGCCCGGGTAACCGGAGTGACGGTAGTACTTTTTGTCCAGCGCTTTGTTACCAGTAACACGCAGTTTGTCAACGTTGACTACAACAATGTAGTCACCGGTATCAACGTGCGGAGTGTATTCCGGCTTGTGCTTGCCACGCAGGCGGTGAGCGATTTCGGCGGCGAGGCGACCCAGCACCTTGTCTTCGGCGTCGACCACGAACCACTCGCGCTTAACCTCATGCGGCTTGGCAGAAAAGGTCTTCATGGAACTCTTCCATCGTAATTCTTGAAAGTTACGGATTCTAATGCAGTGCCCTTACCACTGTCAAACCATTGTGTAACAAAGCAAATGACAACAGCGAAACGGGGCAGGAATGCGGCCTTTTTTGCCACAGCAGCAGCAAAAAAACGCCATCTCGGGCAGGAAGATACTTGATTGCACCAGCTTGTGCATGCGCGGGGCAAAAAAAAAAGCGCAATCCATTTTGATTGCGCCAAGTTCCACCTAAAAGAAGGAGGATGGAGGAGACAACACCAAAACGCACACATTGCATGCCACGTCCTGATGCAGGTTTCATTATCAGTACCAACCAGCGGTTTGGCAAGTATTTTTTGTGCACTGCACTAAAAAAATCACACCAGATACAACACCATCACAACACATTGATATTTAATGAATTTAATAATGAAAAGGTAGTTTCCACTCTGAAGATCAAGCAGAAAAGTTGCTTTCCGCTGCGGTATACACCCGGAAAATCCTGTTTTGAGACTGCCAAATGACGCAGCGCAGCATTACTGATTACTTACAACTTGATGGCTGTTTCCAGCGCCAGTTCCATCATTTCCTGAAAGGTGGTCTGCCGCTCTTCCGCCGTGGCGGCTTCGCCAGTGGGGATGATGTCGGATACCGTCAATATGCCCAGCGCACGCGCACCGTACTGCGCGGCCACGCTGTAAATACCCGCCAGCTCCATTTCGATCACTTGCACATTCATCCGCTCCAGCACCTCAAGCATGGTGGGTTCCACGCCGTAAAACAGGTCGGCGGAAAACACATTACCCACCGTTACGCTGCGGCCCAGTTGGGCTGCAGTATCCACGGCGGTGCGCAGCAGGGTGTAATCGGCAATGGCGGCAAAGTCGTGGTTGTTAAAGCGCATGCGGTTAACCTTGCTGTCGGTGCATGCACCCATGGCGATATATAGCTCGCGCAGCTGGGTTTTTGCGGTCACGGCACCGCAGGAACCAACCCGGATGATGTTCTTCACCCCATAGTGCTGAATCAGCTCGGTGGTGTAGATGCTGGCCGAGGGAATGCCCATGCCGTGGGCCATCACCGATAGCCGCTTGCCCTTGTAGCTGCCGGTATAGCCCAGCATATTGCGCACGCTGGTGACCTCGCGGGCATCCTGCAAAAAGGTGTCGGCAATCATCCTGGCGCGCAGCGGATCGCCGGGCATCAGCACGGTTTCGGCAAAATCGCCTTTGTGGGCATTGATGTGCGGGGTAGCCATTATGCTTCTCCTTGTGTGGCGTGCTCAGTTCAGAAAGGAAGACCCGTAATCCATGGCAGGCAAGCCAAGATGGCTGGCCACGCTCTGGCCGATGTCGGCAAAGGTGGAGCGCTCCCCGATGGAGCCCGGTCTGACCTTATGGCCGTAGCACAATACCGGAATATGCTCGCGGGTATGATCGCTGCCCGGCCAGGTGGGGTCGCAGCCATGGTCGGCGGAAAGAATCAGGATATCGTCGGCTTGCATGGCAGCCATTACCTCGGGCAAGCGACGGTCGAACTCCTCCAGCGCCCGGGCGTAACCGGCAATATCGCGGCGATGACCGTAGCTGGAGTCGAAATCAACGAAATTGGCCATGATGATGGCACGCCCTGATACATCACGCATGGCGGCCAGCGTGGCATCCCAGATCTGGTCAAAACCGGTGGCTTTGTGCTGCTCGGTGATGCCGACATGGGCGTAGATATCAGCAATCTTGCCGATGGACACCACCTGTCCGCCAGCTTCGGCCAGCTTTTGCAGCACGGTGGCGGCAGGCGGCGGCAGGGCCAGATCTTTGCGGTTGCCGGTACGCACAAAGCCCCCCTTGCCTTCCCCGACAAACGGCCTGGCGATCACGCGGCCGATATTGTATGGCGCCAGTGCTTCGCGGGTGATCTGGCACAGCTGGTATAAGCGCTCCAGCCCGAAAGTTTCTTCATGGCAGGCAATCTGGAATACCGAATCGGCCGAGGTATAGAAAATGGGCTTGCCCGTGCGCAGGTGCTCTTCACCCAAGCGGTCAAGAATTTCAGTACCCGACGCATGGCAATTACCCAGATAGCCTGGCAAACCGGCCCTGCTGACAATCTCATCCAGCAAGGCGGGAGGAAAACTGTTGTCCTTGTCGGTGAAATACCCCCAGTCGAACAACACCGGCACCCCGGCGATTTCCCAATGACCGGAGGGGGTGTCCTTGCCGCTGGACAGCTCGCGGGCATAACCGTAGGCAGCTATCGGTGCGGCCTGCTCCATGCCCTGCGGAAAATAGCCGGAGGACAGCTGGCAGGCATGGCCCAGCCCCATTTTCGACAGATTGGGCAGGCATAGCGGGCCACTGCGGCCCTTGTCGGCACGACCGGCGGCGGCCTCCATGGCGATATGGCCCAGGGTATTGCTACCGGCATCGCCAAACTGTGGTGCATCGGCGGCGGCACCAATACCCAGCGAATCCAGTATCAGGATGATGGCGCGTTTCATGCTGACTTCTCCTGCTGCTGATGGCTGATGGTTTGGTAAACCAGCGGTGGCGCTGCTGCCGGCTGCTCGCCCAGGGTAATGGCCTGACGCACACGCCGCTCGGCTTCATCGGCACTGGCCGCATTGGCCGCATGCACGAACAGTAGCGGCGTTCCGGCTTCTATATGCGTACCCAGCTCGGCAAAACCGGTCAGTCCGACACGGTAGTCCAGTTGGTCGCTGGCCAGACGCCGGCCACCACCCAGTGCACATACCGCCATGCCGATGGCACGGACATCCATGGCACTTACCACTCCGCTGTGCTCAGCATAGACCGGCCGTATCACCGGTGCTGCTGCCAGGTAATGTTCGGGCTTATCCAGCAAGTCTGCCGGTCCACCCAGCGCACTGACCATGCGCGCGAAAATCTCGGCAGCCCGGCCGGAATCCAGTGCCGCATCCAGACGCTGGCGAGCATCGGCAGCATCTTGTGCCAAACCGCTGGCCAGCAGCATTTCGCCGCACAGCGCCATGGTGACAGCGTGCAAGCGCGGATTGCGGGCCTCCCCGCGCAGGTAGCGTACTGCTTCCAGCGTTTCCAGGCTGTTACCGGCACTACTGGCCAGCGGCTGGCTCATCTCGGTGATCAGCGCACGGGTACGTACCCCTGCACCATTACCCACCTGGACAATGCGCTCGGCCAGCGCAATCGATTGCTCCATGCTCGGCATGAAGGCACCGCTGCCAGCCTTGACGTCCATCACCAGCACATCCAGCCCGGCGGCCAGCTTCTTGGACAGAATGGAAGCGGTAATCAGCGCGATGGATTCCACCGTGGCAGTGATATCACGCGTGGCATAAAAGCGGCGGTCAGCCGGGGCCAGATCGCTGGTCTGGCCGATGATGGCCACCCCTACTTCGCGCACCACCCGGCGCAGGCGCTCCGGGGTAGGAAACGGGTTGTAGCCGGGAATGGCTGATAGCTTATCCAGCGTGCCGCCGGTGTGGCCCAGGCCGCGACCGGAAATCATCGGCACAAAGCCACCACAGGCGGCAATCAGCGGCCCCAGCATCAGCGATACCACATCGCCTACCCCGCCGGTGGAGTGCTTGTCCAGTACCGGGCCGGGCAGGTGCAGGTCGTCCCAGCGCAGACAGCGCCCCGAATCACGCATGGCCATGGCCAGGGTGACATTCTCGTCCAGCGTCATGCCCCGGAAATACACGGCCATGGCCAGGGCGGCAATCTGGCTATCGGCTACGCTGTTGTCGGTAATACCGGCGACAAACTGCTGAATATCCTGCTCAGACAGTGTCTGTCCATCTCGCTTCTTGCGTATCACTTCTTGCGGCAAAAACATGCTGCGCTCCTGCAAGAAAGGGGCGGAAAGCGGGCCCCTAAAAGACAAGGCCGAAGACGGGCTTCGGCCAGAATGGTATGGATCGGTGGCGGCTCAGTCCTTAGTAGCCACTACCCGCTGCGGCTGCCGTTCCGGCAATTTCGGCCTGCAGATTGGCCAACAGGCTGGAGGCGCCAAAGCGGAAATGTTCCGCAGTAACCCAATGCTCGCCCAACAGATGTTCGGCCAGGTCGATGTATTCGGCGGCTTCGGCAGCCGTGCGCACGCCGCCCGCAGCCTTGAAACCACAACGCGCGCCAGTGGAGCGAATAGCCGCCAGCATGATGCCTGCGGCATCCAGCGTGGCATTCACCGCCACTTTGCCGGTGGAGGTCTTGATGAAGTCGGCCCCGGCAGCAATCGCAATCAGGCTGGCCTCGCGGATCAGCGCGGCTTCTTTCAGCTCGCCACTTTCGATGATGACCTTGAGCAGCTTGTCGCCACAGGCTTCCTTGCAGGCGGCCACCAGTTCGGCACCAAGCTCGGCCTTGCCGGCCAGCAAGGCGCGGTACGGGAACACCACATCCACCTCGTCCGCACCGTCTGCGATGGCCGCTGCGGTTTCGTCGACAGCCTGCGCGATGTCATCGCCACCGGCCGGGAAGTTGCTGACCGTGGCCACCTTGACCTGCTGCAGGCCCAACGTATCCAGCGTACGGCGCGCCAGTGCGACAAAACGCGGGTAGACACACACTGCCGCTACCGTACCGGCACTGCTGGCAGCTTGCTGGCACAGGGTCACGATACGCGCATCGGTATCGTCATCGTTAAGAGAGGTGAGGTCCATCATGGACAGGGCGCGACGTGCGGCGGTAATGAGTTCTGACATGGATTCCGGCTCGGTTGAGCAGCCGCACAGCAGCATTGGCAGGACTGGCGGCGCAAGGGCTAGATTATGGAAATATCTTCAACTGAAAGCAATGTGCAGTGCATCAGACGGCAGCCATTACCCGCCCAGGTGAGTGGCTAGAAAGTCCTGCAAGCGCTGTTGCAGATACGGCACCGCCGCCGTTTGCGCCAGATAGTCTGCCGCACGCATCCAGCCCCAGCACTGACCTTCGTCACCAAAGCGGATGGCCGCAGCCTTGGCGGCTTCCAGCCTGCCCACCATGAACACGCTTTGCATTCCGGACTGGTGCCAACTGGGATAGCTGCGCTGCCATAGGATTTGCCCGGCATGCAGCAGGATGCCGAATTCTTCCTGCGTTTCGCGTTGCAGGCAGGCAAACGGGCTTTCCTGACCTTCGCGCCCGCCGCCGGGAAAATCCCAGCAGGCAGCAAAGGGCAGCCCCGGTTTGTCATCGCGCAGGTACACCAGCAGGCTGTCCTGATAAAACAGCGCTGCCTTGGTGCCGCAAAACGCTTCACTCATGACCGGCGCTTACACCCGGCGCGCATCGGTGACGCCTGGCAGTTCCATCATGCGTGCCAGCACGCGGCTGATGTCCTGTACCTGGCGCACTTCCACGGTAAAACGCATCTTGGCGCGCATATCACGCGACAGCGTGTGCACGGCAATCAGGTTGAGCTTTTCGCGCGACAGCACGTCGGAAATATCGCGCAGCAGGCCGCCACGATCCAGCGACACCACCTCGATATCAATCGGGAACACGCTGCTTTTCTGATCGCCCCAGCCCGCAGCAATCAGCCGCTCCGGCACATCGGCCGACAGGCGCTTAAGCGTGAGGCAATTGGTGCGGTGAATGGAAATGCCACGTCCCTTGGTGACAAAGCCCACCACGGCATCCGGCGGTGCCGGCTTGCAGCACTTGGCCAGTACCGTCATCAGGTTGTCCACGCCCTCGATCAGGATGCCGCCAGCGTCATGGCCGCCCCGGCTGGCGCGGATAATACTTTCCGGCTCCACATCCACCGGCGGCGGCGGCGCAAAGCTCTCGATGGCATTGGCCAGCGAACGGGTGCTCAGCTCACCATGGCCCATCGCGCCATACACTTCGTCCAGCTTGGCGTAACCCAGTTTTTCTGCCAGCAAGGTCAGGTTGGGCTGCAAATGCGGGTGGCGGGCCAGCTCGCGCTCAAACAGCTGCTTGCCGGTTTCGCGCACGGTATCCGCATTTTGCATGCGGATGTACTGGCGGATCTTGGAGATGGCGCGATGGCTCTTTACCCAGCCATCGTGCAGCCAGTTGACCGAAGGCCCACCTTCCTTGGCAGTCAGCACTTCCACCCGCTGGCCGTTTTGCAGCGGTGTAGACAGGGGCACGATCTGCCCTTCCACCTTGGCGCCACGGCAGCGATTGCCCAGCCCGGTATGAATGGCATAGGCAAAGTCGATGGGGGTGGCACCATGCGGCAGTGCCAGCACCCGACCTTGAGGGGTCAGTACATAGATGGTGTCGGAGAACAGCTCGGTCTTGAAGGCTTCGGCCAGTCCTTCGCGGTCTGACATTTCCTCGCGCCAGTCCAGCAACTGACGCAGCCAGGAAATCTTTTCCTCGTACTGCGCATCACCCTTGCCACCCTCTTTGTAGCGCCAGTGCGCGGCCACGCCGAATTCGGCATGCTCGTGCATTTCGAAGGTACGGATCTGCACCTCCAGCGCCTTGTCTTCCGGCCCGATCACCGCCGTGTGCAGGCTACGGTAGTTATTGGCCTTGGGGTGGGAGATGTAGTCGTCAAACTCACCGGGAATCGGCTGCCACATGCCGTGGATAATACCAAGCGCGGTGTAGCAATCCGGCAGCTTGTCCACCAGAATGCGCACGGCACGGATGTCGTACAGCTCGGTAAAATCCAGCTTTTTCTTCTTCATCTTCTTCCAGATGGAGAAGATGTGCTTGGGTCGCCCGGCAACATCCGCCTTGACGCCAGCGGCTTTCAGTTCCGCACGCAGGGTATCCAGCACGCGGCCGATATAGTCGATACGCTCCAGTCGGCGCTCATCCAGCAGCTTGGCGATTTTCTTGTAGCTGTCCGGCTCGGTGTGGCGGAAGCCCAGGTCTTCCAGCTCCCATTTGATTTGCCACACGCCCAGACGGTTGGCCAGCGGCGCAAACAGCTCCAGCGTTTCGATGGCGATGGCGCGCCGTACTGCTTCGTCATGCACATGGGGCAGGTAGTGCATGGTCTGGGTGCGCCAGGCCAGCTTGATCAGCACCACGCGGATGTCCGCCACCATGGCCAGCAGCATCTTGCGCATGGTTTCCGCCTGGCGGGCGCGCTCTTCCGGGGTTTCCAGCGTGTCGATGCGGGCCAGTTCGGTAATGCGGCGCACCCCACCCACGCCATCCACCAGCACGGTGACGGTCTGGCCGAAATTCTCGGTCATCCAGCCCTGCCAGTCGGGCTTGTGATCCGGCACGGCAAACAGCAGGGTGGCGACAATGGCGTCGGTCAGCAGGTTAAGGTCGGCCACAATGGCTGCGGCGGAAACCGCATGGCTGAACAGGTCCTCGCCGGTACTCACCAGGCCCTTGCCGTGATACAGCTCGCGCGCGGCATCAAAAGCACGTGCCAGCAAGCTGGCTTCGGCCTCGGGCAGGGCTGCAGACATCTGTTCCAGCCACCGTTTCGGGTCGGCCGCATCGGCCAGGGTATCGGCCATCGAACGCACTACGGAAACCATATTTCACACCTGGGCAGCAAGGCTGCACGAAAAAGAATACCAATACGCCACATTCAGTCAGTCAAACGCTGCAACAGGCGTTTGACCGGAGCGGGCAATCCGGCGTCCATCGCCTGCGCCAATGGCAGCCATTGACCGGCGGAATCCTGTACCCGGGTGCTGGCCAGCGCATCCAGCCGCACCGGCACCGGGGTGATGATCAAGCGAAAATGCGTAAACACATGCTCCAGCTCCGGCCAGGAGGGCAGTACATCGCCACTGCCCTGCTCGGCCAGCCAGCTTTCCACCGCCATGGAGTCGGCAAATTCAGGCAGGGATAACAAGCCCCCCCAGATGCCAGTAGGCGGCCTGCGCTCCAGCCATACCTTGTCGCCATGCAGCGCCAGCAACATGACGGTGTGACGAGTGGGCACCGCTTTTTTAGGGCGCGGGGTCGGCAATTCATGCGTGCGGCCCTGCTGCGCCGCCACACAGCCATCCACCATCGGGCACACCGTGCAGGCTGGCTTGCGACCACATACCGTAGCCCCCAGATCCATCAGCCCCTGGGTGTAAGCGGTCATCTGGCTGCTGTCGGCGGGCAGCAATGCTTCTGCCAGCGCCCACAGCTGGTTCTCCACCGCCTTCTCTCCGGTAAAGCCGACAATACCAAAGCAGCGTGCCAGCACGCGTTTGACATTGCCATCCAGAATGGTTTCGCGCTGGCCAAAGGCAAAGGCGGCAATCGCTGCCGCCGTAGAACGCCCGACACCGGGCAGACGTTGAATCTCCTCGCGCTGAGCAGGAAACTGACCGCCAAACTCATCCATCACCATACGGGCAGCCTTATGCAAATTACGCGCCCGGCTGTAGTAGCCCAGGCCGCTCCACAAGGCCAGCACCTCATCGACGGACGCCGCCGCCAGGCTGGATATATCAGGAAAATGCTGCAAAAAGCGCGCGTAATAGCCCAGCACCGCAGTCACCTGCGTTTGCTGCAGCATGATCTCGGATAACCAGATCCGATATGGATCGCTCACCTGCCAAGGCAGATCGTGCCGACCGTGACCTTCCTGCCAGGCCACCAAACGGGTGGCAAATGAATCTTGCAACATGGCAAAGCCGCGCCAAAACAAAAAGTAACCGGATATGTTACCTGAAAGGCTTGGCGGCACCAAGCAGTGCGCCTTTAAATAAGGTAAACTGGAAGATTGCTTAAAGCTTGCTTATCTGAAGGATGTACCCATGGCCACTTTCCGTTCACGCCAGCGCGCCAATCTGCGCCGCGATGTCAGCAGCAGCGACACTTCCCCCGCGCAGCCTGCCGCCGCACCCGCCGATGGCACGGCCAAGGGCCCCATCATCCAGAAGAAAGCACCGTCGGCAGACGGCCCGCGCGATCCTTACTCCTCGCGTCGTCCAGCCGCTGGTCAGCCGCCACGCCAGGGTGAGCAACGCCGCTTCGAACCACGTGATGGCGAACGCAAACCGTTCAACCGCGACGACCGTGAGCGCAAGCCTTACCCGCCACGTGATGGAGAGCCGCGCCGTTTCGAACCGCGTGACGGCGAACGCAAACCATTCAACCGTGACGACCGTGAGCGCAAGCCTTACCCGCCGCGTGATGGCGAGCAACGCCGCTTCGAGCCGCGTGACGGCGAACGCAAACCGTTCAACCGTGACGACCGTGAGCGCAAGCCCTACCCGCCGCGTGATGGCGAGCCGCGCCGCTTCGAGCAGCGTGATGGCGAACGCAAACCGTTCAACCGCGACGACCGCGAGCGCAAGCCCTACCCGCCGCGTGATGGCGAGCCACGCCGCTTCGAGCCGCGTGATGGCGAACGCAAACCGTTCAACCGCGACGACCGCG
>NZ_JBMDJV010000017.1:0-128836 GCF_057809375.1 Aquitalea sp. FG25
GAGCAGCGGACTCTTAATCCGTAGGTCGAGTGTTCGAGCCACTCACAACCCACCAATAGTACAAAAGCCCGGTCAGCCAAGCTGACCGGGCTTTTTGTTTTGCCGATCTGTCATGGTGATATCGTCAAGCCGGCTGTGGGTGTGGATAATGACAGGCTCAAGAATACCTGTGAGAGGGTCCGGCCAATGATCAAATATTTTGCCTTTGTGATGTTGCTGGCGGCTCCGCTGCCCCTGCTGGCGCAGACGGTCGATGAACAATTGCTGTCGGCGCAGATGGCCTATCAGCAGGCCAATAATCTGCAGGAACAGGCCGCAGAGCGGCTCAAGCAAGCGCAGGCTGCAAAGTTGCAGGCAGACCAGCGTCTGGCAGATGCCCAGGCGGCAGTACAGCGTGCTACGGAGGAACTGGCTGCAGCTGGCAGTGCCGACGCCGCAGCAAAGCAGCAGATGCAACAGCAGACGCAGCAACTGGATGAGGCGTGGAAGCGCAAGGATGCCGGCGGCCAGTGAATGGCTGGTGGAAATGATGAAAAAAGCCGGAAGATTCCGGCTTTTTTTATTTACTGCCTGCTACGGGTGATCTCTTGGTAGCGTGCAATGTCTTCCTGCATTTTCTGACGCACGCTGTTGAATTCAGCCTGCTTGGTGGCAAGCTGCACTCCCAGGCCTTTCTGCTCCTGCTGAATCACCAGGATATTGTGTTGCAGGCCAGCCGGTACCGGGCGGTGCATTTTCTGACTGACATCCTGCTCCTTGAGCATATCGCGCAGTTGCAGGTTGAGAGATTTCAGGCGCGAGTACTGGGCATCCAGCGATGCCTGCAGGATGCTCAGCTGCTTTGCGCGGTCGGCCTTCAATTCGTCGATATTGCGGTAGCTCTCCAGCAGTCCCTTGTCGTAACGGGCGCTATCGAGCTGACGCTGCTGTTCTTGCTTGTGCTGGGCTTCGCTGGCTTCACGCTGGCGGCGGGCCTGCTCGCTTTCTGCCTGCTTGCGAACAGTACCCTGCCGGCTCAGTTCGGCCACACCCTGCTTCTGGTTTTGCAGCGGAGCAGCGTCGCTATAATGCACCTTGCCCGCGTCGTCCACCCACTTGTACAGCGCACCATCAGCCATGGCGGTGCCGCAACTCAGCAAGAGCAACAAGGCAGGAAGATGCTTGGTCATTTAATCATTCACTCCATATTGGGTGCGGTAGTCGCGTACTGCAGCCAGATGCTGCGCCAGTTCCGGGCTGCCCTCCAGAAAGCCCAGCAGGTCTTTCAGGGTGGCAATGGCCACAACGGGCATGCCATATTGCTGAGCCACTTCCTGCACGGCGGACAGGCTGCCAGTGCCGCGTTCCATGCGGTCCAGTGCAATGGCCACGCCGGCAGGTGTCGCACCGGCAGCACGGATCAGCTCGACCGATTCGCGTACCGAGGTGCCGGCGGAAATCACATCGTCGATGATCAGCACGCGGCCTTGCAGTGGAGCGCCAACCAGGGTGCCGCCTTCGCCATGGTCCTTGGCTTCCTTGCGATTATAGGCAAAGGGCACATTGCGGCCTGCTTCGGCCATGGCCATGGTGGCACCTGCGGCCAGGATGATACCCTTATAGGCTGGCCCGAACAGCATGTCGAACTCGATATTGCTTGCCATTATCGACTTGGCATAGAAACGCGACAAGTGCAAGGTAGACAAACCGTCGTTAAACAGGCCGGCATTGAAGAAATACGGCGATTTGCGCCCGGCCTTGGTGATGAACTCGCCAAACTTCAATACCTGCTTGTCGAGTGCAAAACGGATAAAATCTTGGCGGAAATCGCTCATATCATTCCTCATAGAGACTAGTTAACTATCTGAACGGCTAGAAAATTTGTCGGCAAGGATAGCACAGGAGATTGCATTGCTTCGAATCGTTTCAGCCAATCTAAATGGCATCCGCTCGGCGGACAAGAAAGGTTTTTTTGACTGGTTGTCTGGTATTGCTGCCGATTTTGTCTGCGTGCAGGAGCTGAAGGCACAGGCGGGAGATCTGAGCGAGCGTATGCGGGCTCCAGACGGCATGACGGGCTACTTCCATTATGCCGAGAAAAAAGGTTACAGCGGTGTAGGGGTGTACACCCGCCGCCAGCCCGATCGGGTGGTGGAAGGCCTGGGGGTGGACTGGATCGATGCCGAGGGCCGCTTCCTGCAACTGGATTTCGGTAATCTGAGCGTGGTGTCGCTCTATCTGCCTTCTGGCTCCAGCAGCGATGAGCGCCAGCAGGTGAAGTTCCAGTTTCTGGATGTGTTCATGCCGCATCTAGAGCAGCTCAAGGCAGCTGGGCGCGATATCGTGATCTGTGGCGACTGGAATATCGCCCACAATGAAATCGACCTGAAAAACTGGAAGGGTAATCTGAAGAACTCTGGCTTCCTGCCGGAAGAGCGCGCCTGGATGACCGACCTGCTAAGCCGGGTGGGGTGGTGTGATGTCTGGCGCACCCTGTATCCGGAGCAGCCGGGTTATAGCTGGTGGAGCAACCGTGGCCAGGCCTATGCCAAGGATGTGGGCTGGCGCATCGACTATCACATCGTCACGCCGTCGCTGATGGCGTTGGCAAAAACCGCCTCGGTGTACAAGGAGGAGAAGTTCTCCGACCATGCCCCGCTGATTGTCGATTACGCCTTGGACCTGCCGGCTTGATGAATTTGTGTTGAGCATGGCGTGCTGGCAACAAATTGCAATGATTGTCTTAACCCTTTCTTACGTCTTGCGGCTAGGATGAAGTTATCGTTTGTGCGTGTCCGCCGACAATGCAGCTGTGTCGGCGGCTGGCTCAATCTCAACTTCACAGGATGCATGCCATGAGAAACCGTCTGCTGATTTTTCTGCTGGCACTGGGTGCCACGGCACCGGCGCTCGCTGCCAATGTCGGTATTTCCGTCAATATTGGTGAGCCGGGCTTTTATGGCCAACTGGATATTGGTAATTATCCGCCCCCGGCCCTGCTATATCCGCAGCCGGTGCTTGTCCGTCCGGTGGTGGTGGCCCAGCCGCCCATCTATCTGCGTGTTCCGCCGGGTCATGCCCGCCATTGGGATCGCTATTGCAGCCGTTACCATGCGTGTGACCGACGGGTGTATTTTGTGCAGGACCAGTGGTATCGCGAGGAATTTGCCCCACGTTATCAGCGTGAGCATCCCCATGGTTATGATAGGCACGACAATGGCTGGCACAATGGCGAAGACCATCGCGGTAATGATCATCGTAATGGCCGGCCCGGCGGACCCTGGCCAGACCAGCCCGGCGAGGGGCGTCGTTAAGCCCCTTGTGTTGCATGTTGAAACCGTCGGCTTGTCCGGCGGTTTTGCATTCCGCAGCCTTAAGCTTTAGCCTGTGGCCTGCGTGCCAGGTAGTGTGGTCACGCGGCGATCAACCATGATGCGGCCAGTGCAAGGCCGGTGGCATCAGTAAGGCATAAGGGCTGTGATGCTGGACGATGATGATGTGGTGCTGATTACAGTGCCCGGCTGGGGTAACTCCGGTGACAAGCACTGGCAAACCCTGTGGGAGCTGACCTATCCCTTGGCGCGGCGGGTGCAGCAACAGGACTGGCTCTATCCGGAGCGTGAGGCATGGGTTGCCGCACTGGATGCGCTGGTGCGAGACAGCAGTGGTCGGATCGTGCTGGCTGCGCACAGCCTGGGCTGTCACACCGCAGTGGAATGGCTGCGTACAGTTGATTTGGCCACACAGCGCCGTATCAAGGGGGTGTTGCTGGTGGCCCCGCCCACGCTGCCCATTACCGAGGCACGGGCGCGGGCCAGTGGTGAGCTGCCGGAAGGTGCTGCGCTGCCCGCTTTCTCCGGATTTACACAAGCCAGTGCCGGACGGTTACCCGTGCCAGCGGTGATGGTGGCCAGCCGGGATGACCTGTTCTGCGATTTTGCCACCGCACAGTCCATGGCGGAGCTGTGGGGTACCCGGCTGGTGGACGCCGGTAACGCAGGCCATATGGGCAGTCATGCCGGTCTGGGTAGCTGGGCTGCCGGGCAGCAGTTGCTGCAACGCTTCATCCTGGCCTGAGCTGGCCTGTCACGAAAAACCGCCGCCTGGGATACCCAAGACGGCGGTTTTTTCATGGTGGTGTGACTTAGCGGGCGACCGGGCGTGCCGGGTCACTGCACCATTCGCTCCAAGAACCAGGGTACAGGCGGCTGCCGCTCAGCCCGGCATGTTCCATGGCCAGCAGATTATGGCAGGCGGTGACGCCGGAACCGCACTGGTGGACGATTTCTTCCGGCTTGCTGCCTGCCAGTACGGCCTCCCATTCACTGCGCAAGATAGCTGGGTCCTTGAAGTGGCCGTTGCCATCCAGGTTGTGCTGGAAGAAGCGGTTGCGTGCGCCGGGGATGTGGCCACCCACCGGGTCCATGGTTTCGCCTTCGCCACGGAAACGATCCGGGCTGCGGGCATCCACCACGACAAAATCCTGCTCATCCAGATTGGCCAGCACCTGGTCGGCATCGACGGTTTCAACCAGGCTGGCATTCACCGGAAAGCGGCGCGGCATATAGCGCTTTTTGTCGGTTTCCAGTACCGCTCCGGCTTGCTGCCAAGCCTGGATGCCACCATCCAGCACGGCAACGGCAGCGTGGCCCAGCCAGCGCAGCAGCATCCAGGCGCGGGCGGCATACATGCCACCGGCGTCGTCATAGCAGATCACCTGAATGTCGCCGGTAATGCCGGCGGCGCCCAGATCCACCGCCAGCCGCTGGCCATCTGGCAAGGGGTGACGGCCATTGCTGCCGGTTTTTACCCCGGACAGGTGGTAATCCAGATTGAGGTAGATGGCACCGGGAATATGGCCGGCCTGATAGGCATGCAGACCGTATTCCGGGTCGGTCAGCTGGAAGCGGCAGTCGAGAATGACGTAGTGTGCGGGATCAAGCGCCTGCAACTGTGCCGGGCTGATGAGGGTAGTGTACATCGGCTTCTCCTGAATGGATGTGCACATGGCCGTGGATTGCGCCATGTGGCAAGGAGGAGCCGCTTACGAGCCGGCCCAGGGGCCGGCTTGAAAGCGGTTCCGCATGCCTGCCGGTAAGAGGTGGCAAACCGGCAGGACCGCTCTAGCCTACACAGAAGCAGCTGCAGTCGGCAAGCGGGCCGGTTTATTGCAGTGCAGCGGCAAGTGGCTGATTTTTCAAGGCAGCCCGCAGGCTGTCGGCCAGCCCAGCCTGGCTGTGGTCGGCCCCAACGCGCTGCGGGCTGGCCCAGATCGGGCTGGGAAAGTGGGCATCATCGGCAAAACGCGGGATGACATGCCAGTGCAGGTGCGGTACCACATTACCCAGGCTGGCCAGGTTGATCTTGTCTGGCTGCATCACCTGGCGCAGCGCGCGTTCGGTGTACAGAACCCAGTCCAGCAGATGGCGCGCCTCGGCGGCGGACAGATCGCTCATCTCGCGCACATGTCGTTTCCAGATGACGCGGCAAAAGCCGGGGTAGCCTGCCTCGTCCACCAGCAGTACCCAGAGTAGAGAGTCTTCATGCAGTAATTCGCCAGCCGGCAGGGTGCAAAGAGGGCAAGTCATGATCAAATAGCCATTTCCTGTTGATGGATGTCGCCCATTCTACCGTGGCGGACACTTGCTGCATTTTTTCGTCTGTTATACTGCTTGAACTGTCCGTATGTTCAGTCCTGTCATGCGGAGCTGCTATTCTGTACAAGACAAATCGTCGCTAACTCCCTGGAAATACTGTGTGAATCTGGTTCAAAGCCTGATGGTGATCGCCGTACTGATTTTGATCAGTGCCTTCTTTTCCGTATCTGAAATTTCGTTGGCGGCGGCACGCAAAATTAAACTGCGGCAAATGGCCGAAGAAGGCGATATGCGCGCCGACCGTGTGCTGGCCTTGCAGGCGCAGCCGGGCTTGTTCTTTACCGTGGTGCAGATCGGCCTGAACGCCGTAGCCATCATGGCCGGTATCATGGGTGAGGCAGCCTTTACCCCCTATTTTGCCCAGGCGCTGCATCTGGTTTTCTCCGCCGACTGGGTGGAGCGGGTCAGCTTTCTGCTGTCCTTTGTCACGGTTACCGCCTTGTTTGTGCTGTTTGCCGACCTGATGCCCAAGCGGCTGGGTATGTCCGCGCCTGAGCAGATTGCGGTGCGTGTGGTACGGCCGATGCAGGCCTGCGTGCGGCTGTTCATGCCGCTGGTGTGGCTGTTCAACGGCATGGCCAATATGCTGTTCCGGCTGTTCGGCCTGCCAACAGCGCGGCCGGATGACCTGACGCCGGATGATATCGTGGCCATGATGGAGGCCGGTGCCGAGGCCGGGGTATTGCAGCAGCAGGAACACCATCTGATCGAAAATGTGTTCGAGCTGGAAAGCCGCACCGTGCCGTCATCGATGACGGCGCGCGAAAGCGTGGTGTATTTCACCCTGCAGGAAGAAGAAAGCAGCATCAAGCGCAAGATTGCCGACAGCCCGCACGCCAAATACCTGGTGTGTGATGGCGTGGTGGATGCGGTGGTGGGTTATGTGGATTCCAAGGATATCCTGACGCGGCTGGTGAACCAGCAGAGCGTGTCGATCAAGCGTGAGCTGACCATCCGCAATGTGCTGATCATTCCCGACAGCCTGACGTTATCCGAATTGCTGGCGCGCTTTAAGGCCTCACGCGAAGACTTTGCCGTGGTGATGAATGAATACGCGCTGGTGGTGGGCATCATCACCCTGAATGATGTGATGAGCACGGTGATGGGCGACCTGGTGACGCAAAACCAGGAAGACCAGATCGTGCAGCGCGATGCCGACAGCTGGCTGGTGGATGGCGCCTCGCCGGTGGAAGACGTATTGCGCGCGCTGGATATCGACAGTTTTCCGGATGACGAAAATTACGAAACCATTGCCGGTTTCATGATGTACATGCTGCGCAAGATTCCCAAGCGCACCGACCATGTCGAGTACGCGGGCTACAAGTTTGAGGTGGTGGATATCGACAACTACCGCATCGACCAACTGCTGGTGACACGGGTGGCCCCGCAGCAGGCACAGCCGGGCTGAGCTGGTTACGATTGCTTACACAGGCTTACAAGAGTCTCACAGACGGGTCGGCATCCCCTGCCTAAGATGCAGTTCATGGAGACAGCAAACACGCTGCCCCCGGAACTCAACAAAGTCGCCTGACGGGAGAATGACCATGAAAAAGATCGCCGCCCTTGCCCTTGCCGCCGTGTTTGGTCTGGCTTCCGCTGCCGGTTTTGCCGCAGATGCCTCAGCCCCGGCTGCCAAGCCTGCCGTTACCGCACCTGCCAAGGTGCATGCCAAGGCGCATCACGCCAAGAAAAAACACCATCAGGTGAAGAAGGCCCGCAAGGCTGCTTCAGCACCTGCCGCACAAAAGGCACAAGCTGCCAAAAAGCATATGCACAAGCATCACCACCACCACCGTGTGGTGAAGCATCACCAGCATGCCCCGCGTAAGCTGAACCAATAAGTCATAAGCCGCTCAGCGGCAGCTCACTCGCAGTAAGTAGTGCTCAAGAAAGGAGGAGGCTTACGCCTCCTCCTTTCTTTTGGCTCGTTCGGGATTGCCGGTCTGATCTGGCGCAAGATCCGGTTAGACAGCTGGCAATGCTTATGTCATTGCGTGGCATCATCTTGGTATCTGCCAATGCGGGCCGGACAGGCTGATGCTGACACTCTATCAATTCCCCTTTTCCCATTTCTGCGAAAAAGCCTGCTGGGCGCTGGACCTCAAGCAGCAGCCCTACCGGGTGGTCAACTTGTTACCCGCTTTACATCTGGCCTGGAGTCGGCGTATAGCCAGTGCCAGTTCACTGCCTATTTTACGGGATGGTGCTTACATCGTGCAGGATTCGTCGGCCATCATCGACTATCTGGATTTGCGTTGGCCGCAGCATGGTCTGACACCGGCAGAACAGTCACAAGCCCGGCAGGCGCGGGAGTGGGAGTGTTGGTTGGGCGAGGAGGTTGGTGTGCCCTTGCGCTTGTGGTTCTATTCTCATGTGCTGCGTCAGCGCCAGTACGCGATGGCTTTTTTGCTGCGTGGTGCATCGCGTGGCCAGGGGGTGGTGTTTCAGGCGCTGTTCGGTTTGATCCGCCATGCCATGTTTTACAAGATGCGGATCAACCCGCACAGTGCAGTCGCCGCCTTGCCTCAGCTGGAGCGGGCACTGAATAAGCTGGAAGCAGCCTTGCATGGGCGGGATTATCTGGTGGGGGATGCCTTCAGCCGGGCGGACCTGACGGCGGCTTCGCTGCTATGGCCGATGCTGCCGTGGAATGGGGATGAAGCGGCGATGCAGGCTTGCCTGCCCGATGTGGTGGGGCAATGGCGGCAAGACTTCACGCAGCGCCCGCTATATGGCTGGCTACAGCGCACTTATCGCCGGCATCGTCCTGCATCTTGCATTCAGCCATGAAAAAACCGCAGGCACAGGGCCTGCGGTTTGATGGGTGATACGGGATAAATGCTTACAGCAGCACGCGTTCGATACCGCCGTTGCGGGCTTTTTCCACGTAGTCCTTCATCCAGTTCTTGCCCAGGATGTGCTTGGCCATTTCCACCACGATGTAGTCGGCCTCGGTGCCGGTATCCGGGCTGTAGCGCGACAGGCCCTGCAGGCAGGACGGGCAGGAGGTGAGGATTTTCACCGGCTGCTCGGTAGCACCGATCTTGGCCAGATCCGCGTTGATTTCCTCTTCCTTGCGCGAGCGCACCTGGGTGGCAATGTCTGGTCGGCTGGCGGCAAAGGTACCGGATTCGCCGCAGCAACGATCATTCAGCGTCACGCCACCACCCAACAGCTTGTTGGCCACATCCAGCGGCTGATAGGTCTTGATTGGGGTGTGGCAAGGGTCGTGATACATATACTTCTGTCCACCAACGCCCTCCAGTTTCAGGCCCTTCTCCATCAGGTATTCATGGATGTCGATGATGCGGCAGCCCGGGAAGATTTCCTCGAAGCGGTATTTGGCCAGTTGGTCGTAGCACGTACCACAGCTGACCACCACGGTCTTGATGTCCAGATAGTTCAGCGTGTTGGCCAGACGGTGGAACAGCACGCGGTTTTCCGTGGTGATGGCCTCACCCTTGTCGGCGTAGCCTGCCGAGGTCTGCGGATAACCACAGCACAGATAGCCCGGCGGCAGGACGGTCTGGGTACCCACATGCCACAGCATGGCCTGGGTGGCGAGGCCAACCTGGCTGAACAGGCGTTCTGAGCCGCAGCCGGGGAAGTAGAACACCGCTTCGGCATCTTCTGCCACCTGTGGGTTGCGGATGACCGGTACTACGTTGGCATCTTCCACATCCAGCAGCGCACGGGCGGTTTTCTTGGGCAGGCCGCCTGGCATCGGCTTGTTGATGAAGTGGATGATTTGTTCCTTCACCGGTGCCTTGCCGACGGTGGACGGCGGCTGCTTGGTTTGTCCGCCGGTCAGGTGCAGCTTCTTGCCTACGCTGTAACCCAGACGCTGTGCTTTATAGGCAAAGCCGACCAGGCCGCCACGGATGGCCTTGATGGTGGCCGGGTCCTTGACGGTGAGGAAGGCCATGCCCAGCGCGGTGCCGGGGTTGAAGCGCTTGTTGCCGGTCTTGCGCAGGAAATTGCGCATGGCGACCGAGACATCGCCGAAGTCGATTTTTACCGGGCAGGGCTTCACGCAGCGGTGGCACACCGTGCAGTGGTCAGCCACGTCGGATAGCTCGTCAAAATGCTTCAGGCTGACGCCACGACGGGTCTGCTCTTCGTACAGGAAGGCCTCGGTCAACAGGCCGACGCCCAGAATCTTGTTGCGCGGGCTGTACAGCAGGTTGGCGCGCGGCACGTGGGTGGAGCACACCGGTTTGCATTTGCCGCAGCGCAGGCAGTCTTTGACGCTGTTGGAAATGGCACCGATGTCGGATTGCTCCAGAATCAGCGATTCCGCACCCAGCAGCGAGAACGACGGGGTGTAGGCCATGCTCAGGTCGGCGCCCGGCAACAGCTTGCCACGGTTGAAATGGCCCTTGGGGTCCACACGCTGCTTGTAGGCACGGAAGGGGGCGATTTCGTCGTCGGTGAGGAATTCCAGCTTGGTGATGCCGATACCGTGCTCGCCGGAAATCACGCCGTTCAGATTGCGTGCCAGTTGCATGATGCGCGCCACCGCTTTGTGGGCGGTTTGCAGCATGTCGTAGTCGTCGGAGTTGACCGGCAGGTTGGTGTGCACATTACCGTCACCGGCGTGCATGTGCAGCGCCACGAATACGCGGCCACGCAGCACTTTCTGGTGCAGCGCATGCACGGCATCCAGAATCGGCGCATCAGCCTTGCCGGAGAACAGGTTTTCCAGATCGTTCAGCAGCTCGTCCTTCCAGCTGACGCGCAGCTGGAAATCGCGCATGGCGATGAACACGCTGGACGGGCTGGCATTGGCATCCACCAGCGGCACATCCGGCCATAGCGAGCGGTACTGGGCAAACGGTGCGTCCAGATTGTCCAGCAGCCACTGCCAGCGTTGGCGCAAGGTGGTAATCAGCTCCAGCGCGGCGCTGCGGCGCTCGCCAATGATTTCGTCGGCGGAGACGGCACCGCCCTCGGTATCCACCGGCAGGCGACCATGGAAATATTCGGTCAGCGTATCCAGCAGGCGCAGTTTGTTGGCAACCGACAGTTCAATATTGATGCGTTCGATGCCGTCGGAGTAATCACCCAGTCGCGGCAGCGGAATCACCACGTCTTCGTTGATCTTGAAGGCGTTGGTGTGGCGCGAGATGGCGGCGGTACGCGAACGGTCCAGCCAAAACTTCTTGCGCGCTTCTGCGGTGACGGCAATAAAGCCTTCGCCGGTGCGGGCATTGGCAAAGCGCACCACCTGGCTGGCCGCTTCGGCCACGGCGTTTTCATCGTCGCAGACAATGTCGGCGATCAGCACCATTTTTGGCCGGCCCTTGCTCTTGGCCTTGGTGGCATAGCCCACGGCGCGTACATAGCGCCAGTCCAGGTGTTCCAGACCCGCCAGTTGCACGCCGGCAGAATGGCCGGTGCCACCCTGTTTGAAGTAGTCGGTAATTTCCACAATGGCCGGGGTGGCCTGTGCCACGGTGCCAAAGAATTCCAGACACACGGTGCGGGTGTGCGCCGGCATGCGGTGCAGCACAAAGCGCGCGCTGGTGATGATGCCGTCGGTGCCTTCCTTCTGTACACCGGGCAGACCAGCCAGGAATTTGTCGGTCACGTCCTTGCCCAGGCCTACCTTGCGGAAAGTGGGGCCGGGGATGTCCAGCTGCTCGGTGGACAGGACGGTCTTGTCGTCTTCCTTGTAGCGGGTGATGCGGAAGCTGGCCACGTCCACGTCGTGGATCTTGCCGTAGTTGTGGCCGACCCGTTCGATAAACATCCAGTTGCCGTTCGGGTCCACCATCTTCCAGCTGGCCAGGTTGTCCAGCGCTGTACCCCACAGCAGGGCTTTCTTGCCGCCGGCATTCATGGCGACGTTACCGCCAATACAGGAAGCTTCAGCGGAGGTGGGGTCCACGGCAAACACCAGACCGGCAGCGCTGGCGGCTTCGGCCACGCGGGCGGTCACCACACCGGCACCGCACTGGATGGTGGCGCGCTGGCCGTCCAGGCCGGGCAGGGCGATGTATTCCACGCCGTTGTGCTGTACCAGCTTTTCGGTGTTGATGACGGCGCTGCGACGGTCCAGCGGCACGGCACCACCGGTGTAGCCGGTACCACCGCCACGCGGAATAATGGTGAGTTCCAGTTCGATCAAGGCACGCACCAGCGGCGCGATTTCTTCTTCGGTATCCGGCGACAGCACCACGAAGGGGTATTCCACGCGCCAGTCGGTGGCATCGGTCACGTGCGACACACGGGCCAGGCCGTCAAACAGGATGTTGTCGCGGCGGGTGTGGCGGCTGAGCTTTTTCAGGATGGCCTGACGCAGCGCACGGGTTTCGGCAAATTGTTGCTCGAAGTCGTTTACTGCCTGGCGGGCGGCAGCAATCAGCTGGCCTACCTTGTCATTGCCTTCGCGGCGCTTTTCCACTTCCTGCAGGCGGTGGTGCATGGCTTCCACCAGCGCGGACAGCCGCTTCGGGTTGTCCAGCAGGTCGTCTACCAGGTAGGGGTTGCGGTCTACAACCCAGATATCCCCCAGTACCTCGAACAGCATGCGGGCGGAACGGCCGGTCTTGCGCTCACTGCGCAACTCTTCCAGCAGCGCCCACATGGGTGCGCCCAGAAGCCGGATGAAGATTTCCCGGTCCGAATAGGATGTGTAGTTATAGGGGATCTCGCGGAGACGCTGATGGGTGCTGGTGGTCATGGTCCGTGCTGCTGTAATTGTTTGAATACATTAGCGGCTAGTTTAGCCCAATTGCTGCGTTGCGAAAAATGCCGTGCGCGTCATTTTTACATTTTGATATAAAGATACCGACCGGTTCTGGATGTTGTCCGACAAAATCGGCATGTCAGGCTTAAGGTATTGCCACAAAAGGAAAAGCCCCTGTTGTCAGCAGGGGCTGTGGTGTTTTTGCCGGGGGCTTACTGCTGGCTGCTGGCCAGTTGTGTGGCCAGACGCACGGCCTCGAACAGGCTGCCCGGATCGGCCCGGCCAGTGCCGGCCAGGTCCAGCGCCGTGCCGTGGTCCACCGAGGTGCGGATGATGGGCAGGCCCAGGGTGATGTTGATTCCCGCGCCGAAGCTGGCGTGTTTGAGCACCGGCAGGCCCTGATCGTGGTACATGGCCAGCACGGCGTCGGCTGTCGCCAGCTTGTCCGGATTGAATAGCGTATCGGCTGGCAGCGGGCCGATCAGCTGCATGCCTTCAGCGCGCAACTGTTGCAATACCGGTTCGATGACGTCGATTTCCTCACGCCCCATGTGGCCGGATTCCCCTGCGTGCGGGTTGAGGCCAGCCACCAGAATGCGCGGGGCGGGCAGGCCAAACTTGTGTTGCAGATCGGCATGCAGGATGCGGATGACTGCCTCCAGCTCCGGCCTGGTGATGGCGTCGGCCACCGCGCGCAGCGGCTGATGGGTGGTGACCAGCGCCACCCGCATGCCGGCACCGGCCAGCATCATCACCACGCGTGGCGTGGCGGTATGTTCTGCCAGATATTCGGTATGGCCGCTGAAGGGCACGCCGGCATCGTTGATGATGCCTTTGTGCACCGGCGCGGTGACCATGCCGGCAAATTCGCCAGACAGACAGCCGGCAATGGCCACGTCCAGCGTCTCCAGCACATAACGGCCATTGCGCGCGTCCAGCACGCCGGGGGTAACCGGTACTGCCAGCGGTACGTGCAGGACTTCCAGCGTACCGGCCTCGGGCGCGGGATGGCCGGGCTGGTAAGGCTGAAACTGCAGCTGCTGCAGGCCCAGCTGCGCAGCACGCTGTTGCAGCAGCGGCAGGTCGGCAATCACCACCAGCCGGGCATCACCCTGGAAACCGGCCAGTTGCAGCACCAGATCCGGGCCGATACCGGCGGGTTCACCGGCGGTGACGGCCAGCAGCGGGCGTACGGCAGTCATGGCTTAGTTATCGTCCAGACGCTGTTCGACAAAAGCCGAATCACGCAGTTGGCGTACCCAGTCGAGGTAGGCCTGGTCCAGCTTGCGCAGACGCAGCTGCTGTTTGATGGTCTGGCGCTCGCGGTCGGCAGAGACATCCTGGTTGCGCTTGGCATCCACCAGAATCAGATGCCAGCCAAACGGGCTGCGCACTGGTTCGGATACGGTGCCTACCGGCAGGGCCAGCATGGCTTTTTCAAACTCGGGCACCATGTCGCCCTTGTTGACCCAGCCCAGATCGCCGCCTTTGACGTTGCTGCCGTCTTCCGAATACAGCTTGGCCATTTCGGCAAACTTGGCCCCGCGCAGGATGCGGTCGCGGATTTGCAGAATGCGGCTCTTGGCGTCGGCATCCGATACGGCTTCATTGGTGCGAATCAGGATATGCGAAGTGTGGTACTGCTCCACCAGCAGGGGCTGATTGCCGCTACGCTTTTCGATCAGCTGGAAAATCATGAAGCCCTGCGGTGTGCGGATGACGCCGGTGTGCTGGCCGGGATTCAGCTTGTCCAGCATGGAGACGAATTCCGGCGGCAAGGTGGCGGACGGGCGCCAGCCCAGATCACCGCCCTTGATACCATTGGGTGCGTCGGAGTAGGTGGCGGCCACCTTGGCGAATGCCTGTTTGTCATTCAGCTCGCCCAGTGCCTTGTTGGCCTTGGCCGCCAGATTGTCCAGCTGCTTGGCATCAGCCCGTTCCGGCGTGCTGACCAGAATGGTGGCCAGATGATATTCGCTGCGATTGGCGCTCTGGGCACTCTTCAGTACCTGATCGACTTCGCTGTCGGTGACATTGATGCGGGAGCCGATTTCATTGTTTTTCAAGCGTGCCAGCACGATTTCGCGGCGGATTTCTTCGCGGAATCGGGCAAAAGGTACGCCCTCTTTGGCCAGCTGTGCCTGCAGGCCCTTGGTATCCATCTTGTTTTGCTTGGCCAGGTCGTCGATGGCCAGGTCCAGGTCATGCTCGTCCACGCGCATGCCGTTGCTGTTGGCGTATTCCAGCTGTACCTGTTCGGTAATCATCTGCTCCAGCACCTGATGCGCCAGGATATCGCGCGCCGGTGGGGTGATGTTCTGGCCCTTGAGTTGCTGGATGGTGGCATCGACGCGGTGTTGCAAGTCGATATTGGTAATCACGGTTTTGTTAACCACGGCCACGATGCGATCCATTTCATTGACCGGGTTGGCCGGTGCTGCATGGGTCGTCTGGACAAGTGTGGCGATCAACAGAGCAAGCAGGGTTTTTTTCATGGTCAATAGGATTGGATGTCGGAAATATTGGAGTAGCCCGGAATTGCCAGCTTCAGGTCGGAGGTCGGGCTGCTACCCAGACCGCCAAGACCGCGCAGTTCCAGCTGGAAGAATACACCGGTGCTGGTGGAGGCTGAAGAAATGGTGGTGGCCAGCGTCGAATCACGTTTCACTACAAAGCGGGCAGTCCAGCAGCCGTCGTTGTACTCCACACCGAGCAGATGCTCAAGTGGCTTGTTGTCGATCAGCGAATAGCTTTCGCGGCCAACGGCATACCACTGGCGGGCGATGGGCCATTGCACGCCCAGGTCAATCTGGCGCAGCGGGCCATACTGGGTGGTATCGCCGATCTGTTCATAGCGGCCATAGCGGTAACGCAGGCTGACGGTTTTGCCCGGTGCCGGGTTGTAGCGCACCTGCAGGTTGTAACGTTGGGTCTTGGACAGGTCCTGATTGTATTCGTAGGTGCTGTCCAGACGCAGTGCCTTGGTCAGGTCGCCACCCAAACTGCCTAACAGGCCCTTGCTGTTGTTCTGCAGGGTGATCTGGTCGCCATACAGCGAGGTGTCTTCATTTTTGAAGTAGTAGCGCTGGCCCAGCATGACACGCAGGCGCTCGATACCCGACTCGCTGCTGATCAGCCGGCTGGTGACGGCGGCAGTCAGCTGGTTGGCGGCATTGATGCGGTCCCAGCCGGAGAAGCGGTTTTCCGAGAACAACTGGGCAAAGTTGAAGTCGTTTTCCGAACTGTCGAAGTTTGGAATCTTGCTTTGATCCTTGGCCGGAATGTAAACGTAGAACAGGCGCGGTTCCAGCGTTTCCACGTAATCGCTGCCGCTAAAGTTGGTATTGCGCTCGAAGGACAGGCCCGAGTCGGTGCTGAAGATCGGCAAGGTGCGGGTAATGGTGCTGCCCGGCGTGGTATTGCTGCCCAGCGGATTTAGGTCGTATTTGGTGTAGTTGACCCCGAACTTGGGCTTGATGAAGCCCCAGCTCTTTTCCAGCAGTGACCAGGTCACGCTGGGGTAGGCCACGAAACGGTCACCGGTCTGCAAGGTGGGGTGCGAGAAGCGGGTCATGTCGCCTTGCAGATTGAAATTCAGGCCGGCGGGCAGCTTCTGGTTGGCCACCAGCGTCATTTGCGGCAGACGCGCATAGGGCTGGTCGGCGGCGATGACCGGATCTTCCAGCGTCTGGTAGCGCTGTACGCGCAGCATGGTGTCGACACTACCGCCCTGCCAGCCGGTGGTGTATTTCACCCAGGCTTCGCGCTTGAGGTTGATATTGGTTGCCTGCAGGGTACGGTCGCCGAAATCACTGAAGTAATTGACGTCGGAAACGTAGTTGTACTCGTAGCCGAAAGTCAGGCCGGGGACGACGGTTTGCTTGTGCGTCGCATACCAGGCATAGCGGTTGGTGTTGGTCAGCTTGTCATTGCGCAGCTGCTCGGTATAGATGCTGCCTTCGTAGTTCGGCTCCAGGTAGCGGAACTCGCCAGCGAGCATGGTGCCGTGCTTCAGGTTGATGTGCGGCGTGAGGGTGGCGTCGAAATTGGGTGCAATGTTCCAGTAGTAGGGCAGTGCAATGTCAAAGCCGGTGGTGCCGGAACGGAAGGTCGGCGTCAGCAGGCCGGATTTGCGGCTGCCATCCAGCGGAAAGTCGATCCACGGTGTGTACAGGATGGGGACACCCTGGAATTCCAGCCGGGCATTGCGGGCAACACCGATATTGGTGGCGTAGTTCAGGTCCAGCGTGGAGGACTTCAGATACCAGGAGTCATCGCCCACCACGCAGGAGTTCACGCGGCTGTTGATCAGGCGGTACTGGTCTGGTCCGGTGAACTGTAGCTCGCTGCCATCACCCCGGAAGGCGATGCCGGACTTGGCCAGGCTGCGCTTGGCACCGCCCTGCTTGTTGCTGGTATCCGGGCTGCCCATCTGGAAGAAAGGCTGCTGGGCCGAGCCGGTGTGCTCGTCCATCCAGTAGTCCAGCGTAGTGCCGGTGACGACGTCCTTCTCGCGGGTGAGGCGGAAGTGGTTGCCTGCCTTGACACGGTTTTGTTGCTGGTAGTAATCCAGCCAGTCCGCTTCTAGGGTCTGATTGTCGCGGATGACCACCACATCGCCGCTGGCCTTGAGCTTGTCCTGCATCTGCCCGTCCATGTGGTCGGCAGTGACATGCGTCTGTCCTTGGACTGCGGGCGGGGTGGTAAGCGCCTGGGGCGCATTATCGTCGGCCTGGGCGGCAGAAACCGAGAAAGCGGCGGCCAGGGCCAGTGTCATTTTCGTGGGCTGCAGTTTGAGCATGCACAAAGCCATATCGTGTGGACAGGTGGGCAGTATAAAATCACACGATTCTATCAGCATCGTGACGAACCGACATGCAACGTTTGGAACAACTCAAGAGCTGGCTCTCCAGCTTGTATCCGCAAACCGACATCCTGGTGGAGTTTGCCGCCGCCGATGCCGACTTCCGCCGCTACTTCCGCGCCCACTTCCCGGACGGTACTTCGCGCATCGTGATGGATGCCCCGCCAGAGAAGATGAACACCGACCCCTACGTCAAGGTATGCGAGGTGTTTGCCATGGTGAATGTGCCAGAAATCATCGCACGTGATCGCGATCAGGGCTTCATGCTGCTGGAGGATCTGGGCAAGGTTACCCTGCTGGCGGCATTGGAGCATGACGCGCGTCCGCTCGTGCATCGTCATCTGCTGCTGGAGGCCGTGGATACCCTGGTGCAACTGCAGCAGGCCAGCCAGCCCGGCGTGCTGCCGGAGTACGACGAAGCCTTGCTACGCCGAGAACTCAGCCTGTTTCCCGAGTGGTTCTGCGCCAAGGAACTAGGCAAGCCGCTCAACTATGCCCAGCGCCAGTTATGGGATGCCGGCTGTGAAAAACTGCTGGCGGCCATCCTGCCGCAAAGCCAGGTTTATGTGCACCGTGATTTCATTGTGCGCAACCTGATGCTGACGACGGAGCGGCCCGGCGTGCTGGATTTCCAGGACGCGGTGTATGGCCCGATCAGCTACGATCTGGTGTCCTTGCTGCGTGATGCCTTCATCGAATGGGAAGAAGATTTTGTGCTGGATATTGCCATCCGCTACTGGGAAAAAGCCCGTGCAGTTGGCCTGCCGGTACCGGAAAGCGTGGATGATTTTTACCGCGATTTCGAATGGATGGGCGTGCAGCGCCATCTGAAAGTGGCCGGAATCTTTGCAAGACTTTACCACCGTGACGGCAAGGAAAAGTACCGCAGCGAGATTCCGCGCTTCATCAAGTACCTCAAGCGCACCACCCGCCGCTATCAGGAGCTGGCCCCGATCTACCAACTGCTGCTGGAGCTGGTGGGCAAGGACGAGACCGATGCCGAGCTGCAGTCGACCTATCCGGTGCTGAGTGTCAAGGGCTGATGTGGTGAGTATGAAAGCAATGATCCTGGCTGCCGGTCGTGGCGAGCGCATGCGCCCGCTGACCGACCACACCCCCAAGCCCTTGTTGCTGGCCGGTGGCAGGCCCTTGATCGAATGGCATATCCGCCGTCTGGCCGCCGTGGGCGTTCGTCAACTGGTGATCAACCACGCCTGGCTGGGCGCGCAGATCGAACAGGTACTGGGCGACGGCAGTCGCTTCGATGTCGAGATTGCTTACTCGCCGGAGGCTACGGCGCTGGAAACGGCAGGTGGCATTGCCACCGCGCTGCCCTTGTTGGGCGCTGCTCCGTTTCTGGTGGTGAATGGCGATGTGCTGTCTGATATTGATTTCGCGCCATTGCGGCAAGCGGCACAGCAACTGGATGGCCAGACCCGTCTGGCCCACCTGCTGCTGGTGGATAATCCGCCGCACAATCCGGCGGGTGATTTCGGCCTGCTGGACAACGGCCTGTTGGCCGCCACGCCGGATGCCGGTAATGGGCTGACTTTTTCCGGCATTGCCGCCTACCATCCGGCACTGTTTGCCAGCACGCCCGCCGGACATCCGGCCAAGCTGGCACCGCTGTTACGTGCCGCCATGGCGCAGGGCAGGGTGAGCGGCAGTCGGCTGAATGGCTTGTGGCTGGATGTCGGCACGCCGGAACGGCTGGCCCAGGCCGATGCCATTGCCGCAGGCTGGTCGGTGTGAGCCGGCGCATTCTGGGGGTGGACCCGGGTAGCCGTATTACCGGTTTTGGCGTGATCGACCTGATTGGCCAACAGCGTCACTACGTGGCTTCCGGCTGCATCCGCACGCCGCAAGGCGCGCCGCTGGCCGAGCGCATCAAGGTCATCATCGATGGTCTGTTTGGGGTGATCGATACCTATCAGCCGCACGAAGCCGCCATCGAGCAGGTGTTCGTCAACGTCAATCCGGCAGCCACACTGATGCTGGGCCAGGCACGTGGTGCCTGCGTTTCCGCCCTGGTACTGCGCAATCTGGCGGTATCGGACTACACCGCCTTGCAGGTAAAGCAATCGGTAGTCGGCCATGGCAAGGCGGCCAAGGAGCAGGTACAGCATATGGTGGTGCGCATGCTTAATCTGTCTGGCACACCACAGGCCGATGCGGCAGATGCCTTGGCCGTGGCGCTGGCGCACGCCAACCTCAGTGGTGGTGCCATCGGCCAACTGGCAAGGCAGGGCCTGAAAGTGCGTGGCGGTCGCTTGGTATAGCGCAAGCACGGTCGGTAGTTGCTGCGCTATGCTGTGGGCATCGCCCTGACGGAGTCTTGCATGTCGTCTTCTCCTGTAGCCATCGAACCGCAGGCCACTGCCCTGGCACACCATCCTGCCCGCTGGTGGCTGGCCACCCGGCCTGCCTTTCTCAGCATCACGCTGGCCGGTGTGATGCTGGGCATGGCGGGCAGCGGCTGGACGGCATTACGGCAGCACTGGCCGCTGGCTGCGCTGGGCCTGCTGCTGGCCTTGCTTACGCATGCCGCAGTCAATGTCATCAATGATGTGGCCGACCATCACAATGGCACGGATGCCGCCAATACCGCACGGGTGTTCCCCTTTACCGGTGGCAGCCGCTTCATCCAGAACGGTGTACTCAGTGTCAGGCAGATGCAGCGCCTGGCTGGTGGCCTGTTTGCGCTGGTGATTGCTGGCGGCTTGTATCTGGTCAGTTTGCGTGGCGTGCCGCTATTGCTGATCGGTTTTGCCGGGGTGGTGCTGGGCTGGGGCTATTCGGCCCCGCCATTGCGGCTGAATAGCCGTGGCCTGGGGGAAGTCAGCGTGGCCTTGTGCTTTTTGTTGCTGCCCCAGGGTATGGCGGTATTGTTGAGTGGCTACTGGCTGCCGTCCTTGCTGTGGGCCAGCCTGCCGTTTGCCGTTCTCACCAGCCTGCTGCTGTATATCAACCAGTTTCCTGATCGCGAGGCTGACCGACAGGCCGGTAAATGGCATTGGGTGGTGCGGCTGCCGCTTACGCAGGCACGTGCAGGCTATGGCCTGCTGGTGGTGCTGGCTTATGGCGTGCTGGCCATATTGCTATGGCGGCAGTTGCTACCGCTATCTGCCGCGCTTGGTCTGCTGACGCTGCCGTTATCGTTGTATGCCAGCTGGCAGCTGTGGCGGCATGCTGCCGAACCGGCGCGCTTGCGTCCGGCCATTATCGCCACCATCATGGCGGCCAATCTGTTTCCGCTGTTGCTGGCTGTGGCCTTGCTACTGGCCTGAGCAGCCATTTTTATTGGGAGAATGTTTGTCATGATCGGACGCCTCAGCGGCACCCTTATTGAAAAGCTGCCGCCGCAAGTGGTGGTGGACGTCAACGGCGTCGGTTACGAAGTGGATGTGCCGATGACCACCTTTTATCAGTTGCCGGCGCTGGGCCAGAAAACCACCTTGTTTACTCATCTGGTGGTGCGCGAGGATGCCCATCTGTTGTTTGGCTTTGCCAGCAAGGAAGAGCGGCAAACCTTCCGCCAACTGATCAAGGTCAGTGGCATCGGGGCCAAGATCGCGCTGGCCATCTTGTCTGGCATGACGGCAGATGAACTGGCAGTGGCCATTGCCAGTGAAGACATCAAGCGCCTGTCGTCCGTGCCGGGCATCGGCAAGAAAACTGCCGAACGGCTGGTGCTGGAGCTGCGCGGCAAGCTGGCCACCGGCAGCAATCTGGCGGTGCCGGGCGGCCTGCCGTTTGCCGCTACGCCGGATGACAAGAGCGACATCATCAATGCCCTGTTGGCGCTGGGTTACAACGAGAAAGAGGCCGCCACCGCCACCAAGGGCCTGCCCGCCGACGTGACCGTCAGCGACGGCGTGCGTCTGGCCTTGAAGAATTTGATGAAGGGCTAGCCTGCGGCCTGTTGGGTCAGGTGGTAAGATGGACGGATTCAAAATTCAGCCATCACGGCAGTGCACATGATTGAAACCGACCAGCTGATAGGTGGCGCACCCGAGCGCCGCATTGTGACCCAGCAGAGCCTGTCCACCCAGGAAGAAGCGCTGGAACGCGCCCTGCGCCCCAAACTGCTGGACGAGTATGTTGGCCAGAAGAAGGCGCGCGAGCAGCTGGAAATCTTCATCGAAGCGGCCAAGCGCCGTGGTGAGGCGCTGGACCACGTACTGCTGTTTGGCCCGCCGGGCCTGGGCAAGACCACGCTGGCGCATATCGTGGCCCGCGAGATGGGTGTCAATCTGCGCCAGACCTCCGGCCCGGTGCTGGAACGTGCCGGCGACCTGGCCGCGCTGCTGACCAATCTGGAGCCGCACGATGTGCTGTTCATCGACGAAATCCATCGTCTGAGTCCGGTGGTGGAGGAAATCCTCTACCCGGCGCTGGAGGATTACCAGATTGACATCATGATTGGCGAAGGCCCGGCAGCGCGCTCGGTCAAGCTGGATCTGCCGCCCTTCACCCTGATTGGCGCCACCACGCGCGCCGGCATGCTGACCAATCCCTTGCGCGACCGTTTTGGCATCGTGGCGCGGCTGGAGTTCTATACCGCCGAGGAGCTGACCAAGATTGTCAGCCGCTCTGCCGGTTTGCTGAACGTGACGCTGGGCGAGGATGGCGCTTTTGAGGTGGCACGCCGCTCGCGCGGTACGCCGCGCATTGCCAACCGCCTGCTGCGCCGGGTACGTGACTATGCCGAAGTAAAGTCCGATGGCATCGTCACCGCCCAGGTGGCGGATGCAGCACTGGCCATGCTGGATGTTGATCCGGCAGGGCTGGATGTGATGGACCGCAAATTGCTTGCTGCCATTCTGGAGAAATTCGGTGGCGGCCCGGTGGGCTTGGACAATGTCGGTGCTGCCATTGGTGAATCCACCGATACCATTGAAGACGTGATCGAACCCTTCCTGATTCAGCAAGGCTATCTGCAGCGCACCCCGCGCGGGCGGATGGCAACGGCACTGGCCTACACCCATTTCGGCCTGCCATTGAAAGACTAGGCATATGCAGAAAATCATCATCAAGACTGGTCGCACCTACCCGGCGCTGGCTGCACAACTGGGCGATTTCGAGGACTGGATTACCCGCGAGCTGGGGGGTGAACCCGGAGACTGGCGCGTGGTGGATGTGCAGAAGGGCGAAACCCTGCCGCCAGTCAGTGAATGCGCTGGCGCGGTACTGACCGGCTCGCCGGCCATGGTGAGCGATTACGAGGACTGGAGTGTCAGCACGGCCAGTTGGCTGCGTGCCGCCATTGCCCGGGACATGCCGGTGCTGGGCATCTGCTATGGGCACCAACTGCTGGCTGATGCGCTTGGCGGCCAGGTTGCCTATCACCCGCAAGGACCGGAGGCTGGGGTGGTGGATGTCCAGTTGTTGCCGGAAGCCGCACAGGACCCGATCTTTGCCGACCTGCCGCCCAGCTTTCCTGCTGCGGTCATCCACTGGCAGTCGGTCAGCACCTTGCCACCTGGTGCGGTAAGGTTGGCGGCCAATGATTTTGAACCCAACCATGCCTTCCGCGTTGGGTCGGCCTGGGGCGTGCAGTTTCATCCCGAGTTTGATACGGCAGCCATGGATGCCTACCTGGCACATCTGGCGCCCACCTTGCAAGCCGCAGGCCAGCCGGCAGAACAATTGCGTGCGCAACTGCGCCCGACACCGCAAGCGGCGGCAGTATTACAGCGTTTTGCCCGCCTGTTGCAGGAACAGGCTGCCTGAGCGGGCAGCAGGCCGTGCCAGCGCAGCGTTGGCCGAGATTAACTGATTGGTCTTGAACTTTGTGTTTTGGTATTCCAGAAAGGGAACATCATGTTTTATGCACTGTTTGTCGCCATTGTCGTGGTGGCGCTGGCCGCTTCACTGGCGGTAGTGCGCTTCTTCGACCCCGCTGTTCATAAAATCCTGCAGCGTACGCTGGGACAGGATCTGGCAGATGCCTGGCGACGTTACATCAGCTTTGCGATTCTGGTGGCGGGCATCTCCGGTGGGGTACGGCCCTGGAATCTGGAGCAATACCTGCCGCCGTCGGCTGGCAAGGGCAGTACCCAGCTGGAAATCACCGGCGCCCGTTGGCTGCTGGAGCTGTGGAATGCGCTGACCGAAACCCTGCGCTCCATTGCATTGATCATGCTGCTGTTTTTCCTGTGCTCGATGATGGCCTATGTGATTGCCCGCTCGCTAGAGCTGCGCCGTGCAAAGGATATGCCAGCACAGACCTTGCCGGATGATGAGCAGGACTAGCTTTTCCTGTGTGCAGCAAGGCAATAAAAAAGCCCGCGTCACGCGGGCTTTTTTCGTCGGAACCGTCAGCGGGATGACAGGGTAACCATATTGTCGCGGTGGATCAGCTCAGGTTCCACCATATAGCCCAGCGTGGCTTCGATTTCGCGGGTGGTTTTTTTCATGATCAAGCGGGCTTCATCCGAGCTGTAGTTGACCAGACCACGGGCCACTTCTTCGCCCTGCTGATCGACGCAGGCCACGGCTTCCCCGCGCAGGAAGTCGCCATCAATGGCGGTTACGCCCACCGGCAGCAAGCTGGTGCCACGCTCGCGCACGGCCTGCGCGGCACCGTGGTCCAATACGATGCGGCCGGTCAGCTTGAGGTGGTCGGCCAGCCATTGTTTGCGCGCTGCCATGCGGGTGGTGGGTGCCAGCAGCTGGGTACCGATGCCTTCGCCGTCAGCCAGGCGGGATAGCACATCATGCTCACGACCGCAGGCAATCACGGTATTGGCACCGCTGCGGGCGGAGCGTTTGGCTGCCAGAATCTTGGTGATCATGCCGCCGGTGCCTACGCTGGAACCAACGCCACCGGCCATGTCTTCCAGCGCGGCATCGCCAGCTTGTGCCTCATGTACAAAGACGGCATCCGGATGTTTGCGCGGGTCTGCGGTATACAGGCCTTGCTGATCGGTCAGGATGATCAGCGCATCGGCTTCAATCAGATTGGTGACCAGCGCGCCCAGCGTGTCGTTGTCGCCAAAGCGGATTTCGTCAGTCACCACGGTGTCGTTCTCGTTGATGATGGGAACAACATTGAGATTCAGCAGGGTGGTGAGGGTGGTGCGTGCATTCAGATAGCGGGTGCGGTCGGCCAGGTCTTCGTGGGTCAGCAGAATCTGGGCGGTTTTCAGGCCAAAGGCGCGAAAGGCGGTTTCATACGCCTGGCACAGGCCCATCTGGCCGACGGCGGCGGCTGCTTGCAGCTCATGGACTCCCTTGGGGCGTACCGACCAGCCCAGCCGTTGGCAACCTTCGGCAATTGCACCGCTGGAAACCAGTACCACTTGTTTACCGCGCCGCTTCAGTTCGGCAATTTCGGCAGCCCAGCGCGCCAGTGCGGCCAGGTCCAGTCCCTTGCCGTCATTGGTTACCAGGCTGGAGCCCACCTTCACCACGATACGGCTGGCGGCATGAATCACCGAACGCATACAAAATCCCTTGCTGGCAATGAATATCAAGCCTGTCAGTGTACCGCAAACTGCCTGGCCGTGGCGCAGTGACCTGGTTCAGAAGTGGTCGCTGTCGCGATATTCCATCAGCTGGAAATGGGGGGACTGCTTGTCCAGCCGCGAGGTGCGGATCAGCACTTCGCCCTTGTCGTTCCACAGGCGGAATTCACGCAGTCGGCTGAACAGCCGTCCCTGCATCAGCAGCAGGGGCGGGCGGCGCAGCGCGGGCATGGCTGGCAGATGCAGAGCAAACTGGGGGGTATCGGCCAGGTGGGTGATGGTGGGGATCAGCATGACCGCCTGGGGTCGGCTGCCCACAATTTCCACTCCGCACTCCACATCCACGCCATCGGGCAGCAGTGATACCCAGCAGATCATGCACAGCTGCGCTGAATCCGGCTTGCCTGGCTGGGTTAGCAGAATGGCCTCACCGGCGCGCAGTGTCTGGCCACGCGCCTGACCGCGCAGCAGGTAGCCGGTGGCGCTCTGGTTTACCACCACAAACAGGCTGGGTGGTGGTGGCGCGCGGGTAGTGGGTGATGGCGCGGATTGTTCGTTGCCGTTCTGGACCCAGCTCATGCCGTTGCAGCGATACCAAATGGACGGAACGGTGGAAATCAGCTCGATTACTTCCTGAATGGGCAGGCGCTGGTGACGCCGGCGGCGTGGTTGCTGCCATTCGGCGGCCAGCGATTGCAGCAGGTTCAGCTCATCCTGGGTCTGGCTGGGGTTGCTGCTGGTGTTTTGCACCTTGGTAAGCTGCTCGATGCTATGCGACAGCACGGTGATGGCCGGGCTGAGGTCAAGCAGGTAACAGCCGGCATCCAGGCTGTCGGCTTGAATGCGCATGAAGCGTGGTGGTTCGTCGCGGCTGGCATCCACCAGATAGCCGTGCGCCTGGCCTTGGATGGCTTCTACCGGGATCAGGCCTGCCTGGTGGGCCAGATCCATAATCAACTGCTTGGCTACCAGTAGTTCCGGCATGGACAGCCGGTTGGTGGAGGTGAGCCCCAGTAGCAGGATTTGCCGGTAAATGGCTGCGGGAGAATCGTCTTTTTCCAGATGCTTGTCCTGCCAGCCGCGTCCAAGTGCAAAGCTGTACAGCTGGTGGCAGTCGTACCAGAAATGGGCTGGCGGGGGGCTGTAGCTCTGGCAGCAGATGCTCAGCAATTGGCGGGCGGCCATCATGGTGTACAACAGCAGCTCAATACGTTGCTGTTCCCGCTCAAGCAAGCCACGCTTGGCCAGCCGCTCGGTCAGGGTCAGCTTGAAGGCAACGAAGACAGCTTCGAACAGTGCCTCTCCCAGCATGGCCAACTGGCGGGTGCGTGGTGCCGATGTCAGGTCGGTCTGGATGATGTCGCTTTCCAGTGCCGGATAGTAGCGATCCAGCCCCTTCAAGTACTGCAGCAACAGCTTGTGGCGGTTGCCCACTTCCATGGGCGTGCGATTGAGGTTGCGCAGGGCATCCAGCAGCTGGCGACCGCATTCATGCAGGTCGGTATACGGCAAGCGTTCTACCCAGTTGGCAACGCTGTCAGGGTTGGTATCTACCAATCGCGGATCCATATCCAGAGCGGGCAAGGCAAGCTGCATCGTGCGTCCTATGCAAGGCAGGTAAAACAGGCGGTAGGAAAGCGGGAAAGCCGCGCTGTGCCACGCTTTCCCGCATCATGCATACGCCATGCTATTTGAATCAAGCCCAGCAAGGCAAGGTAATACTCACGGCAGGGCGGTGACCGGCCCGGTCAACACATTGCTTTCTTGATGTAGCGCATCCAGCACCGTGCAAGTGGCCTGGAACAGCTGCTCCATCTCCTCGGGCTGCATGACATAGGGCGGCATGAAATACACCGTTTTGCCAATGGGCCTTACCAGGCAGCCTTGCTTCAGCATGGCCGAGAAAAATGCTTGTGCAAAGTCTGCGCGTGGGCTGTCGACATCAAAGGCCCAGATCATGCCCACATGGCGGAAGTGGCGTACGTCGTCACGTGCCGCCAATGGGGCAAGAATGGCATTGAAGCAGGCAGCCAGTTCACGATTGCGCGCAATGATGTCTTCATCGGCAAAGATGTCCAGTACGGCCAGCGCAGCGCTGCAGGCCAGGGCGTTGCCGGTATAACTGTGCGAGTGCAGAAAACCTCGGGTGACATCGTCGTGATAAAAAGCCTGGTAGATGGTGTCGGTAGTCAGCACGCAGGACAGTGGTAAAAAACCACCGGTAATGCCTTTGGACAGACAGAGAAAATCCGGCTTGATATTGGCCTGTTCGCAGGCAAACAGGGTTCCGGTACGGCCAAAACCAACGGCAATCTCGTCTGCAATCAGGTGTACCTGATATTGGTCACACAGACGGCGTAGCTCGCTGAGGTAAACCGGGTGGTACATGGCCATGCCAGCCGCACCCTGCACCAGCGGCTCAACAATGATGGCGGCCATCTCGCCGGCCTTCTTGGCCAGCACATTTTCCAGTGAACGAATGGCGGCCCTGGCCACGTCTTCCGCACTCTGCCCCGGACGTGCCAGCCGTGCATCCGGTGACGGTACCCGCACACCAGGCTTGAGCAAGGGTGCATACGTGGCGGAGAACAGCGGCACATCGGTCACCGCCAGTGCCCCGGCAGTTTCACCGTGATAACTATTGTCCAGGCTGATGAAGCGGCACTTATCCGCTTGGCCGATATTTTTCCAGTAATGAAAGCTCATCTTCAGGGCGATTTCGGTAGCGCTCGCGCCATCAGATGCGTAGAACACATGGCCAAGGCCGGTCAGCGCGGACAGCCGCTCGGACAACTCGATCACCGGCTTGTGGGTAAACCCGGCCAGCATGACATGCTCCACATCATCCAGTTGCTGGCGAATGGCCTGCTTGATGCGCGGATGGCCATGGCCAAACAGATTGACCCACCAGGAGCTGACCGCATCCAGATAACGGTTGCCATCAAAATCTTCCAGCCAGACGCCTTCGGCACGGGCCACCGGGATGATGGGCAGGGTTTCGTGGCGCTTCATCTGGGTACATGGGTGCCAGACGCTGGCCAGGCTGCGTGTCAGCCAGTCCTGATTGCTCATGAGATCTCCTGTAAGCGTGAATGGCAGGATGCTAACACAGGCGCTCATGCTGCTTCGAACTGACAAAAAACGTCACATGATGACGTGCTATGCAGGGCGAGCGATGGGCCACCGCCCTGAAAACAAAGGCTGCCACCACTTGGCACGCTTTCTGCATTATGCAGGCAGTGCATACCACGGAGAGGGTCATGCGGGGCAATAACGGTTTTACCTTGATTGAATTGATGATTGTGGTGGCCATCATCGGCATTCTGGCCGCGATTGCGATACCGGCGTATCAGGATTACACGGTCAGAGCAAAAGTCGCAGAGGGCATTGCGTTTGCTGATTTCGCAAAAACTACGGTAAGTGAATATTATATTTCGAATAATTTATGGCCTAGTAGCAATGCAAGTGCGGGTATGCCTACGCAAATTGTAGGAAACTACGTGAGTGATCTGCAAGTTAGCGCTAGCGGTGGTGTCAGTGTCATTACAGTTTCATTTTCCAGTTCAGTTGCTTCTGGCTTACAAGTTGTACTGACTCCAAGTATGGACAGTAGTAATGCCATTCATTGGGTTTGTTCAGGTAGTAGTCAGTATCCCAATTATCTGCCGTCATCGTGTCGGTAATTTCAAGGAGTATTTTATGCAAAAGCAAATCCAGCAGGGTTTTACCCTCATCGAATTGATGATTGTTGTGGCAATCATCGGTATCTTGGCGGCTATCGCCATTCCGGCATACCAGGATTACACCGTTCGTGCCAAGGTTACTGAAGGTCTGACTATGGCGGATGCTGCCAAGACTGCCATTGCCGAGTCGGCAATCACTAATAATGCATTTCCTTCTACTGCTTCGGGTGGTAATTATTTCACATCTAGCAGCACTACCAATGTAAGTGGTATCGCCTACGCAATGGGTACCACCAACACAACAGGTACGGTAACGGTTACGATGAATAATATCGGTGGCACCATTGATAGCACCCACAATTCTTTCTCTCTGACCGGTACCTTGGCTAGTGGTGGTGTGACTTGGGTTTGCGGCTCGGCAACAACGAATGGTATTAATGCGAAATATCTGCCTGCTAACTGCCGCTAATTTTTGATCGACAGAAAAAAAGGGTGCTTTATGCACCCTTTTTTTGTATTCCTGAAAGGGATGTATGCGTATTTCCTTGAGCCATGGTTATGCCTGGTTGCTTGGCTTGGCTATTATCCTGCCACTATTTAGTTTTGTGCGCTATGCGCCACTTGCAGATTGGTACTTTTCTGGTTTGGCCTTGCTGCTTATAGCGACTTGTTTGGTTTTTAACATTTTCCGTCGCTCCGGATTCACTCTGCCTGCAATTAATATTTTTATATTGCTATTTGTTGTTGTTGTGCAGGCTTCCTCGCAGGGGGTAGTGATAATTCCTGTACTAATACTGATGTTGCTGTTTTTTTTATTTTCTGGGTTGCATGTAAATATCATCGGTGCAAATCGGCGAGATTTGATTAGAATATTGGCGCAAATTATTTTTGTTGCTGCACTCGTGCAAGCTATTTTTGGATTTGCGCAGGTTGTGGATTTGGCTAAAATTTTAAATGGTTGGGTAATCTATGATGTAAATAATCGAACAGGTAGTATATTTGGTAATGCCGGGCAGCGTAATCATTTTGCGGATTTTTTAGGTTGGGGAATTGCAGCTGGAAGTTATTTGTATGCTATACGAAAAATGCGGCTGGGTGTATTTGTTTTGTCCGCATTTTTGCTTGTACTTCTGATTGGTTGGAGTGGCTCAAGAATGCCGATGGGCTATGCGCTCATTATGTGTTGCTTGGCGTGGTTTTGGTTGCGACGTACACGGTATGATGCCGAGGTAGGGCGCATGGTAGTTGCATTGGCAATTGCTGTAATATTGTTGGCAATTGTACAAGTATTTGGCCATCAAATTAATTTAATTTTGAATTCGCTTGGACTGTCCATTCAACTTCAAAGTGGTTCGGATCGGATCCTAGACGCTGGTATGGGGGCGCGTCGCTGGGTGGAGTGGACCAAAGCAATATATATCTTTCTAGAGCATCCCTTGCTGGGTGTTGGTTTGGGTAATTATGCTCATTATTCTGTATTGATGGAGTTGAACTCTGGGTTGCCAAAATTTCCAGAGAGTTGGCTGTTTACTAATTGCCATAATTTGATATTTCAATTGTTGGCCGAGACGGGGTTGGCTGGTTCAGCTATTGTGTTGGGAGGACTTTTTTATTGTTTGTTGCCATATTTTTTTAAAGGTAATCAAAGTTTAGAAAATTTACTATTAATTACTATTGCATCAATTATTCTTGGTCATAGCATGCTTGAATACCCTCTCTGGTATTGGCCGTTTCTGTCTATGCTATTGTTAGTTTGTGCATTGTCACCTTTGCCATGTCGTGTATTGCAGATTAATCCACGATTGGCTGCTGTCGCCTCGGTATTCGTAGTTATTGCTTGTGTTGCGAATTTTACCTTTGGTTATCGAATTTTCTGGGATTTGGTTACTTTTAACAATCCTGTTTCTGATGTTAAGGAGGATATTCGTCGAGTTGGAAGGTTGCAGGAGATTGCAAAAAATCCATTATGGCGTCCAGAGGCGGAGCTGGTTTTGTCCAATTACTTGCTGCCTTCGCGCAGTCAATTGCAGTATAAAATAAAAACAATCGAGAAAATGGTGCAAACCATGCCTTATTCTCAGTTGCTTTTTAAATTGGCTATTTTGTATTCAATGGATAAACAGCCAGAAAAAGCGCGTGAGGCTATGGCGTTGGGTATAACAAATTACCCAGATTTTATACCGGCATTCTCAGCGGAGCTCAGCAAATTGTCTGATCCCTCGTTAGATGAAATCAAGGCCATGGCAGCGCGTGCGGCTTACGTTTACGGTAACCCAGCTAACATAACTGATGAGCGAAGGGTTGCTACTGTTATGACCGTCGCCGCTCCCGTCACCCGCAAAGCAATCTTCTGATCCCGGCAAGTACCGTCGGCCATTCTTGGCTGGCGGTGTCTTCACCGGCTGACATGCGGTATCCTCCCTGTTTTGCTTTCGGCCCTGATTCCATCATGTCCTTCCCGACACTCTCCCGCCGTCTGGCTTTGCTGGCATTCTGCCTGATCGCCATTCTGCCTTTTGCATCCCGCATTCATTTTGTGCCACTGCCGCAGTGGTTCGGTGAAATGAACGTGGTGTGGCTGATGCTGATTTCCGCTTTGTTTCTGTTGCCAAGCGGCATGCTGTTTGAACGAGTCCCCCGCGCCAGCTGGTGGTGTCTGCTGCTGGCCTTGCTCTGGGCCGTTCAGCCACAGTTGGTACATGCCCTGTTTCCAGGAATGACCTATGCCACGGCGCTGGCCTGGCTGGCCGTGGCCTTGCTGGCAGGTTTGGCTTATAGCCTGCAGCAGACATTTGGCAGCCGTGAATTTGCGGTATGGCTGGCGCGCGCCATTATTGTGGGTGGGCTGATCCAGTCGCTGATCGGTCTGGCGCAGCTCACCGGGCTGGCGCATACGCTGGGCCTGTTTTATGACAGTACCCACCCCACCACCAATATCTTTGGCCACATTGGCCAGCGCAATCAGTACGCCCATTACCTGATGTGGTCGGTCATCAGCGGCGTGTACCTGTTTGCAGTCGATCGGCTGGCGCGTGGCTGGCTGGCCGTGCTGGTGATCTGGCTTGGCTTGATGCTGGCCTATGCCGCGTCCCGCACCACCATGTTGTATCTGCTGGCGCTAACGCTATTGGGCGGATTGTGGCATTGGCGCATGCGCGGTGCTGAATCACGCCGCTTGATGTGGGCGATGCTGCTGTCGTGCATTGTGATTTTTGCCGCGCAGTTTGCCTTGCCGTTGGTCAATCATTTGGTGTCGCTGTTTACCCATGCGAGCGTGAGCAATGCGTCTGGTATGGAGCGTCTGGCTGCCAATGGCGACGATATGGGTTCACGTCGCATTGCCGAGATGGGCAAGGCCTGGCTGACATTCAAGTCGCATCCGTTGTGGGGTGTGGGTTGGTCGCAATACGCGGCGGAAAGTGTGCGTTTGCAGCCCTTGCCGCAATTTGCCAGTGCAGGTTTTAACAGCGGTCTGTTTACCAATTGCCATAATCTGATTCTGCAGCTACTGGCTGAGATGGGCCTGCCGATTACCCTGGCGGTGGTAGGTGGTTTTGCCTGGGTGGTGTGGCCTTTCTTCACCGAGCGTGCCGAGGCCGAAGGCATGCTGGCACTGGGCTGCATGGCTGTGACCCTGATTCACAGCATGCTGGAATACCCGCTGTGGTATCTGTACTTCCTGGCCATGCTGGCGGTGTTTGCTTCGATGTCGCCAGCGCAGACTCGCCGCGCAGGCTGGTGGGTTTATTGCTTGTGGATGGTGGGGATTGCTTTTATCGGTTATCTGTCGGTTGTGACCTGGTCGACGTATAACGAACTGGTTGGCCTGTATACGCAAACAGATAATCCGGCACGTGATGCCAAGCGACAGCAGCGTCTGGCGGAAATCATGGAGCAGCACCCGCTGTTTGCTTACCATGCGCTGAGTACCTTGGATGATTATCTGAGCGCTGACACATCCAATCTGACCCAGAAGCTGCAGTGGGAGGAGCGTCTGACCGCTTTCCGTCCTTATCCGGATGTGATGATGAAGAAGGCGCAGATGTTGGCACTGGCAGGCCGGGAGGCTGAAGCAAAGGCTACGGTGGCTACGGCGCTGGCGTCTTTTCCGACCTATGCCAAGGATTATCTGGACGATATCGATGAGGATGTGCCGCAATGGCTGCCCTTGCGCGCAGTGGCACAGCAGGTATTTGACCGTCTGCCAGCCAAGTACCGTGGTGGAGAGGGCGAGTAAGGATGAGTATGCCAGGCATCTTGGCTGGAGATTGATCCTGCACTTGCCGGTATTGCCTGAAATATTCAATCAGCAGCCTGATCATGAAAAAGCCCGCGTTGAAAAACGCGGGCTTTTTGCTGCAACGGTGTGGCGGTCAGTTGTCGATGACCACGCCTTCGCTCAGTGCTGTTTTCATCTTGCCCAAGGCCTTGGCTTCGATCTGGCGAATACGCTCGGCCGAAACACCAAATTCTGCGGCCAGTTCGTGCAGGGTGGCACCGCCATCATCAGCTAGCCAGCGCGCCTCGACAATGCGGCGGCTGCGTGCATCCAGCGAGGACAGTGCGTATTCGATGCCTTCGGTTTGCAGGTGATCGAAGGCCTTGCGCTCAAGTGCACGGGTGGGTTCGTGATGAGCGTCAGCCAGCCAGTCGATGGGGGCGTAACCCTCGTCGTCGCCATCATCCGCCATCAAGGCGATGTCCTGCCCGCTCATGCGGGTTTCCATTTCCCGTACTTCTTCCGGCTTTACGCCAAGGTCTTCGGCAATTTGCCGCGCCTCGTTTTCGCTCAGGGCGGAAAAACTGCTCTTCATGCTACGCAGATTGAAGAACAGCTTGCGTTGCGGTTTGGTGGTGGCAATGCGCACCAAGCGCCAGTTGCGCAGGATGAATTCGTGGATTTCGGCCTTGATCCAGTGTACGGCAAAGGAAAACAGGCGTACGCCACGGCCCGGCTCGAAGCGCTTTACCGCTTTCATCAGGCCGATATTGCCTTCCTGGATCAGGTCGGCCTGTGGCAGGCCGTAACCGGCATAGCCACGCGAAATCGATACGACGACACGCAGGTGCGACAGCACCATCTGGCGGGCAGCTTCCAGATCATTGTCTTGCTGGAAGCGTGTGGCCAGCTCTGTCTCCTGTTCGGGGGTCAGCATGGGAACACTGTTCACCGCCTGGATGTATTGCTCCAGGCTGCCGCTGGACGATGGAACGGGCAAGGCAAATGTTGTGGTCATCAGTGTAACTACCTCCTTGGGTAGTGCTATCTTAGCACTCGCATATAGAGAGTGCTAGCAAGCAAAGGTTCCAGCGTCAATGAATTTTTCTATGGTGCCGATAGTTTTTTACGAGGCAAATCGCAGAAAAGACCAAGAAGTGCGCGCTAGCTGGATGTCACATTATGCGAAATCCAGCCGCAGAGGAAAGGAATGGATTGTTAACGAGGTTGAATTTTCCGCAGGTGGTGGTCTGATGCCAGCCGTGCACCCAGCATGGCCAACAGGGCAGAAACTGCCAGTACCACCAGTAGTTCGGTGAGATTCAATCCGCGTAGCGATACCCGTTCGTTGTAAAGCTGGGCAAAGTCGTGAATGGCCGGGTTGGCGGTCATCACCAGCCAACTGGTCAGGCCCCAGGCGGCCAGGCCAGCCAGTAGCCCCTGCCACATGGCGTGGTACATAAAGGGCCGACGGATGAAGCTGTCTGGCGCGCCAATCAGCTTGGCTACTTCGATTTCATCACGGCGAGCCAGAATTTGCATCCGTACCGCATTATGCGTAACCAGTACCAGGGCGATGCCAAGTGCGCCGCCCAGAAACCAGGTTAGCTGCTTGCCCAGTTCCACCATGCCGTACAGTCGCTTGGCCCAGCGTGCGTCAAATTGGGCCGATTCCACCATGGGCAGGCCGGAAAGCTCTTTTTGCAGCATTTCCAGTTCATGTGGTTCCAGTGTTTTGGGGGTGACCACAAAGGCATCCGGCAGGGGGTTGTCAATCAGTCCGTCGCTCAGACCGGAAAGACCGTTGCGCTTTTCCAGATCATTCAGTGCCTGCTTTTTACCGACAAAGCTGAAGCTTTGGATACGCGGGTGTTTGGTCAGCGTAGTGGAAACCGCCGCCAAGTCAGCTTCTTCGGCGGATTGTTCCATGAACAGGGTGATCTGCGGCGTGGCAGTCAGCCGACCGGCCCACTCCTGGATGCTGCTGACGGTGAGGTAGAGTGAAAGCGGCAGGGCCAGCGCAATGGACAGCATCAGCAGGGTGAGCAGACTGCCAAATGGTTGGCGGGCAATCTTGTTCAGTGCCTGGCGTGCGCTTTGCCAGTTCAGGTACAGGTAATGTTTCATGCGGCGAACTGCCCTTCTTTCAACCGGATGATACGACGGCCATAGTCTTCCATCAGGGTTTCATCGTGCGCGGAAATCACCACGGTGACGCCTACCTGATGGAAGGATTTGAACAACTCCATGATGTCCAGTGCGTAGGCACGGTCAAGATTGGCCGATGGCTCGTCCGCCAGCAGCAGGCTGGGACGATGGACGACTGCGCGGGCAATGCACAGGCGCTGCTGCTCACCACCTGACAGGCGGATGGGCATGGATTTTTCCTTGGACAGCAGGCCCACCTTGTCCAGTGCGGCACGCACCCGGCGTGCGGCATCGCGACGATCAAAGCCGATGATGTCCAGCGGCAGCATTACATTGTCAAACACCGTGCGGTCAAACAGCAGCTTGTGATCCTGAAATACCATGCCGATATGCTGACGGACATAGGGAATCTGGCTGTTGCGCAGCTTGGACAGATTGTGTCCGCTGACAATCACGCTGCCGCTGGTCGCGCGTTCGATGCCGGCTACCAGCTTGAGCAGGGTTGATTTGCCCGCACCGGAGTGACCTGCCAGAAAGGCCATTTCGCCGCTGTCGATGGTAAAGGAAAGATTCTTCAGGGCTTCGTTGCCACCGGGATAACGCTTGGTGACCTGGTCAAACTGAATCATGCGCTGGATTCCCCTTGATCCGGTAACACGATGCCGGCGGCAAGCCGCCGGCGTGGCTGAGATGAGGCAGATAATCAGTCGAACAAAGCGTCGACGTAATCCTTGCTGTTGAACGGGCGCAGATCGTCAATGCTTTCTCCAACTCCGACAAACCGTAGCGGAATCGGACGTTGCTTGGCAATCGCGGCAATGACGCCACCCTTGGCCGTGCCATCCAGCTTGGTCAGGATCAGGCCGGTCAGGCCCAGCGCATCATCAAACACTTTTACCTGGCTGATGGCGTTCTGGCCTATATTGGCGTCCAGCACCAGAATCACCTCGTGCGGTGCATCCGGCAGGGCTTTCTGGATAACACGCTTCACTTTCTTGATTTCTTCCATCAGGTGCAGCTGGGTGGGCAAGCGACCGGCGGTATCCGCCAGCACGATGTCGATACCACGCGCGGTGGCAGCCTGAATGGCGTCGTAGCACACGGCAGCGGCATCGCCGCCTTGCTGGGCAATCACGGTGACATTGTTGCGCTCACCCCAGGCCATCAACTGCTCGCGCGCGGCGGCGCGGAAGGTGTCGCCAGCAGCCAGCAGCACGCTCTTGCCTTGCAGTTGATAGTATTTAGCCAGCTTGCCGATGGAGGTGGTTTTGCCAGCACCGTTCACCCCGGCCATCATGATGACAAAGGGCTTTTTGCCACTGACATCCAGCGATTTTTCCAAAGGCTGAATCAGTTGGTTGAGCGAGTCCTTCAGCGCGCCTTTCAGCTCGCTGGCGTCCTTCAGGCCCTTCAGGCTGACGCGCTCGCGCACGTCCTGCAGCAGGTGTACCGTAGCATCCATGCCCATGTCGGCAGTCAGCAGGACGGTTTCCAGTTCCTCGTACAGCTCTTCGTCAATCTTGCCGCCGCCAAACAGGCCCGCCAGCGATTTACCCAGCTTGTCACGGGTTTTGGAAAGACCAGCTTTCAGGCGTTCGGTCCAGCTTGGTTTTTTTGCTGGCGTCTCCTCAGGCACTACGGCTTCGGCTTGCGGTGCCGGGGCCGCTAGGCTGGTGACTGGCGTAGCAACAGGATCGGCGGCCGGAATAGGCGCTGCAATATCAGCAGGGCTGGACTCAGCGAGCGGTACGCTGGATGCCTCGGTCTGGGGGGCGATGACCGGGGTTTCAACCGGTTTTGGTTTTTTCTTGAAGAAACTAAACATGCGTCTGCGTAGTCTGGGAGGGCGATAAATGGCTAAATTGTATCCTTAAATCAGCAACTGGGCAGAAACGATGGTGATGAAAGCAAAATCAGGGTGGATCGGGGCCGTGTTCATCCTGCTGGTCGGCGTGGTGGGGGCCGAACCGTTAGAGGCGACATTGCGTAATGGGCTGAAGATTGTGGTTGAGCGCGATGCGCGTTCCCCAGTGGTGGTTTCGCAGCTGTGGTATCGGGTGGGAAGTGTGGATGAGGTCAATGGACACACCGGCCTGTCGCATTTGCTGGAGCACATGATGTTCAAGGGGACTGCCAAGGTGGCTGATGGCGAGTACTCTCGCCGGATTGCTCAGGCGGGCGGCAAGGAAAATGCATTTACCAGCCGCGACTACACGGTGTATTTTGCCCAGCTGTCGGCTGACAAGCTGCCTCTGGAGCTTGAGCTGGAAGCAGACCGCATGGCCAATCTGCTGATTGATGAGTCGTCCTTCCGCCGCGAGCTGGAAGTAGTTAAGGAAGAGCGGCGCATGCGCACGGACGACCAGCCAGTCGGCTTGCTGCAGGAGGCGCTGCATGCCAATGCTTTTGTGGCCAATCCGGTGCGCTATCCGGTAATCGGCTGGATGGATGATCTGCAACATGCCCGCGCTGAAGATCTGCGTAACTGGTATCGGCAGTGGTACGCACCAAACAATGCCACCCTGGTGGTGGTTGGCGATGTTGATCCGGCTCGGGTGATTGAACAGGCAGACCACTATTTTGGCAAATTGCCTGCTGCAAGCCTGCCCGTGCGCAATCCGCAACGGGAACCACTGCAGCAGGGTATCAAGCGGGTAGAGATAAGTGCCCCGTCGCAGCTCAATTACCTGACCATGGCCTGGCATGTGCCGGGACTCCGGACGACCAGCGATGAGCAAGCCTATGCTTACGCCTTGCTGGAGGCCGTATTGTCGGGAGATTCTGCGGCACGCTTGCCACGTAATATGGTGCGCGGTGGGGTACAAGCGCACGATGCCGCAGCAGACTACGACATGATGGGGCGTGGAGAGGCCCTGTTTACTATTACTGCCAGCCAAGCGATGAGCCGGCAGCCAAACGAACTGGAAGCGGCTATCCGACAACAGCTGCAAGAAATTGTCGAGCATGGCGTCAGCGAACAGGAGCTTGCGCGTGTCCGCCTGCAATTGGATGCAGACGAAATCTACCAGCGGGATTCGCTGTTTGCCCAGGCCATGCAGATCGGTACGCTGGAGTCACTGGGTTTTTCCTGGCGTAACCGGGATCTCATCAGGAAGCACATGCAGCAAGTGACTGCCGCGCAAGTCAGACAGGCCGCAGCGTCGTTGCAGGATGCCCAGCTCACGGTATTGACACTGCACGGCCGGGGAGGGAAGCCGGCTGCCGGCAATCAATTAAAGGGAGATGGCCTTGTCCGCTAAACCAATTGCACTGGCTTGCATGCTGACACTGGCCAGCATGCTGGCGCATGCCGTGGAGATTCAGTCCTGGGTCAGCCCTCAGCAGGCACGGGTACTACTGGTGGAAGCTCATGGCAATCCGATGCTGGATGTCCGGGTAGACTTTGATGCCGGCAGCCGCCGTGACCCGCCAGGCAAGGAAGGGCTGGCCGCCATGGTGGCCAGCTTGCTGGATGCCGGTGCCGGCAATCTGGATGAGGAGGCTATCCAGCAGCAACTAGCCAGTAGTGCTGCGCAATTGAACGGATTTGCCGATGTGGAAAGCGCCGGACTGCGGCTGCGCACAATGACGCGCCCGGCCCAGCTGCAGAGCGCCATCGCGCTGGCCGCCAGTGAACTGTCACAGCCCCGTTTTGCAGTCAGTGCGCTGCAGCGGGAGCGGCAACGTGCCATTGATAGCTTGCAACAACGGCAGGAGGATGCCGGCGCCGTGGCCGATATCATGTTGCGGCAGCGCATGTATGGCACCCATCCCTATGGCAAATCGGCTTTCATTACCAAGAAAAGCCTGCAGGCAATCCAGCAGGATGATCTGCAGACCTTCTGGCGACAACACTACCGGGCCGCAGCGGCCGTGGTTTCCATCGTCGGCGATATCAACCGTCCGGCAGCCGAGAAACTGGTCAATAACTTATTAAAGGATTTGCCTACAAGCAAGGCGGTGTTGCCTGCCATTCCAGAGGTCACCCCGCAGGCCGCCGCCGCACCGCTGCAGCTGTTACGACCTGGTAGTCAGACCCATATTGCGCTGGGTATGCCGGTATTGAAGCGTGATGATCCGGACTACTACGCTCTGATCGTTGGCAACTATATCCTTGGCGGCGGTGGTTTCGATGCGAGGCTGATGCAGGAACTACGAAGCCGGCGTGGACTTACCTATGGGGTGAGCAGTCATTTCACCCCCTTGCAACAGGCCGGGCCGTTTGTCATCACACTTGCTACCCGCAATGCCGAGGCGGCAGCCGCACTGCAGGCAACACGTGAGGTGCTGAATACCTATATAGAGGATGGCCCAACCCAAGCCGAGCTGCAGCAAGCCAAGGCCAATATCATCGGCGGCTTTCCCCTGCGCTACGACAACAATGGAAAACTACTGCCGTACTTGGCGACCATGGGGCAGTATCAATTGCCATTAAGCTATCTGCAGGACTATTCCCGCGCTGTTGCCGCCGTGACGACCGCGCAGATCCGTGATGCCTGGAGACGCCGGATTGTGATGCAGCAGATGCAGATTGTGACGGTGGGCGCTACACCTTAAGCCCCAAACTGCTTGCGATACAGCATGCCAGGCGGGAAAAGAGTAAACTCTCGCCCTTGTGTTTTCAGTCAAGGCATCATGAATCAGCAGCGAAACAAAGTGCGTATCATCGGCGGCCAGTATCGCCGCCGCCTGTTGCCCTTCCCTGATGCGGAAGGTTTGCGGCCAACGCCAGACCGGGTAAGAGAAACCGTCTTCAACTGGCTGGGGCAGGAGCTGTATGGCAAACGCTGCCTCGACTTGTTTGCCGGCAGCGGGGCGTTGGGGTTTGAAGCCGCATCACGTGAGGCAGCTCGCGTGGTCATGGTGGAAAAATCCCGCAAGGTGCTTGAGTCGCTCAAGGCAAATCGCCAGCTGTTGGCAGCAACACATATAGAAGTAGTTGCCATGGATGCCATCCACTACGTGAAAAGCTGCCGCGAACAGTTTGATGTCATCTTTCTGGATCCACCCTATGACTCGACATTGCTACAGCAGGTAATGCCGTTGCTGGCCAATCTGCTGACAGCAGACGGTGTGGTGTACTTCGAGGCAAGGCACTGGCCGGATGACATGCACGGGTGGGACGTCGTCAAACAGGACAAGGCCGCGTCAGTACATTACGCATTGGCAAGACCGACCCAACAAGAATCGCTGTAATACGCCTGCAGGTTGCCGCATAAGGATATAACGGGGCGAACTTGCGACTGTGGCAGGCGGATGACAGAATCAATACTGTGAATACTTGAGGAAATTACTATGTCTCTCATGATTACCGACGAATGCATCAACTGCGACGTCTGTGAACCGGAATGCCCGAACAACGCCATCTCCCAGGGCGAAGAGATCTATCAGATCGACCCCAATTTGTGCACGCAGTGTGTTGGTCATTATGACGAGCCGCAGTGCCAGCAAGTCTGTCCGGTCGACTGCATCCCGCTGGATCCGGCTCACCCGGAGACCCAGGAACAGCTGCATGCAAAATACCTGATCATTTCCGGCAAAGCCTGATTCTGGCTAAGTCGTTGATGTAAAAAGCAGAGCCCCGCAGATTGCGGGGCTTTGTTCATTCGGTGGCAAAAATAATTAAAAAAAATGCGCAACAGGTGTTGACGATGGAAGTGGGTATCTATACTATTCGGGTCTCTCAGGGGGGGTTACCCCAGCGGTCAACGGGTCCGGACTGTAAATCCGGCGGCTCAGCCTTCGAAGGTTCGAATCCTTCTCCCCCCACCAGAATTTTTTACGTCTTGGCGGCGTGTTGTTTGAAAGCCGTATAGTTGTTGCAGGCGGGTGTAGCTCAATGGTAGAGCAGAAGCCTTCCAAGCTTACGACGAGGGTTCGATTCCCTTCACCCGCTCCAAGCGTTAATGCCTGTTAAAGGGCCCATGTAGCTCAGGGGTAGAGCACTCCCTTGGTAAGGGAGAGGTCGGCAGTTCAATTCTGCCCATGGGCACCACCCATTTGTTTTGTAGTTATTCAAATCAGGAAATTTTGCCATGGCTAAGGAAAAGTTCGAGCGGACCAAACCGCACGTAAACGTCGGCACCATCGGTCACGTTGACCATGGTAAGACCACCCTGACCGCAGCGATCACCACCATTCTGTCGAAGAAGTTCGGTGGCGAAGCCAAGGACTACTCCCAGATCGACAGCGCGCCGGAAGAAAAGGCACGTGGTATTACCATTAATACCGCACACGTAGAATACGAAACCGAAGCACGTCACTACGCTCACGTAGACTGCCCGGGTCACGCCGACTACGTTAAGAACATGATTACCGGTGCTGCCCAGATGGACGGCGCGATCCTGGTGTGCTCCGCAGCTGACGGCCCGATGCCGCAAACTCGCGAACACATCCTGCTGTCCCGTCAGGTTGGCGTACCGTACATCATCGTTTACCTGAACAAGGCAGACCTGGTTGACGACGCAGAACTGCTGGAACTGGTTGAAATGGAAGTGCGCGATCTGCTGTCTTCCTACGACTTCCCGGGCGACGATACCCCGGTAGTGATCGGTTCGGCCCGTCTGGCACTGGAAGGCGACCAATCCGAAATGGGCGAACCGTCCATCTTCCGTCTGGCTGCTGCTCTGGACTCCTACATCCCGACGCCGGAACGTGCAGTTGACAAGCCGTTCCTGCTGCCGATCGAAGACGTATTCTCCATCTCCGGTCGTGGTACTGTAGTGACCGGTCGTGTAGAGCGCGGTATCGTTAAAGTTGGTGAAGAACTGGAAATCGTGGGCCTGAAGGCAACTGCGAAGACCACTTGCACCGGCGTTGAAATGTTCCGCAAGCTGCTGGACCAAGGTCAGGCTGGTGACAACGTAGGCGTACTGCTGCGTGGTACCAAGCGTGAAGACGTAGAGCGTGGTCAGGTTCTGGCCAAGCCGGGCACCATCACCCCGCACACCAAGTTCGCTGCTTCGGTATACGTACTGAGCAAGGACGAAGGCGGTCGTCACACCCCGTTCTTCGCTAACTACCGTCCGCAGTTCTACTTCCGTACAACCGACGTGACTGGTGCAGTAACCCTGTCCGAAGGCGTGGAAATGGTAATGCCGGGTGACAACGTAGAAATCACCGTAGAACTGATCGCCCCGATCGCTATGGAAGAAGGTCTGCGTTTCGCCATCCGTGAAGGCGGCCGTACTGTTGGCGCCGGCGTGGTAGCAAAGATTATTGCTTGATTAATAGGTTTATAGGCCAGTAGCTCAATTGGTAGAGTATCGGTCTCCAAAACCGAGGGTTGGGGGTTCGAGACCCTCCTGGCCTGCCAATTAAGACCAGCCGGCGCTTGTGCGCCGGTTGGTCTTTTGTCGCATACGCGCAGAGAACATTCCACACATGGAAATGCAAGATAAACTCAAACTGGCTCTGGCCGGTCTGCTGGTGGTTGCCGGTGTTGTTGGCTTCTACATGATTCCCGAAGATCAGGGTGTGTTGCGCGCTCTGGCATTCATTGTTGGCGTTGTGCTGGCGGCTGGTGCTGTCTGGCTGTCAACTCCAGGCAAGGAATTCGTGGCTTATGCCAATGATTCCCTTGTTGAGGCGCGCAAGGTCGTATGGCCTACCCGCAAGGAAGCCATGCAAATGACCGGCCTGGTTTTCGTCTTCGTTCTGGTGCTGGCCCTGTTCATGTGGATGGTGGATTCGGGTCTGTCCTGGTTGTTCTACGATGTAATTCTTGGTCGAGGTAGATAATGGCAAAGCGCTGGTACGTTGTGCACGCTTATTCCGGTTTTGAGAAAAGTGTGCAGAAAGCGCTGCGTGAGCGCATTGAACGTTCCGAGGTGGCTGATCTGTTCGGCCAGATCCTCGTTCCGGTAGAAGAAGTGGTGGACATCAAGAATGGCCGTCGCTCCATTACCGAGCGCAAGTTCTTCCCCGGTTATGTGTTGGTCGAGATGGACATGACCGATGATACCTGGCACTTGGTGAAGAGTACTCCCAAGGTGACCGGTTTTGTTGGTGGTACGGCTAACCGCCCGGCACCGATTTCCAAGAAGGAAGTCGATGCCATCATGCAGCAGATGCAAGAGGGTGTTGAAAAGCCGAAGCCAAAAGTGCTGTTTGAAGTGGGTGAAAAGGTTCGCGTTACCGACGGTCCTTTCAACGATTTCAATGGCTCTGTGGATGAAGTCAATTACGAGCGCAACAAGCTGCGCGTATCGGTGCAGATCTTCGGTCGCGATACGCCGGTTGAGCTTGATTTCAGTCAGGTAGAAAAGCTGTAATACTACTTGGCAGCTAGTTTGTAAGCGTATATACTGTTGCGCTTTCGTCCGGGAAGCGAGTGCACGCTCGCGCTATACCCATTTTAGGAGTTTCAATCGTGGCAAAGAAAATTGTCGGCTATGTAAAGCTGCAAGTGCCCGCTGGTAAGGCCAACCCGTCTCCTCCGATCGGTCCGGCCCTGGGTCAGCGTGGTCTGAACATCATGGAATTCTGCAAGGCGTTCAACGCCCAGACCCAAGGCATCGAGCCGGGCCTGCCGATTCCGGTTGTGATCACTGCTTATGCAGACAAGTCCTTCACCTTCATCATGAAGACGCCGCCGGCGACCATTCTGCTGAAGAAGGCTGCTGGCATCAAGTCCGGTTCCGCCAAGCCGCATACCGACAAGGTAGGCAAGGTTAGCCGTGCTCAGCTGGAAGAAATCGCCAAGACCAAGCAGCCGGATCTGACCGCTGCTGATCTGGACGCCGCTGTACGCACCATCGCCGGCTCCGCCCGTTCGATGGGTCTTGAAGTGGAGGGTGTGTAAATGGCCAAGATTTCCAAGCGCCTGCAAACCCTGAAGGCAACTGTTGATCGCAACAAGCTGTACGCTGTTGAAGAAGCAATTGCCCTGGTTAAGACTGCCGCTACCGCCAAGTTTGACGAGTCCATTGATGTGGCCGTTAACCTGGGTGTAGATCCGCGTAAATCCGACCAAGTTGTACGTGGCTCCGTTGTTCTGCCGCGTGGTACTGGTAAGTCGGTACGCGTTGCTGTGTTTGCTCAAGGTGCCAACGCCGAAGCCGCCAAGGCTGCCGGTGCTGAAGTTGTCGGTTTCGACGACCTGGCCGAGCAAGTAAAAGCCGGTAACCTGAACTTCGACGTAGTTATTGCCTCCCCGGATGCAATGCGCGTTGTAGGTCAACTGGGTCAAATCCTCGGCCCGCGTGGCCTGATGCCGAACCCGAAGGTTGGTACTGTAACCCCGAACGTTGCCGAAGCCGTGAAAAACGCCAAGGCCGGTCAGGTTCAATACCGTACCGACAAGGCAGGTATCATTCACGCCACTATCGGCCGTGCTTCTTTCGAAGCTGAAGCCCTGCGTGAAAACTTTACTGCTCTGGTTGATGCCCTGGTGAAAGCCAAGCCGGCAGCTGCCAAGGGTGTGTATCTGAAAAAGATCGCCGTATCCAGCACCATGGGTATTGGCGCTCGTGTAGATACCAGCTCCGTCAGCGCTTAAGTTGATGTGAGTTCGGCAGGGTGGCTTGCCACCTTGCCACTGGCTTTGGGCTGGCAGGCTTGCCTGCCAGATTGTCAAAGACCGTAGGAGCCGCAAGGCTTAATCGCTAGTCACTGCCCGGTGGCCTGCATCCTGCGCAGATGGTGTACCCGAAAGTAGGCTTCTGAAGAGTTCAGGGCTCATGTAGCTCAGGGGTAGAGCACTCCCTTGGTAAGGGAGAGGTCGGCGGTTCAATTCCGCCCATGAGCACCAGTTTCCCTTCTCTATGTTGTCTCCTGATACAGGTCGCCGCTGCAAAGCGGAGCAGAAATCATTCTGCTTCATTTCAGTCTAGGAGATAGACCTTGAGTCTCAATATCGAAGATAAAAAGGCAGTCGTCGCTGCTGTAGCTGCCGAGCTGGTAGCTGCACAGACCCTCGTCATCGCCGAATATCGGGGCATCGAGGTAAGCAGCATGACCAAGCTGCGCGCTCAGGCGCGTGAGCAAGGCGTTTACCTGCGCGTTCTGAAGAACACGCTGGTTCGCCGTGCGGTTGCTGGTACCCAATTCGAAGCGCTGGCCGATCAAATGGTTGGTCCGCTCGTTTATGGTATCTCTACCGATCCGGTTGCTGCTGCCAAGGTGCTGCATCAATTTGCCAAGGCTGACGACAAGATCATCGTCAAGGCAGGTTCCTACAATGGCGCGGTACTGAATGCTGCTCAGGTTGCTGAGCTGGCGTCCATCCCGAGTCGCGAAGAACTGCTGTCCAAGCTTCTCTACGTTATGCAGGCTCCGGTCGCAGGCTTCGCCCGCGCACTGGCAGCACTGGCAGAGAAGCAAGCCGAAGCCGCTTAACTTATTTGATTCTTATAGAATTCAGGAGATTTTTACATGGCAATCACCAAAGAAGACATCCTCGAAGCCGTTGCTGGCCTGACCGTTATGGAACTGAACGACCTGGTTAAGGCGTTCGAAGAGAAGTTCGGCGTTTCCGCTGCTGCCGTTGCCGTTGCTGGCCCGGCTGCTGGTGGCGCTGCTGCTGCTGAAGAAAAGACCGAGTTTGACGTTGTTCTGAACGCCGCTGGCGACAACAAGGTTAACGTGATCAAGGTTGTTCGTGCTATCACCGGCCTGGGCCTGAAGGAAGCCAAGGACATGGTTGACGGCGCTCCGAAGACCGTGAAAGAAGGCGTAGCCAAGGCTGAAGCCGAAGAAGTTCTGAAGCAACTGACCGAAGCCGGTGCCAAGGCTGAAATCAAATAATCTTCTTTGAAAAAAGAAGGTGAGGCTGGCGGAGAAATCCGCCAGCCTTATTGCGCTTGTAATTGGCCGAAACAAAGATAGTAAAAGCCAGCAATTACCCGGCGTGGCTGCTGACTTTTGGTTTCTTGCGCCACTACCACCTCGATGGAGACTCTATGAGTTATTCGTTTACTGAGAAGAAGCGTATTCGTAAGAGCTTTGCGAAACGCGCCAGTGTTCTCGATGTCCCATTCCTGTTGGCGACCCAGATTGATTCTTATGCCGATTTCCTGCAACTGGGTGTACCGCTAGATCAGCGCAAGGATGCTGGTCTGCAGGCCGCGTTCAAGTCGATCTTCCCGATCCATAGCCACAATGGCTATGCCCGCCTTGATTTTGCTCACTACATTCTTGGTGAGCCGCCGTTTGACGTGCAGGAATGTCAGCTGCGTGGCATTACCTATGCCGCTCCGCTGCGCGCCCGTATCCGTCTGACCATCCTGGACAAAGAGTCGTCCAAGCCGGTGGTAAAAGAAGTGCGCGAGAATGAAGTTTACATGGGCGAAATTCCGCTCATGACCACCAACGGCTCTTTCATCATCAACGGTACCGAACGCGTTATCGTTTCCCAGCTGCACCGCTCCCCGGGCGTGTTCTTCGAGCACGATCGCGGCAAGACCCACTCCTCTGGCAAGCTGTTGTTCTCCGCCCGCGTGATTCCTTACCGTGGTTCCTGGCTGGACTTCGAGTTTGACCCGAAAGACCTGCTGTACTTCCGTATCGACCGTCGCCGCAAGATGCCGGTGACCATCCTGCTGAAGGCACTGGGTTACAGCAACGAACAGATTCTGTCCGAATTCTATAGCTTCGATACCTTCTACCTGACCAAGACCGGCGTGTTCATGCGCGTGGTACCGGATCGTCTGAAGGGCGAAGTGGCCAAGTTCGACATCGTCGCCGCTGACGGCAAGCTGATTGTTGCCAAGGACAAGCGCATCACCGCCAAGCACATTCGCGATATCCAGACTGCACAGCTGGATCGCATTGAAGTGCCGGCCGATGTACTGCTGGGCAAGGTGCTGTCGCACAATGTCACCAATGTTGACACTGGTGAAGTGCTGGCGCGCGCCAATGAAGAAATCACCGAAGAGCTGCTGGCCAAGCTGGCCCTGGCCGAGATCGATCAGGTTGAAGTGCTGTTCACCAACGATCTGGACCAAGGCGCTTACATCTCGCAAACCCTGCGTACCGATGACAGCCTGGATCGCCTGCAAGCACGCGTTGCCATCTACCGCATGATGCGTCCTGGCGAACCGCCGACCGAAGATGCAGTAGAAGCGCTGTTCCAGCGCCTGTTCTTCAGCGAAGAAACCTACGATCTGTCGCGTGTAGGCCGCATGAAGTTCAGCTCGCGTACTTATCAGTACAAGTTCGATGAGAAGACTCCGGAGTGGTTCAAGTCGCTGATCGGTGAAAAATTTGCCGGTCGCCGTGACGTGATGGAAGGTACCCTGTCCACCGAAGACATCGTTTCCGTGATTGCCATCCTGTGCGAACTGCGCAATGGCCGTGGCGAAGTCGATGACATCGACCATCTGGGTAACCGTCGTGTCCGTTCCGTGGGCGAACTGGCCGAAAACCAGTTCCGTGCCGGTCTGGTACGTGTAGAGCGCGCAGTGAAGGAACGCCTGAATCAGGCCGAGTCCGACAACCTGATGCCGCACGACCTGATCAATGCCAAGCCGGTATCCGCTGCCATCAAGGAATTCTTTGGTTCCTCGCAGCTGTCCCAGTTCATGGACCAGACCAACCCGCTGTCGGAAATCACCCACAAGCGCCGTGTATCGGCTCTTGGCCCGGGCGGTCTGACCCGCGAACGTGCCGGCTTCGAAGTGCGTGACGTACACCCGACCCACTACGGTCGTGTATGCCCGATCGAAACGCCGGAAGGTCCGAACATCGGTCTGATCAACTCCTTGTCCGTGTTCGCACGTACCAACGAGTTCGGTTTCCTGGAAACCCCGTACCGCAAGGTGGTGGATAGCAAGGTAACCAACGAGATCGATTACCTGTCCGCCATCGAAGAAGGCCGTTACGTCATTGCTCAGGCCAACGCCGAGCTGGGCGAAGACGGTACCCTGATCGACGAACTGGTAACCTGCCGTGAAAAGGGCGAAACCATTCTGGCCACCCCGGACCGCGTACAGTACATGGACGTGGCCACCGGTCAGGTGGTATCGGTTGCTGCATCGCTGATTCCCTTCCTGGAACACGATGACGCCAACCGTGCCTTGATGGGTGCCAACATGCAGCGTCAGGCCGTACCGTGCCTGCGCCCGGAAAAACCGTTTGTCGGTACCGGTATCGAACGTTCGGTAGCGGTTGACTCCGGTACTACCGTTGTTGCACGTCGCGGCGGTGTGGTCGACTATGTTGATGCTGGCCGTGTCGTGGTGCGTGTAAACGACGAAGAAGCCGTTGCTGGTGAAGTGGGTGTGGATATCTACAACCTCACCAAATTCACCCGCTCCAACCAGAACACCAACATCAACCAGCGTCCGGTGGTGAAGGTGGGCGACAAGATCGCCAGTGGCGACGTGGTGGCCGATGGTGCCTCCACCGACCTGGGCGAACTGGCGCTGGGTCAGAACATGACCATCGCCTTCATGCCGTGGAACGGCTACAACTACGAAGACTCGATCCTGATCTCGGAAAAGCTGGTGGCAGAAGACCGCTACACCTCGATCCACATCGAAGAACTGTCGGTTGTTTCCCGCGACACCAAGCTGGGACCGGAAGAAATCACCCGTGATATTCCGAACCTGTCCGAGCGCATGGCAGGCCGCCTGGATGAAGCCGGCATCGTTTACATCGGTGCCGAAGTGGAAGCCGGTGACGTACTGGTGGGCAAGGTAACGCCGAAGGGTGAAACCCAGCTGACGCCGGAAGAGAAGCTGCTGCGCGCCATCTTTGGTGAAAAAGCCTCCGACGTGAAAGACACCTCGCTGCGCGTGCCGACTGGCACCGTGGGTACCGTGATCGACGTGCAGGTGTTCACCCGCGAAGGTATCGAGCGCGACAAGCGCGCCCAGTCCATCATTGATGCCGAACTGAAGCGCTACCGCCTCGACCTGAACGACCAGCTGCGTATTTTCGAAAACGACGCCTTCAGCCGTATCGAACGCCTCATCATTGGCAAGCTGGCCAATGGTGGTCCGAAGCGTCTGGTCAAGGGTACCGCCATTGACGCCGAGTACCTGGAAAGCCTGCCGGTCAAGCATGACTGGTTCGACATCCGCATGGCAGAGGAAGACATCGCCAAGCAGCTGGAGCTGATCAAGGAAAGCCTGGTACAGAAGCGCGAAGAATTCGATCTCAAGTTCGAAGACAAGAAGCGCAAACTGACCCAGGGTGATGAACTGCCGCCGGGCGTGCAGAAGATGGTCAAGGTTTACCTGGCCGTTAAGCGTCGCCTGCAGGCTGGTGACAAGATGGCTGGTCGTCACGGTAACAAGGGTGTGGTATCCCGCATCCTGCCGATCGAAGACATGCCTTACATGGGCGACGGTCGTCCGGTCGACATCGTGCTGAACCCGCTGGGCGTACCGTCGCGTATGAACATCGGTCAGATCCTGGAAGTGCATCTGGGCTGGGCTGCCAAGGGTATCGGCGAGCGTATCGACCGCATGATCAAGCAACAGCAGGATGTTGCCGAAGTGCGCGGCTACCTGGAACGCCTCTATAACGAAACCGGCAAGACCGAAGATCTGGCGGGCCTCACTGATGCCGAGATCATGGATCTGGCCGACAACCTGCGTAAGGGCATGCCGTTTGCCACGCCGGTATTCGACGGTGCCAAGGAAACCGAGATCAAGCACATGCTGGATCTGGCTTACCCGAGCGGCGATCCGCTGACCGAACAGATGGGCTTTAACGAGTCCAAAACCCAGATGACCCTGTACGATGGTCGCTCCGGCGAAGCCTTCGACCGCAAGGTTACCGTGGGTGTGATGCACTACCTGAAGCTGCATCACCTGGTTGATGACAAGATGCACGCCCGTTCCACCGGTCCGTACTCCCTGGTTACCCAGCAACCGCTGGGTGGTAAGGCGCAGTTCGGTGGCCAGCGTTTCGGTGAGATGGAAGTGTGGGCGCTGGAAGCATATGGCGCCGCCTACACCCTGCAGGAAATGCTGACGGTGAAGTCCGACGATGTCACCGGTCGTACCAAAGTTTACGAAAACATCGTCAAGGGCGAACACAAGATCGACGCTGGCATGCCGGAATCCTTCAATGTATTGGTGAAGGAAATCCGCTCGCTCGGCCTGGATATCGACCTGGAACGTTATTGATTGGGTGAGAAGGCGCGGCATCATGCCGCGCCTCCTGTCCCCTGACTGGAGACGCAATGAAAGCTCTGCTCGACCTCTTTAAGCAGGTAACGCAAGAAGAAGAGTTTGATGCGATTAAAATCGGCATCGCTTCGCCTGACAAGATCCGTTCCTGGTCTTATGGTGAAGTCAAAAAGCCGGAAACCATCAACTATCGTACCTTCAAGCCGGAACGTGACGGCCTGTTCTGCGCCCGTATTTTCGGGCCGGTAAAAGATTATGAATGCCTGTGCGGCAAATACAAGCGTCTGAAGCATCGCGGTGTAATCTGCGAGAAGTGCGGCGTTGAAGTCACCCTGTCCAAAGTGCGTCGCGAACGCATGGGCCACATCGAACTGGCCAGCCCGACTGCGCACATCTGGTTCCTGAAGAGCCTGCCGTCCCGTCTGGGCATGGTGCTCGACATGACCCTGCGCGACATCGAACGCGTACTGTACTTCGAAGCATTCGTCGTGACCGATCCGGGCATGACCCCGCTGCAATACCGTCAGCTGCTGACCGAAGAAGACTTCCTGGACAAGGAAGACCAGTACGGCGAAGAATTCGTCGCCATGATGGGTGCCGAAGCCGTCCGCGAACTGTTGAAGCGTCTGAATCTGGATACCGAGATCGAGACCCTGCGTCGCGAGCTGGAAGCCACCAATTCCGACACCAAGATCAAGAAGATCGCCAAGCGTCTGAAAGTACTGGAAGCGTTCCAACGCTCCGGCATGAAGCCGGAATGGATGATTCTGGAAGTGCTGCCGGTACTGCCGCCGGAACTGCGTCCTCTGGTACCGCTGGATGGTGGCCGTTTCGCCACTTCCGACCTGAACGATCTGTATCGCCGCGTCATCAACCGTAACAACCGTCTGAAGCGTCTGCTGGAACTGCGCGCACCGGACATCATCGTGCGCAACGAAAAGCGCATGCTGCAAGAATCGGTTGACTCGCTGCTGGACAACGGTCGTCGCGGCAAGGCCATGACTGGCGCCAACAAGCGCCCGCTGAAGTCGCTGGCTGACATGATCAAGGGTAAGGGCGGTCGCTTCCGTCAGAACTTGCTGGGTAAGCGCGTGGACTACTCCGGTCGTTCCGTGATTACTGTCGGCCCGACCCTGCGTCTGCATCAGTGCGGCCTGCCGAAAAAGATGGCGCTGGAACTGTTCAAGCCTTTCATCTTCCACAAACTGGAAGTGATGGGCCTGGCCTCCACCATCAAGGCAGCCAAGAAGCTGGTAGAGCAGGAAGTGCCGGAAGTATGGGACATCCTGGAAGACGTGATCCGCGAACATCCGGTGCTGCTGAACCGTGCGCCGACCCTGCACCGTCTGGGTATCCAGGCGTTCGAACCGGTACTGATCGAAGGCAAGGCCATCCAGCTGCACCCGCTGGTCTGCGCGGCATTTAACGCCGACTTTGACGGTGACCAGATGGCCGTTCACGTGCCGCTGTCGCTGGAAGCGCAGATGGAAGCCCGCACCCTGATGCTGGCCACCAACAACGTGCTGTCCCCGGCCAACGGCGACCCGATCATCGTACCGTCCCAGGATATCGTGCTGGGTCTGTACTACATGACCCGCGACAAGGTAAACGGCAAGGGTGAAGGCATGGTATTTGCCGACACCAAGGAAGTGCATCGCGCCTACGAAACCCGTCAGGTTGAGCTGGCCACCCGTATTACCGTTCGTCTGAAAGAATGGGAAAAGGACGAGCAGGGCGAATTCCAGCCGGTGATCAAGCGCTACAACACCACTGTTGGTCGCGCCATCCTGTCTGACATCCTGCCGAAGGGCCTGCCGTTCGAGCACATCAACAAGGCGCTGAAGAAGAAGGAAATCTCCAAGCTGATCAACGTATCGTTCCGCCGTTGCGGCATCCGCGATACCGTGATCTTTGCCGACCAGTTGATGTACACCGGTTTTGCCTACTCCACCCGTGGCGGTATCTCGATTTGCGTGGACGACATGCAAATCCCGGGCAAGAAGGTTGAGCTGCTGGGCGAAGCCCAGAAAGAAGTCAAAGAGATCGAAGAGCAGTACCGTCAAGGTCTGGTTACCCAGGGCGAACGCTACAACAAGGTTGTGGATATCTGGGGCCGCACCGGCGACAAGATCGCCAAGGCCATGATGGACGAGCTGTCCAAGCAGAAAGTGCTGGACCGCGACGGCAAGGAAGTCGATCAGGAATCCTTCAACTCCATTTACATGATGGCCGACTCTGGTGCGCGGGGTTCCGCAGCACAGATCAAGCAGCTGGCCGGTATGCGGGGTTTGATGGCCAAGCCGGACGGTTCCATTATCGAAACGCCGATTACCGCCAACTTCCGTGAAGGCCTGACGGTTCTGCAGTACTTCATCTCCACCCACGGTGCCCGTAAGGGTCTGGCGGATACGGCCTTGAAGACCGCTAACTCCGGTTACCTGACGCGTCGTCTGGTAGACGTGACGCAGGATCTGGTGGTGATCGAAGACGATTGCGGCACCAACAACGGCTTCGTGATGAAGGCGGTTCTGCAAGGCGGCGACGTGATCGAAGCCCTGCGCGATCGTATTCTGGGCCGTGTGACTGCAGTAGACGTGGTGGATCCGTCCACTGGCGAAACCGTGCTGGAAGCTGGCACCCTGCTGGACGAACACATGGTTGACGTGATCGACAGCCTGGGTATCGACGAAGTCAAGGTTCGTACCGCCATCACTTGCGACACCCGTTACGGTCTGTGCGCCAAGTGCTACGGTCGCGACCTGGCACGCGGCAAGCGTGTAAACGCCGGCGAAGCGGTTGGTGTGATTGCGGCCCAGTCGATTGGTGAGCCGGGTACCCAGCTGACCATGCGTACCTTCCACATTGGTGGTGCTGCGTCGCGAAATGCCGCTGCCAGCCAGGTAGAAGGCAAGTCGAACGGTACTGTCCGCTTCTCCAGCCAGATGCGTTATGTGGCCAACTCCAAGGGCGAGCTGATCGTGATCACCCGTTCCGGTGAAGTGGTGATCCATGACGATATGGGCCGTGAGCGCGAACGTCATAAAGTACCGTACGGTGCCACCCTGATGGTGACCGACGGTCTGGTGATCAAGGCAGGTGCAGTCCTGGCAACATGGGACCCGCATACCCGTCCGATCATTACCGAATACGCTGGCCGCGTGAAGTTCGAAAACGTGGAAGAGGGCAATACCGTCGCCAAGCAGACCGACGAAGTGACTGGTCTGTCCACGCTGGTGGTGATTGATCCGAAGCGTCGTGCCGGTTCGCAGTCCAAGATGCTGCGCCCGTTGGTGAAGCTGCTGGACGAAAACGGTCTGGAAGTGAAACTGGCTGGTTCGGATGCCTCGGTATCCATCACCTTCCAGGTAGGCGCCATCATTACCGTGCGTGACGGTCAGGATGTGGGCAAGGGTGAAGTGCTGGCCCGTATCCCACAGGAATCCTCCAAGACCCGTGACATTACCGGTGGTCTGCCGCGTGTGGCCGAACTGTTCGAAGCCCGTTCGCCGAAGGATGCCGGCATGCTGGCCGAGGTGACCGGTACCGTTTCCTTCGGTAAGGACACCAAGGGCAAGCAGCGCCTGATCATTACCGATCTTGAGGGTAGCGGTTACGAAAACCTGATCCCGAAAGACAAGCACGTACTGGTGCACGATGGTCAGGTGGTGAACCGTGGTGAGTCCATCGTCGACGGTCCGGTTGATCCGCACGACATTCTGCGTCTGCAGGGTATCGAAGCACTGGCACGCTACATCGTCCAGGAAGTGCAGGAAGTGTACCGTCTGCAGGGTGTGAAGATTAACGACAAGCACATCGAAGTGATCATTCGCCAGATGCTGCGCCGTGTCATCATCTCCGACAGCGGTGATACCGAGTTCATCCAGGGTGAGCAGGTAGAGCGTGCAGACGTACTGGAAATGAACGATCAGATGCTGGCCGAAGGCAAGGAACCTGCGCAGTACGAAAACGTACTGCTGGGTATTACCAAGGCTTCGCTGTCCACTGACTCCTTCATCTCGGCGGCTTCCTTCCAGGAAACCACCCGTGTACTGACCGAAGCGGCCATCATGGGCAAGAAGGATGATCTGCGCGGTCTGAAGGAAAACGTGATCGTAGGGCGTCTGATTCCGGCTGGTACTGGTCTGGCTTACCACCGCACCCGTCGTCGCCAGGGTCTGGGCCTGGATACCTCCGGCTCCCAGTTGCTGGAAGCGCAACCGGTAGACGAGATGGAAAACAACAGCTGATTTCTCTGGAAATAGGCAGTTGTTGAAAAAACGCTGCGCCTTCAACGGTTAACGTTGCAGGCGTGGCGTTTTTCATTTGACGGTAAGTGATTGACTAAAATATAATCCTCCGTCCTTCTGGAGACGTGTTGTCTGCAGAATGAATCAACTAGGAACTGATAGTAATGCCAACCATTAACCAACTCGTTCGCAAGGGCCGTACGGTCCTGACCGTGAACAGCAAGGTGCCTGCGCTGGAAGCCTGCCCGCAGAAGCGTGGCGTGTGCACCCGTGTTTACACCACCACCCCGAAAAAGCCGAACTCCGCTCTGCGTAAAGTGTGCAAGGTTCGTCTGACCAACGGCTTCGAAGTGATCTCCTACATCGGTGGTGAAGGCCACAACCTGCAGGAACACTCCGTAGTGCTGATCCGTGGCGGTCGTGTAAAAGACTTGCCGGGTGTGCGTTACCACACCGTGCGCGGTTCGCTTGATACCGCCGGTGTTAAAGATCGTAAGCAGTCCCGTTCCAAGTACGGTGCTAAGCGTCCTAAATAATTGGGATGTACTGGCGGCGGCCTGAGGTCGTCGAGTAAGTGACTGCTTTCATATGGGTGGTCATGAGCCTGAGCTCAACTGAATAAAGAAAGAAGTAACATGCCAAGACGCAGAGAAGTCCCCAAACGCGATATTCTGCCGGATCCGAAGTTCGGTTCCCAAGATCTGTCCAAGTTCATGAACGTCGTGATGATCGACGGCAAAAAAGCCGTTGCAGAACGCATCATCTACGGCGCACTGGCCCAGATCGAAAAGAAAACTGGCAAAAATGCACTGGAAGTGTTCAATACCGCACTGACCAATGCCAAGCCGGTTGTTGAAGTAAAAAGCCGCCGTGTAGGTGGTGCAAACTATCAAGTTCCTGTTGAAGTACGTCCGTCCCGTCGTATGGCTCTGGCCATGCGCTGGCTGCGTGACGCTGCGCGTAAGCGTGGCGAAAAATCCATGGACCTGCGCCTTGCCGGTGAGCTGATCGACGCGGCTGAAGGCCGTGGCGGTGCCATGAAGAAACGTGACGAAGTGCATCGTATGGCAGAAGCCAACAAGGCCTTCTCGCACTTCCGTTTCTAAGCGCAACCACACAATAAGGTGTAGATCGTGGCTAGAAAGACCCCCATTGAGCGCTACCGTAACATCGGTATCTCCGCTCACATTGACGCCGGTAAGACTACTACTACCGAGCGTATTCTGTTTTACACCGGTGTTAACCACAAGATCGGTGAAGTTCACGATGGCGCCGCCACCATGGACTGGATGGAGCAGGAGCAGGAACGTGGTATCACCATTACCTCTGCTGCCACCACCACCTACTGGAAGGGGATGGGCCTGCAGTACCCGGCTCACCACTTCAACATCATCGACACCCCGGGCCACGTGGACTTTACCATTGAGGTAGAGCGTTCCATGCGTGTGCTGGACGGTGCCGTGATGGTTTACTGCGCTGTGGGCGGTGTTCAGCCCCAGTCGGAAACCGTATGGCGTCAGGCCAACAAGTACAAGGTTCCGCGTATCGCCTTCGTGAACAAGATGGACCGTCAAGGTGCCAACTTCTTCCGTGCGGTTGAACAGGTGAAAACTCGCCTGCGTGGCAATCCGGTACCTATCGTTGTGCCTATTGGTGCTGAAGATGGTTTCACCGGCGTGGTTGACCTGCTGAAGATGAAAGCCATTATCTGGGACGAAGCCTCTCAAGGCATGAAGTTCGAGTATGGCGACATCCCGGCCGACCTGGTTTCCGTAGCCGAAGAATGGCGCGAGAAGATGGTTGAAGCCGCTGCTGAAGTCAGCGACGAAATGATGGACAAGTACCTGGGCGGCGAAGCGCTGACCGAGGAAGAAATCGTTGACGGTCTGCGTCAGCGTACCCTGCGTTGCGAAATTCAGCCGATGCTGTGCGGTTCCGCGTTCAAGAACAAGGGCGTTCAGCGCATGCTGGATGCCGTGATTGAACTGCTGCCTAGCCCGCTGGACGTTCCGCCGGTACCGGGCGAGCTGGATGACGGCTCCCCGGTTACCCGTCAGGCTTCCGACGACGAGAGCTTCTCCGCTCTGGCCTTCAAGCTGATGAACGACCCGTACGTAGGTCAGCTGACCTTCTTCCGCGTTTACTCTGGCGTGGTTAAGTCCGGTGATACCGTACTGAACTCTGTCAAGGGCAAGAAAGAACGTATCGGCCGTATCGTGCAGATGCACGCCAACGACCGTAAGGAAATCGAAGAAGTACGCGCTGGTGACATCGCTGCTGCTATCGGCCTGAAGGAAGTGACCACCGGTGAAACCCTGTGTGCCGTTGATGCTCCGCTGATTCTGGAACGCATGGAATTCCCGGATCCGGTAATTCACGTTGCCGTTGAGCCGAAAACCAAGGCTGACCAGGAGAAGATGGGTGTTGCCCTGAATCGCCTGGCCAAGGAAGACCCGTCTTTCCGCGTACGTACTGACGAAGAATCCGGCCAAACCATTATTTCCGGTATGGGTGAACTGCACCTGGAAATTCTGGTTGACCGTATGCGTCGCGAATTCGGTGTTGAAGCCAACGTAGGTGCGCCGCAAGTTGCTTACCGCGAAACCATCACCAAGACAGTTACTGACGTGCAAGGTAAGCATGCCAAGCAGTCTGGTGGTAAGGGTCAGTACGGTGATTGTACGATTACTCTGGAGCCGTCTGGCGAAGGTCAGGGCTACAAGTTCATCGACGAGATCAAGGGTGGTGTGATTCCGCGTGAATTCATTCCTTCCGTTGACAAGGGTATCCGTAACTCGCTGAGCAACGGTATTTTGGCTGGCTTCCCGGTGGTTGACGTTACTGTACGTCTGACCTTCGGTTCCTACCATGATGTCGACTCTTCGCAGATCGCCTTCGAACTGGCTGGTTCCATCGCATTCAAGGAAGCCATGCGCCGTGCCGGTCCGTGCATTCTTGAGCCGATGATGGCTGTTGAAGTGGAAACGCCGGAAGAGTACATGGGCGACGTGATGGGTGACCTGAACCGTCGTCGTGGCATCGTGCAAGGTATGGACGATGATGGTCTGGGTGGCAAGAAGATCAAGGCTGAAGTACCGCTGGCCGAGATGTTTGGCTACTCCACCGACCTGCGTTCCGCTACCCAGGGTCGTGCTACCTACTCCATGGAGTTCAAGCACTACTCTGAAGCGCCGAAGCATGTTGCTGAAGCCGTAATGGCCGCCAAGAAGTAATGCGCGCTGAAGCTGACCGGCTGTGGCTGGTCAGCTCTGATCTAATGTTCTTTAATTAAGGATTTTTGCAAAATGGCAAAAGAAAAGTTTGAGCGGACCAAACCGCACGTAAACGTCGGCACCATCGGTCACGTTGACCATGGTAAGACCACCCTGACCGCAGCGATCACCACCATTCTGTCGAAGAAGTTCGGTGGCGAAGCCAAGGACTACTCCCAGATCGACAGCGCGCCGGAAGAAAAGGCACGTGGTATTACCATTAATACCGCACACGTAGAATACGAAACCGAAGCACGTCACTACGCTCACGTAGACTGCCCGGGTCACGCCGACTACGTTAAGAACATGATTACCGGTGCTGCCCAGATGGACGGCGCGATCCTGGTGTGCTCCGCAGCTGACGGCCCGATGCCGCAAACTCGCGAACACATCCTGCTGTCCCGTCAGGTTGGCGTACCGTACATCATCGTTTACCTGAACAAGGCAGACCTGGTTGACGACGCAGAACTGCTGGAACTGGTTGAAATGGAAGTGCGCGATCTGCTGTCTTCCTACGACTTCCCGGGCGACGATACCCCGGTAGTGATCGGTTCGGCCCGTCTGGCACTGGAAGGCGACCAATCCGAAATGGGCGAACCGTCCATCTTCCGTCTGGCTGCTGCTCTGGACTCCTACATCCCGACGCCGGAACGTGCAGTTGACAAGCCGTTCCTGCTGCCGATCGAAGACGTATTCTCCATCTCCGGTCGTGGTACTGTAGTGACCGGTCGTGTAGAGCGCGGTATCGTTAAAGTTGGTGAAGAACTGGAAATCGTGGGCCTGAAGGCAACTGCGAAGACCACTTGCACCGGCGTTGAAATGTTCCGCAAGCTGCTGGACCAAGGTCAGGCTGGTGACAACGTAGGCGTACTGCTGCGTGGTACCAAGCGTGAAGACGTAGAGCGTGGTCAGGTTCTGGCCAAGCCGGGCACCATCACCCCGCACACCAAGTTCGCTGCTTCGGTATACGTACTGAGCAAGGACGAAGGCGGTCGTCACACCCCGTTCTTCGCTAACTACCGTCCGCAGTTCTACTTCCGTACAACCGACGTGACTGGTGCAGTAACCCTGTCCGAAGGCGTGGAAATGGTAATGCCGGGTGACAACGTAGAAATCACCGTAGAACTGATCGCCCCGATCGCTATGGAAGAAGGTCTGCGTTTCGCCATCCGTGAAGGCGGCCGTACTGTTGGCGCCGGCGTTGTTGCCAAAATCATCGCCTAATCGGAGCAGATAATATGCAAAGCCAGAAAATCCGCATCCGCCTGAAGGCCTTCGATTACAACCTGATCGATCGTTCCGCCCAGGAAATCGTTGAAACTGCCAAGCGTACCGGCGCTGTTGTGAAGGGCCCGGTTCCGCTGCCGACCAAAATCGAGCGTTTCAACGTACTGCGTTCCCCGCATGTGAACAAGACTTCCCGTGATCAGCTGGAAATCCGTACTCACCTGCGTCTGATGGACATCGTAGATCCGACCGACAAGACCGTTGATGCGCTGATGAAGCTCGATCTGCCGGCCGGTGTGGATGTGGAAATCAAGCTGCAGTAATGACTGGAAACCTAGTAATTGTGAGCTAAGTGCTTGCGATTGCTAAATTTCTTGTGATACATTAGCGGACTCGCAATTTTGCGAGTCCGCTTTTGTTTTTGTATGCCGGTCAATCGTAATCGGCGCCTGCAAAAGGAAATAAACATGAGTTTAGGTCTTGTCGGTCGCAAAGTCGGCATGACCCGCATTTTTGCTGAAGACGGTGCATCCGTCCCGGTAACTGTGCTGGACATGTCTGCTAATCGCGTCACACAAATCAAAACCGCTGAAGTTGATGGCTATTCTGCCGTTCAAGTAACCTTCGGCACCCGTAAGGCAAACCGCGTTAATAAGGCGGCTGCCGGTCACTTCGCTAAGGCTGGCGTTGAAGCAGGTCTGGGTCTGAACGAATTCGTTCTGTCCGCAGAAGCTCTCTCCACTCTGAAGCCGGGTGATGCATTGTCCGTTGAAATCTTTGCCGTGGGCCAACTGGTTGATGTAACTGGTACCTCCAAGGGTAAGGGCTTCTCCGGTGTGATCAAGCGTCACAACTTCTCTTCCAACCGTGCTTCCCATGGTAACTCGCGTTCGCATAACACGCCGGGTTCCATCGGTCAGGCTCAGGATCCGGGTCGTATTTTCCCGGGTAAACGCATGGCCGGTCAGTACGGCAACGTCAAGAGCACTGTTCAGTGCCTGGAAGTTGTTCGTGTTGATGCCGAGCGTCAGCTGCTTCTGGTTAAGGGTGCCGTTCCTGGCGCCAAGAACGGCGACGTAGTCGTTCGTCCTAGCGTGAAGGCAGGTGCGTGATGGAATTGAAAGTAATCAATAGCCAAGGTCAGGCTGCTGGCAGCCTGCAGGCATCCGAGACTCTGTTCGGTCGCGAATACAACGAAGCACTGGTTCACCAAGTTGTGACTGCATTCCTGGCGAATGCACGCAGCGGTAACCGTGCCCAGCTGACTCGTGCTGAAGTACATCATTCCACCAAGAAGCCTTTCAAACAGAAAGGCACTGGTAATGCGCGTGCTGGTATGACCTCCACGCCGAACCGTCGTGGTGGTGGTCGTGCTTTCCCGAATAGCCCGGACGAGAATTTCTCGCAGAAGGTTAACCGCAAGATGTTCCGCGCTGGCATGGCAGCTATTCTGTCCCAGCTGGTTCGTGACGAACGTCTGGTTGTAGTTGATTCGCTGTCGGTTGAATCGCCGAAAACCAAGGAATTCGTAGGTGTGGTTAAGTCCATGGGTCTGGAACAGGCTCTGTTCATTACCCGTGAACTGGACGAAAACCTCTATCTGTCTTCGCGCAATCTGCCGAACGTGCTGGTGATCGAAGCACAACAAGCTGACCCGTACAGCCTGCTGCGTTTCAAGAAGATCGTCATCACGCGTGAGGCGGTGCAGCATCTGGAGGAGCAGTGGGCATGAATCAAGAACGTCTGTTGCAAGTAATTCTGGCCCCGGTTGTTTCCGAAAAGAGCACCATGGTTGCTGAGAAGCATCAGCAAGTTGTATTCCGTGTTGCTACCGATGCTACCAAGCCGGAGATCAAGGCTGCAGTAGAAATGCTGTTCAACGTTAAAGTTGAAGGCGTATCCACTGTTAACGTAAAGGGCAAAGTTAAGCGCTTTGGCCGTACCTTTGGCCGTCGTAAAGACTGGAAAAAGGCCTACGTTAGCCTGGTTCAGGGTCAGGAAATCGATCTGACCGCCACCCCGGCCGCTGCGGAGTAAGGAGATAGAGCATGCCTATCGTTAAAGTAAAACCGACTTCCGCGGGTCGTCGTGCTGTTGTCAAGGTGGTTCACCCTGATCTGCACAAAGGCGCTCCGCACGCCGCTCTGGTAGAGAAAAAATCTGCCACTGCCGGTCGTAACAACAATGGCCACATTACTACCCGTCATATGGGTGGTGGTCACAAGAAGCACTACCGTCTGATCGACTTCCGTCGCAACAAGGATGGCATCCCGGCAAAAGTGGAACGCATCGAATACGATCCGAACCGCACTGCCCATATCGCCCTGTTGTGCTACGCCGATGGCGAACGCCGCTACATCATCGCTCCGCGCGGTGTGAAGGCCGGTGCTGTTCTGCTGTCTGGTGCTGAGGCTCCGATCAAGGCCGGTAACGCTCTGCCGATCCGCAACATCCCGGTGGGTACTACTATCCACTGCGTGGAATTGCAACCTGGCAAGGGTGCCCAAATGGTCCGTTCCGCTGGCGGTTCCGCCATGCTGCTGGCCCGTGAAGGCGTCTACGCTCAGCTGCGTCTGCGCTCTGGCGAAATTCGTCTGGTGCATGTTGACTGCCGCGCTACTGTTGGCGAAGTTAGCAACGAAGAGCATTCCCTGCGTAAGCTGGGTAAGGCTGGTGCTAGCCGCTGGCGTGGTATTCGTCCGACCGTTCGCGGTACTGCGATGAACCCGATTGATCACCCGCATGGTGGTGGTGAAGGCCGTACTGGTGAAGGCCGTGTGCCGGTTAGCCCATGGGGCACGCCGACTAAGGGCTTCCGTACCCGTCGCAACAAGCGTACCGACAATATGATCGTACGCCGCCGCTATTCTACTAAAGGGTAATTGACAATGGCACGTTCGCAGAAAAAAGGCCCGTTCGTTGATCTGCACCTTCTGAAGAAGGTCGACGCGGCGCGTGCAACCAGTGACAAGCGTCCGATCAAAACCTGGTCGCGTCGTTCGACCGTCCTGCCGGACTTCATTGGTTTGACCATCGCGGTACACAACGGTCGCACCCATGTGCCTGTTTATGTTTCCGAAAACATGGTCGGTCATAAACTGGGCGAATTCTCGCTGACTCGTACCTTCAAAGGCCACGCGGCCGATAAGAAGGCGAAGAAGAGATAAGGTGAAGCGATGAGAGTATCTGCAAATCTGAAAAGCGTCCGCCTGTCGGCACAAAAGTGCCGCCTGGTGGCCGATCTGATCCGCGGTCAATCCGTTGGTCAGGCTCTGAATATCCTGGCCTTCTCCCCGAAGAAGGGCGCGGTTATTGTGAAGAAAGTGCTGGAATCTGCCATCGCTAACGCCGAGCACAACGAAGGCGCTGACATCGACACCCTGCGTGTCACCAGCATCTTTGTTGACAAAGGCGCTAGTCTGAAGCGTTTCACTGCCCGTGCTAAGGGTCGTGGCAATCGCATCGAAAAGCAGACCTGCCACATCTCGTTGACCGTTGGCAATTAAGGGGTAAGAAATGGGTCAGAAGATTCATCCGACGGGATTCCGTCTTGCCGTTAACAAAAACTGGTCTTCCAAGTGGTTCGCCAATTCGAAGAACTTCCCGGAAATGCTCATGCAAGACCTGGAAGTGCGCGAATACCTGAAGAAGCGCCTGGGTCATGCGGCTGTTGGTCGTGTCACCATCGAGCGTCCGGCTAAGTCGGCACGCATTACCATTCATAGCGCCCGTCCGGGTGTTGTGATTGGTAAAAAGGGTGAGGACATCGAAGTGCTGAAGCGCGAACTGCAAGCCCGTCTGGGTGTGCCGGTTCACGTCAATATCGAAGAAGTTCGCAAGCCGGAACTGGATGCGCAAATCATTGCTGACGGCATCGCCTCTCAGCTGGAAAAGCGTGTGATGTTCCGCCGTGCCATGAAGCGTTCCATGCAGAACGCCATGCGCATGGGCGCTCAGGGCATCAAGATCATGTCCTCTGGTCGTCTGAACGGTATCGATATCGCTCGTAGCGAATGGTATCGCGAAGGCCGTGTGCCGCTGCATACCCTGCGTGCCGATGTTGACTACGCTACCTCTGAAGCCAAGACTACCTACGGTATCATCGGCATCAAGGTATGGGTTTACAAAGGTGAGCTGAAGCCGGGTCAAGTAGCGCCGGCTCCGGTTGCGACCGAGAAGAAAATGAGAAAGGGCCCGCGCAATGCTGCAGCCAACTAGACTCAAGTACCGTAAACAGCATAAAGGCCGCAACACTGGTATCGCTACCCGTGGTAACAAGGTGAGCTTTGGTGATTTCGGTTTGAAGGCTGTTGGTCGTGGTCGTCTGACTGCGCGTCAGATCGAAGCGGCCCGTCGTGCCATGACTCGTCACATCAAGCGTGGCGGTCGTATCTGGATCCGTATTTTCCCGGACAAGCCGATCACTTCCAAGCCTGCTGAAGTTCGTATGGGTGGGGGTAAGGGTTCTCCGGAATACTACGTGGCCGAAATCCAGCCTGGCAAGATGCTGTACGAAATGGACGGTGTTAACGAGGAACTCGCTCGTGAAGCTTTCCGTCTGGCCGCAGCCAAGTTGCCGATCGCCACTGTGTTTGTAACTAGACAGGTAGGTCAGTAATGAAAGCGTCCGAACTGAAAGCCAAAACTGTTGACGAGCTGAAAGCGGAACTGCTGAGCCTCCTGAAGGCCCAGTTTGCCCTGCGTATGCAGCACGCTACTCAGCAACTCGCCAAGACCTCTGAACTGAAGAAAGTGCGTCGCGACATCGCGCGTGTTCGCACCGTTCTGAAAGAAAAGGCAGTTTAAGATGAGCGAAACCAAAGTGGTACGTACGCTGACCGGTACTGTTGTCAGCGACAAGATGGATAAGACTGTAACCGTTCTGGTCGAGCGCAAAGTTAAGCACCCGATCTACGGCAAGATTATCCGTCGTTCCAAGAAGTTCCACGCACACGACGAGAACAACGAGTTCAAGGCCGGTGACATCGTAGTAATCAGCGAGTCCCGTCCCCTCTCGAAGACCAAATCGTGGGTGGTGACTGCCCTGGTAGAGAAATCTCGCCAGGTATAAGACTTGCAAGGGACGAAAGTCCCTTGTATAATGGCCATCTTCTTATCCGTGTCGGATAGGAATTCCGCCCTTACGGGGTCCAAAACTGGCCGTTTGACACGCCACAGTCATGCTGTGGCGTTTCGTCTGTTTGGTCTTGCTCTTATGCGAGAAACCGGCAGGTGAAAGTGACGGATAAAGTTGGATTAGAAAGGTAATCATCAAATGATCCAAATGCAGACCATGCTTGAGGTCGCTGACAATACCGGTGCGCGTCACGTTATGTGCATCAAGGTGTTGGGCGGTTCCAAGCGTCGCTATGCAAGCGTTGGCGACATCATCAAGGTGAGCATCAAGGATGCTGCTCCGCGCGGTCGCGTCAAAAAAGGCGACGTGTACAACGCAGTAGTAGTACGCACCGCCAAAGGCGTGCGTCGTCCGGACGGCTCGTTGATCAAGTTTGATAGCAATGCTGCCGTTCTGCTCAACAACAAGCTTGAGCCGATTGGCACTCGTATCTTCGGACCCGTGACGCGTGAACTGCGTACCGAGCGTTTCATGAAGATCGTGTCGCTTGCTCCTGAAGTGCTGTAAGGAGGTCGCATGCGCAAAATTCGTAAAGGTGATGAAGTCGTAGTAATCACCGGTAAAGACAAGGGTAAACGCGGCACCGTACTGCGTGTCCTGGATGAGAAGCTGGTTGTTGAAGGCGTGAATGTTGCCAAAAAACACCAGAAGCCGAATCCGGTACGTGGCGTTGCTGGTGGTATCGTTGAAAAGGTTATGCCTGTTGACGCTTCCAACGTTGCTATTTTCAACCCGGCTAGCCAAAAGGCTGACCGCGTAGGCTTCAAGACTCTTGAAGACGGCCGCAAGGTACGCGTGTTCAAGTCCAGTGGCGAAGTTATCGGCGCGTAAGGAAAAGCAAACATGGCACGTTTCTACGATTTCTACAAAGACAGCGTAGTGCCGGAACTGATGAAACAGTTCGGCTACAAGTCGATCATGGAAGTTCCGCGCATCGAGAAGATCACCGTCAACATGGGTGTTGGTGAAGCTGTTGCCGATAAAAAGGTAATGGAATTCGCCGTGGGCGATATGGAAAAGATTGCTGGCCAAAAGCCGGTAGTTACCACCGCTCGCAAATCCATCGCCGGCTTCAAGATTCGTGATGACTATCCGGTTGGTTGCAAGGTTACCCTGCGCCGTGAACGTATGTATGAATTCCTGGACCGTCTGGTGACCATCGCGTTGCCGCGTGTCCGCGACTTCCGTGGTGTTTCCGCCAAGTCTTTTGATGGCCGCGGCAACTACAACATGGGCGTCAAGGAACAGATCATCTTCCCGGAAATCGAGTACGACAAGATCGATGCTCTGCGTGGTATGAACATTACTGTTACCACTACGGCGAAGACTGACGAAGAGGCCCGCGCACTGCTGGCCGCGTTCAAGTTCCCGTTCAAGGGTTAAGCACATGGCAAAACTTGCACTGATCAAGCGTGAAGAGAAGCGCGTTAAGGTGGCTGAAAAATTTGCCGCTAAGCGCGAAGCCCTCATCGCTACCATCAACAATCAAAGCCTCTCGGAAGAAGAACGCTTTGCCGCTCGCCTGCAACTGCAGCAGCTGCCGCGCAATGCTTCCCCGGTACGCCAGCGTCGTCGCTGCGCCATTACCGGTCGTCCGCGTGGCGTGTTCCGTAAATTCGGTCTGGGTCGTAACAAACTCCGCGAAATCGCCATGAAGGGCGAAATTCCGGGTGTTGTTAAGGCCAGCTGGTAATAGGAGATACATAAATGAGCATGCACGATCCTATTTCCGATATGTTGACCCGCATCCGTAACGGCCAAATGGCTTCCAAGGTGGCTGTTGCAATGCCGTCTTCCAAGCTGAAAATTGCGCTGGCACAGGTGCTGAAAGAAGAAGGCTACATCGAAGATTTCGCCGTTGCCGGCGAAGCCAAGAAGCCTGTTCTTGATATCCAGCTCAAGTACTACGCTGGCCGTCCGGTGATCGAGCGCATTGACCGCGTTTCGCGTCCTGGCCTGCGCGTGTACAAGGGCTCCACCGAAATCCCGAAGGTTATGAATGGTCTGGGTGTAGCGATTCTGTCTACCTCCAAGGGCATCATGACCGATCGCAAAGCACGTGCTGCCGGTATCGGCGGTGAGTTGCTCTGCGTTGTGGCGTAAGGGGGTCAAATGTCTCGCGTAGCTAAGAATCCCGTAGCCATTCCGGCTGGCGTCGAAGTTAAATTCGGTGCCGCAGAAGTGACCGTAAAGGGTGCCCTGGGCTCCCTGAGCGCCGCTCTGTGCAATGACGTTGAAATCAAGTTCGACAACAACGAACTGACTTTCGCGGCTAAAAACGACAGCAAGTTCGCACGTGCCATGTCCGGTACTCTGCGTGCTCTGCTGAATAATATGGTACTTGGTGTCTCCAAGGGCTTCGAGAAGAAGCTGCAGCTGGTGGGCGTGGGTTATCGTGCCCAAGCTCAAGGTGACACTCTGAACCTGTCTCTGGGTTTCTCCCATCCGGTAGCTCACCAGATGCCTGCTGGCATCAAGGCTGAGACTCCGACTCAGACCGAGATCCTGATCAAGGGTGCTGACAAGCAACTCGTTGGCCAGATCGCTGCCGAAATCCGCGCTTACCGTTCCCCGGAACCCTATAAGGGCAAGGGCGTTCGCTACGCTGATGAGGTTGTGGTTCTGAAAGAAACCAAGAAGAAGTAACTGAGGCACTGACATGGACAAGAAACAAGCTCGACTCCGCCGTGCACGTAAAACCCGTGCTCGGATTGCGGAGCTCAAGATGGTGCGTCTCACTGTTTACCGCACCAACAGCCACATTTATGCCCAGATCATTGATGAAACTGGCAGCAAAGTACTGGCAAGTGCTTCCACTCTGGAAGCCGAAGTACGCGCTGATGTTTCCAATGGTGGCAATGTGGCCGCTGCAGCCGTAGTCGGTAAGCGCATCGCTGAAAAAGCCAAGGCAGCCGGTATTTCGACCGTGGCATTTGACCGTTCCGGTTTCAAATACCATGGCCGTATGAAGGCTGTGGCAGACGCAGCCCGTGAACACGGTCTCGTATTCTAATTCGGAGTGAAGAATGGCTAAGCACGAAATGGAAGATCGTGGCGACGGTCTGGTCGAGAAGATGATCAGCGTCAACCGCGTCACCAAAGTGGTTAAGGGCGGCCGTATTATGGCTTTCTCCGCCTTGACCGTCGTTGGTGATGGCGATGGCGGCATCGGTATGGGCAAAGGTCGTTCCAAGGAAGTTCCGGTTGCCGTACAAAAGGCAATGGAACAAGCCCGCCGCAATCTGGTAAAGATCCCGCTGCGTAATGGTACGCTGCATCACACCGTAACTGGCAAACATGGTGCTACCACCGTGTTCATTCAGCCGGCCAAGGAAGGTACTGGCGTTAAGGCCGGTGGCCCGATGCGCGCAATCTTCGATGCAATGGGTGTTCACAATGTTTCGGCCAAGATTCATGGTTCCACCAACCCGTATAACGTGGTTCGTGCAACTCTGGATGGCCTGAACAAGATTAACACCGCATCTCAGGTTGCCGCCAAGCGCGGTCTGACCGTTGATGAGATCCTGGGGGTTGATCATGAGTAACGCCAACACTGTTAAGGTAACTCTGGTAAAGAGCCTGATCGGTCGTCTGGAATCCCACAAGGCTTGCGCCCGTGGGTTGGGTCTGAAAAAGATCCGCCAGACTGTGGAAGTGCTCGATACCCCTGAAAACCGTGGCATGATCAACAAGATCAGCTACCTGTTGAAATTCGAGGGCTAAGTGATGCTGCTGAACACCATTCAACCCGGTGCCGGCGCCAAGCATGCCAAGCGTCGTGTAGGTCGCGGCATTGGTAGCGGCCTGGGCAAGACTTCCGGTCGTGGCCACAAGGGTCAAAAGAGCCGTGCAGGTGGTTTCCACAAGGTTGGTTTTGAAGGCGGTCAAATGCCGCTGCAACGTCGCTTGCCGAAGCGCGGCTTCAAGTCGCTGACGGCACGCTTCAATGCAGAGGTTCGCCTGTCTGAACTGAACCTGCTGCCGGTTGACGAAATCGATCTGTTGGCACTGAAGCAAGCTGGTCTGGTCAATGCTCAGGCTCTGGTAGCCAAAGTTGTCCTGTCCGGCAAGATCGAACGTGCCGTTAAGCTGCGTGGCATTGCTGCGACTGCTGGCGCTCGCGCTGCTATCGAAGCTGCCGGCGGCAGTATTGAATAAGGCGCACTTACGTGTCGAATACTTCTCTAGTTGGAAATACCAATAAATTTGGTGATTTGAAGCGCCGTATCATGTTCTTGATCGGAGCTTTGATTGTTTACCGCATTGGTGCGCATATTCCGGTGCCAGGTATCAATCCTGCCGAACTAGCGAAGTTGTTCCACACGTCGCAGACGGGCCTGCTCGACATGTTCAACATGTTCTCGGGCGGTGCCCTCTCGAGATTTACGGTTTTTGCCCTAGGCATCATGCCGTACATCTCTGCTTCCATTATTCTTCAGCTTGCCTCTGAGGTTCTTCCGAGTCTCAAGCAGCTGAAGAAGGAAGGCGACGCTGGACGTCGTAAGGTAACTCAGTACACACGTTATGCAACCGTTTTGCTGGCCTCTTTCCAGAGTTTCAGTATTGCGGTGATGCTGTTTAAGCAGCCTAACCTGGTGGTGACTGCCCAGTGGGAGTTCTACCTGACAACTGTGGTTTCTCTCGTAACTGGCACCATGTTCCTTATGTGGCTGGGCGAGCAGATTACCGAGCGTGGTATCGGTAACGGTATTTCGCTGATCATCTGTGCAGGTATTGCATCGGGTGTTCCAGCTGCCATTGGCAAGACGCTTACGCTGACCAGTCAAGGCTCGCTGCCCATCCTGTTTACCATCGTGCTGTTTGTTGGTGTTGCCCTGATGACCTATGTTGTCGTGTTCGCAGAACGCGGTCAGCGCAAGGTATTGGTCAACTACGCCAAGCGACAGGTTGGTAATCGTGTCATGCAGGGTCAGAGCACGCATATGCCGCTCAAGCTCAACATGGCAGGGGTGATCCCGCCGATTTTTGCATCCAGCATCATCCTGTTCCCGGCTACCATTCTTGGCTGGTTGGGTAACAATGAAAGCCTGGGTTGGCTTAAGGGCGTGGCTGACAAGCTGCATCCTGGACAGCCGATCTATGTGCTGCTGTATGCAACGGCCATCATTTTCTTCTGTTACTTCTACACCGCGCTCGTTTTCAATCCGAAAGAGACGGCTGATAACCTGAAGAAGAGTGGTGCGTTCATCCCAGGTATCCGTCCAGGTGAGCAGACTTCGCGTTATATCGAGAAGATCATTCTGCGGCTGACGCTGATCGGTGCAATTTACATTACGCTGGTTTGTCTGTTGCCGGAATTCCTCATCCTGAAGTGGAATGTACCGTTCTACTTCGGTGGCACATCACTGCTGATTATCGTAGTGGTCACCATGGATTTCATGGCTCAGGTACAGTCCTACGTTCTGTCGCATCAGTACGAGAGTTTGCTCAAGAAGGCTAACTTCAAGGGTAATGCACTCGGTCGATGACATGCGTGTTCTCGCTGGGTTATATGGCTAGGTAAGAAACCTTCCAGATGCAGGGTGAGATTTGGCAGTAGAGCAGCTGCCCTACTGCTGGATCAAACTTGAGAATGGACACGTCGTACTTGGGCGTAAGCAAGCTGTTTTTCAGATGTTGGTGAGCAGCATGCTTGCAAGGTCAGGGTGGATAATATACCGCCTGGACAGACCGCTGCCCGTATCGTGTTCCGTGCGAAATAACGCACTCGCTCTTTTAGAGTAACGAAAGGAACTGACATGCGAGTACAGCCTTCGGTAAAGAAGATTTGCCGTAACTGCAAAATCATCCGTCGCAATCGCGTAGTTCGCGTGATCTGCACGGACCCGCGTCACAAGCAAAAGCAAGGCTAACATTTGTTAGACCTGACTTTGCGTGTTACAATCGCAAACTTTTCAAGGTCTTAAGGCTTAAGGAAAGAGTATGGCCCGTATTGCAGGGGTAAATATCCCCAATCATGCGCATGCCGTTATCGGCCTGCAGGCAATTTTCGGCATCGGTCAGACTCGCGCCCAGCAGATTTGTGTTGCTGCCAGCGTGAATCCCTCCACCAAGGTGAAGGATCTGACAGAAGCTGAGATGGAAACTCTGCGTGAAGCAGTGGCGAAGTTCACCGTTGAAGGTGACCTGCGTCGCGAAATCACTATGAGCATCAAGCGTCTGATGGACATGGGCTGCTATCGCGGTCTGCGTCATCGTCGTGGCCTGCCGTGTCGCGGTCAGCGCACTCGCACTAACGCTCGTACCCGCAAGGGACCGCGTAAGGCGATCGCCGGCAAGAAGTAACTAAAGGAACACAGAAATGGCTAAAGCAAACACAGCTGTCCGTGTACGTAAAAAAGTGCGCAAGTCTGTTAGCGAAGGTATCGTGCACGTGCACGCTTCGTTCAACAACACCATCATCACTATCACCGACCGTCAAGGCAATGCACTGTCTTGGGCTACCTCTGGCGGCGCTGGTTTTAAGGGCTCGCGCAAAAGTACACCCTTTGCTGCTCAGGTAGCAGCAGAGCACGCTGGTAAAGTTGCCCAAGAATACGGTGTGAAGAACCTCGAAGTTCGTATCAAGGGCCCGGGTCCGGGTCGTGAATCCGCTGTTCGCGCACTCAACGCGCTGGGTTTCAAGATCACCAGCATCTCCGACGTGACGCCGGTACCGCACAACGGTTGCCGTCCGCCCAAAAAACGTCGTATTTAATTCGGAGAGTGTGAGAACATGGCACGTTATATCGGCCCGAAATGTAAGCTCGCTCGTCGTGAAGGCACCGACCTTTTCCTGAAGAGCGCGCGTCGTGCACTGGATTCCAAGTGCAAACTGGACACCCCACCTGGCCAGCATGGCGCTCGTAAGAGCCGTCTGTCTGACTACGGTGTCCAGCTGCGTGAAAAGCAGAAAATCCGCCGTATCTATGGCGTACTCGAGCGTCAGTTCCGCAACTACTTTGCGGAAGCTGTGCGTCGTAAAGGCTCCACTGGTGAAAACCTGCTGAAGCTGCTCGAGGCCCGTCTGGACAACGTTGTATATCGCATGGGCTTTGGCTCCACGCGTGCAGAAGCACGTCAGCTGGTAAGCCACAAGGCTATCGTTGTGAACGGCCAGGTAGTTAACATTCCGTCTTTCCAGGTTAAAGCTGGTGACGTTGTGTCTGTCCGCGAAAAGGCCAAGAAACAGGCCCGTATCGTAGAAGGTCTGGCTCTGGCTGAGCAAGGTGGTTTCCCTACTTGGGTGTCGGTTGACTCCAAGAAGATGGAAGGCGTCTTCAAATCTGCTCCGGAACGTTCCGAACTGTCTAGCGATATCAACGAACAACTCGTTGTGGAATTCTACTCCAAGTAATCGCTAGCTCTTAGGGAATGACTATGCAAAACAGCGCTTCGGAATTTTTGAAACCTCGTCTGATTGACGTGCAGCCGGTCTCTGCGACCCATGCACGCGTGTCGATGGAGCCGTTCGAGCGTGGGTACGCCCACACTCTGGGAAACTCGTTGCGCCGCATTCTGCTGTCGTCGATGCCGGGCTTTGCTCCTACCGAAGTGACTATCGCTGGCGTTTTGCATGAGTATTCCGCCCTTGATGGCGTGCGTGAGGATGTCGTAGACATCCTTCTCAACCTCAAGGGCGTAGTGCTTAAGCTGCATGGTCGTGACAGTGTTGTGCTGACCCTGAAAAAGGAAGGCGAAGGCGCTGTCTTGGCTGGCGATATCGAGTTGCCGCATGATGTTGAAGTGATCAATCCGGAACATGTGATTGCTCACCTCTCCGTTGGTGGCAAAATCGACATGGAGATCAAGGTCGAAAAAGGCCGTGGCTATCAGCCTGTGTCTGTTCGTTCCATTCATGAAGAAAACCGTTCCATCGGTACCATTCAACTGGATGCTTCCTTCTCGCCGGTTCGCCGTGTGAGCTTTGCTGTGGAAAGCGCCCGTGTTGAACAACGTACCGACCTCGACCGTCTGGTTCTCGATATTGAGACCAATGGCGTCATCGAACCGGAACAGGCCGTGCGCAATGCGGCACGTATTCTGATGGATCAGCTGTCGATCTTTGCTGACCTCCAAGGCACAGCGGTTGAAGAAGTCGTTGAAAAGGCGCCGCCGATCGATCCGATCTTGCTGCGTCCGGTAGACGATCTTGAACTGACGGTTCGTTCGGCCAACTGCCTGAAGGCTGAGAACATTTATTACATCGGCGATCTGATCCAGCGTACTGAAACCGAGCTTCTGAAGACTCCGAACCTCGGTCGCAAGTCGCTGAACGAGATCAAAGAAGTTCTCGCTTCCAAGGGCCTGACTCTCGGCATGAAGCTTGAGAATTGGCCTCCGGCTGGTCTGGAAAAGCCGTAAGTTTGAGACTAAAGGACATTAACAATGCGTCATCGTTACAGTAATCGTAAACTGAACCGCACGACCAGCCATCGTCTGGCGATGCTGCGCAACATGGCGAATTCGCTGCTGAAGCACGAAGTTATCGTGACCACGCTGCCGAAAGCCAAGGAACTGCGTCGTGTGGCCGAGCCGTTGATTACGCTCGGCAAAAAGCCGTCTCTCGCCAACCGTCGTCTGGCGTTTGACCGCACTCGTGACCGCGATATCGTGGTTAAACTCTTCGACGTTCTCGGCCCGCGCTTCTCCGCCCGCAATGGTGGTTATGTGCGTATTCTGAAGTACGGTTTCCGTAAGGGCGATAATGCCCCGCTGGCTCTGGTTGAGCTGGTTGACCGTGCTGAAGATGCCGTTGCCGTTGTAGATGACTCCGCTGAATAATATTCGGTGAAGTTGAGAAAAAAGCCAGCGTAAGCTGGCTTTTTTCATTTCTGCTGCGCATGCAGTAATTATCTGTCTTGCGGCTAAGTCAAAAGCTGTAACGCGATTCGAGTATTTCTACGCTGGCACCCAGGTTCAGCAGCCCTTCATTTCTCGCCACCAGATTGACCCCGAAGCAAATGCCTTGCGGCAACTGTCTGGTACGGATGAGGGTTTTCATCGGTTCGTTTGTATCCGAGAATTTTCCGGTATCCGGATCTACTGTCGTCATCTGGCAGCGGGTGCAGGGTTTGGCTACATCAAACACAATCTCCCCGATACGTATGACACTCCAGTCGTCTTCCTCATAGGGCAGAGCCCCTGTAACAACCAGATTAGGCCTGAAATGACGCAGCGTGACCGCTTGTGGCAGTTCTTGGTTAAGGGTATCCAGTGAGGCCTGATTGACCAGCAGAAAGGGATAGCCGTCAGCAAAGGACATCGGTGTAGAGGCATTGACCAGCATGCGGGTGGATTTCATGCCAAGCCATAGCAGCTTGCATTCAATGCCCAAGAAGGCGCTAAACCAGGCATCTACTTGGGGATCACCATGCAGAGCCGTGAAGGAATCTTTCCAGACGGCTGTGGCGACTGGATGCTGGTAAACCTGTGTCATCGCCAGGATGGGAGACTGGCCATCGGCCTTCAACAACATACCGCCGGGGATAAGGTCCATCTCGATCAACAGCATGCGAGGATGGTCGCGCGCGGTGAGAAATTGCCCTGCGGGAGTCACCAACAGCCACTCTCTGTCATGCAGTAGTCCCTGCAGGCTGGCATATGCACGGCTGTAAGCGATGCCCCGTGCTGACTTCATTGGGTGCACGAACATGTGAGTGAGTTGCATGTTGTCTCCTGTGTGGTGGTCAAGCCAAAGGGCGATCCTAGCACTGCAGATGGCTATTTGCTGCAACTTATCTACTGAAGTCGATGTTGCTTTGCATGTCATCCCTGTCCATAGTCACTATGATGGAGTGTGCTCCTGCACAGGCTTACCCGGATTACTAAAATGTCGTTGTAATTAATTTAATTTTTTACTCTGCTAAATGTATTTTTATTTACTTGTAGCAGCCGATGGCTCAGTTCATGGCTGTATTTGATAAAAACCTCTACTAATTTGATAGGAGAACTTGGGGAAACCCCTGTTTTACTTTGTCTATAAAGTTGTAGAATGACGCTGTGCTGACAATTAGAGCAGTTGCTTGATAGAAACGCTGCCAACGGGAACAGAGAAAATATGAACACAACTGCCGGTATGACATTGCGCGGCCGCCTGATTGCCTGGCTGCTGCTGGTTGCATTGCTGATCTGCTGTCTTAGTGGCTTGGCTTTGTACAATCAACGTAACAGCCTGCTGCAGGATAGGCAGGATAAAACCCGTAACCTCGTTGAGTCTGCAATCGGGATTATCAGTAGCTATGAGGCGCTGGAAGCTAGCGGCAAACTCAGCGAAGCGCAGGCCAAGCAGATGGCGGCAGCTGCGTTGATGGCCAGCCATTATGATGGCCAAGAGTACTTTTTTGGCTATGACCAGAACTGGAACTATGTGATCCATGGTGCCAAGCCGGACAAGGTGGGCAAGCCCTTATTGGGAATGAAGACGCCAACCGGCGTGGATCTTGGCCAGCTGTTCCAGGAAACCGTCGCCAAGGGTAATGGGCAGGGTTTTGCGGCCTATGTATGGGACAAGCCCGGCTTTGATCAGCCACAACCCAAGATTTCCTACTTGATGACTAGCAGCCGCTGGCACTGGATTATTGGTACCGGTATTTATCTGGATGATGTGCATTCCGCGTTCATGAGCCAGCTGTGGCTGACGCTGGCTGAGGTGGGCATCATTCTGGGCTTGCTGCTGGTGGCCGGGCTGTTCCTGATGCGCAGCATTCTTGGCCAGTTGGGGGCGGATCCCGGCGAAACCATGCGCGTGGTACGCCGCATTGCAGATGGTTATCTGGATACCCCTGTACCTGTCAGTGACGGTGATAACCACAGCGTGATGGCTGCTGTTGACCAGATGCAAAAGCACCTGAAGCAGTTGGTACGTGAAATTGCCGATGAGGCTGTAAGCCTGTCCCAGATGAGCTCGGACGTGGCGCGCAGATCTGATGCAGTGGTACGTGGCTCTGATCAGCAAAGCGAAGCTGCTGCTGCGATGGCTGCGTCTATCGAACAGTTGACGGTGAGTATCAACCATATTTCCAGTCATGCGCAGGATGCCCGTAATCTGTCACAGGAATCTGGTCGCCTGTCCCGCGAGGGGGGGGAGGTGATTTCCAGCGCTGTCAGCGAGATGCATCGTATCAATGAGTCGGTAGACCAGGCGGCCACGACGATTGCGGACCTGGCAAGCAAGACCCAGACCATTTCCAGCATCATGCAGGTGATCAAGGATATTGCCGATCAGACCAATTTGCTGGCACTCAATGCTGCCATTGAGGCTGCGCGTGCCGGTGAGATGGGGCGTGGTTTTGCGGTAGTGGCAGATGAAGTGCGCAAACTGTCTGAGCGTACCGGACAGGCTACGCAGGAAATTGCGGGCATGATTCAGGAAATCCAGACCAGCTCTGATCAGTCACGCGCTTGTATGGAAGAAGCGGTTGGTCGGGTTAAAACTGGTCTGCAACTGGCCGTGCAGGGTGGGGAGGCCATTTCGCATATTCGCGACAGTGCCACCGGTGTGGTTGATGTGGTGAATGAAATCTCGCATGCCTTGAAAGAGCAGGGGAGCGCCAGTACCGAGATTGCACAGCAGGTGGAATTGATTGCCAGTAGTGCCAGTAGTAATGCTGACGAGTCAGCTGGTACCTCGAAGGAAGTACAGGCAATGCACACGCTGGCGGATGATCTGCGGCAACTGGTTTCCCGCTTCCATGTCTGAGGCGGTGGTCTGCGTCTGACCAAGCAAAAGCCCTCCATGTGGAGGGCTTTTTGTTGCCTGCTATGCTGGCTGATGCGGCGAAGAAGGCGGACGTTGCCGACGCCGTTGCCAGGCGCCCAGTGCAATGGCCAGCGCCAGCAGGCTGATGCAGCCGATGATCACTGGCTGGTTGCCATACTGCATATACGGCGTTTGGCCCTGGTAATCCTGCACCATGCCTTCCAGTACTTGCTGGGTGAACGGGGCGGCCACGCTGGCGATGTCGCCGTTGGGGCGCACGATGGCCGTCATGCCGGTATTGGTGGCGCGTAACATGAAGCGGCCTGTTTCCAGCGCGCGTGCCTGGGACAGCTGCAGATGCTGGCTCATTGCCACGCTTTTGCCGAACCAGGCCAGATTACTGACATTGGCCAGAATTCCGGCCTGGGCAGCAGGGCCGATTAGCTCTTCGCCAAAGCTGTCTTCATAGCAAATATTGAAGGCCACTTTGTGACCTGCAAGCGTCAATGGATGCTGGTTTTCACCGCCACGGGAAAAGCCGGACAGTGGCATGTTCATGTACTGGTATATCCAACCGATTAGCCCCGGTAGCGGAATGAATTCACCAAATGGCACCAGATGGTCCTTGGCATAGGATGGCAGTGCGGGGTCGGTGAGAACGACGACGGCATTCAGATAGCCACGTCCATCTGCGGTACGGCGTGGAATGCCGGTTGCCAGCGCCATGTTTTTGCGCTGTGCATCCCCGGCCATCATGGTGAGGTAGCCGGAGGGCAAGTCGTCCAGGAATACTGGCAAGGCCGTTTCCGGCAGGATCATCAGATCGGCGCGGGTGCTGGCAACCTGCTGGTAATAGGTGGTGAGTGTGGTTTCAAAGGTGGCTGGGTCCCATTTGATGGCTTGGGGAATATCTCCCTGAGCCAGCGCTACGCGATAGGGTTTGCCGACCGGCTCGGTCCAGCTGACGGTTTGCAGCCAGTAGCCGCTACTCCACAAGACAAGTAAGCCGATTAGGGCGGCAAGGCGTTGCAGGCGCTGACCATTGGCCAGCAGTGCCAGTGCGCCGGCGCTGAGCGCCACCAGCCAGCTTGCCAGGTGCACCCCGCCCAGCGGGATAAAGCCTGCCAGCGGGCTTTCCGTTACTTGCGAATAGCCGACCGCGCCCCAGGGAAAGCCGGTCATTACCCAGCTGCGCAGCCATTCACCCAGTTCCCACAGTGCCGGGAAGGCCAGCAACCAGCGCACCCATGCGCGCTGGTCGACACGGCTGGTCAGCCAGCAGGCCAGCCCCGGCCAGATGGCCAGATAGGCCGGCAGCAGCAGGACGAGCGGTGCGGCCAGCATGGCAGGCAGGCCGGCAATATCATGCAGGCTGTTGTAGATCCAGTTGAAGTTGCTGGCATAGGCTGCCACACCCCAGACGTAGCCAGTACGGAAGGCAAGCTGGGGGTTGCGCTCCACCAGCTGTGCCAGCGCCGCCAGTGACAGCGGCAGCAGGCCGTACAGGCGGTAAGGGGCAAAACCGTACAGGGTAAGGGTGCCAGCAATGGCGGCGGCAATCAGCACAAGCAGGGTGCGCATGTCAGTCTGGGCTGCTTTCGGCGGTATTGCTGTGCAGACGTTCCACCAGCAGGGTTTGCAGACGGCGGCTGTCGGCACGCAGAACGGTAAAGCGCAGCGAGCCGGAATCGACGGTCTCACCACGCTTGGGCAGATGGCCGATCAGCGACAGTACCAGCCCGCCTACGGTATCGACGTCATCATCTTCATAGTTGGTGGCAAAGTATTCGTTGAAGTCGGCTACTTCGGTAAGCGCGTTGACGCGGTAGCGCTGGTCGCGTACCGGTACGATATTGTTATCGTCTTCCTCGAAGTCGTATTCGTCCTCGATGTCGCCAACAATCTGTTCGATCACGTCTTCAATGGTCACCAGGCCGGACACGCCGCCGTATTCGTCCACCACGATGGCCATATGGTTGCGGTTGGAGCGGAACTCGCGCAGCAGCACATCCAGCGGTTTGGATTCCGGCACAAATACGCTGGCGCGCAGCGTGGCGCGCAGGTCAAAACTATTGGGTGCATGGAAGTAATGCAGCAGGTCCTTGGCCAGAAGAATGCCCAGCACGTCGTCCTTGTTATCGCCAATGACCGGAAAGCGCGAGTGGCCGGTGCGCAGCACATCTGGCAGCAGGCGTTCGATGGGGTCGTCAATACGGATGACATCCATCTGGCTGCGCGGGATCATCACGTCGCGGGCGGTCAGGTCGCTGACTTCCAGCACGCCTTCAATCATGGATAGCGCTTCGGCATCCAGCAGATTGCGTTCAAAAGCGGAGTGCAGCAGGGCGATCAGTTCCTCGCGGTCTTCCGGTTCGCGCAGGAGCATGGCGGACAAGCGTTCCAACAGGCTGGGCTTGTGTTTACTGGGGTCTTCCATGGGGTTAGCGTTTTTCCTCTAGATAGGGATCGGGATATCCTAACTTCGCCATAATGACGGTTTCAAGCGTTTCCATGATTTCGGCTTCTTCGTCATCTTCGTGGTCGAAGCCTTGCAGGTGCAACATGCCGTGTACCAGCAGGTGCGCATAGTGGGCCACCAGGGCTATGCCTTGTTCGGCGGCTTCTGTTTCCACCACCTCGGTGCACAGCACCAGATCGCCGAACAGCGGCAGATCGGCAATGTTTTCGCCTTCGTTCAGCGCAAAAGACAGCACATTGGTGGCGTAATCCTTGCCCCGATAAGTGTGGTTGAGGCTACGGCCTTCCTCGCGGCCTACCAGCAGGATGCTGACCTGGGCCTGTTTTACGTCGGCCTGCAAGGCAGCCTGGCAGCAACGTCGAATCAGCTTGCCATCGGGTAGCTGGCTGGCATCGCTACGGTCTTCCAGTGTCAGTTGCAGACGGGCAGCAAGGCGTTGCAGCAGATTATTGCGCTTGGCTTTTTTCATCGTTTTTCAATTGATAGTGATCGTAGGCATCGACGATTTTCTGCACCAGCGGGTGGCGCACCACGTCGTCGCTCTGGAAATGATGGAAGTGAATGCCGCGCACCTGGCCCAGAATCTTCTCCACTTCCACCAGTCCGCTCTTCTGGTGACGCTGCAGGTCGATCTGCGTCACATCGCCGGTAATCACCGCACGCGAGCCAAAGCCGATGCGGGTGAGGAACATCTTCATCTGTTCCGGCGTGGTGTTTTGCGCCTCGTCCAGAATGATGAAGGCGTTGTTGAGCGTGCGGCCACGCATATAGGCTAGCGGCGCAATTTCGATCAGGTTCTTTTCGAACAGGCGGGTGACGCGGTCAAAACCCATCAGGTCGTACAGTGCGTCGTAGAGCGGGCGCAGATAGGGGTCGACTTTCTGCGCCAGATCGCCGGGCAGAAAGCCCAGTTTTTCACCTGCTTCCACCGCCGGGCGTACCAGCACGATGCGCTTGATGGTATCGCGTTCCATGGCATCTACTGCGCAGGCCACGGCCAGATAGGTTTTGCCAGTACCGGCCGGGCCGATGCCAAAGGTGATGTCGTGCTGGCTGATGGCCTTGATATAGCCGCTCTGGCGCGGGGTGCGGCCGCGCAAGTCGCCACGACGGGTCAGCAATACCGGGGCGTCGGCATCGGCTTCATGATTGTGTTGGCGGGCTTCCACCAGCTCCAGCTGCACATCGTCAATGGAGATGTCCTGCTTTTCTGCCAGCAAGTACAGCCGGGCCAGGCTGTAGACCGCCAGCTCGGCGTGTTCGCCGCTGCACTTGAAGTGTTCGCCACGGCGCTGGATCTGCACATCCAGACCGGTTTCGATCTGCTTGAGGTTTTCATCCAGCGGGCCGCACAGGCGGGCCAGCCGTTCGTTATCGACCGGATTGAAGCTAAGAGGAGTGGTATTCATCGTGTAGGCGAAAGATGGTTCAGTGGCTGAACAGCAAGGCAAACCAGAAGCTGGCTTCCAGTACAAGCAAGACGCAGACCAGCAGCGTCAGCAGCATGAAGAGCCCGTTGCGCAGGCCGGCTGATGGCAGTCTGTCCAGCAGCCACAGCAAACCGGCATAAATCAGGGCCGTGGGAATCAGGGCGGCGGGGCCAGTCAGCAGCAATAGCGAGCGGCTGCCCCAATTGCCATTACTGCCCGCTTGGCCAAGCAACAGGCTGAGCAGCAACAGCACGGGCAGGGCGATCAGGCTGAGCAGGGTCACCCTGCGGGCATGGCGACTGAGCGGGCGGATGGCTGGTGTAGCGGTGGCGTCGTTCATGCTGCCGGGCTGTCCTGCAGTGCTTCCAGGCCGGCCGCTGTCATGCTGGGATAAAATTCGGTGATGTCATAACGGGCCAGTCCCGCCTGGGCAAACGGGTCCTGCGCCAGCCGCTGTTGCAATGCATGGCGTTCACCGGTGGCCAGGATGATGCCGCCGGTGCGTGGCTCCTTGCGGCCGGAGGCCAGGAACAGCCCGTCGGCATAGCATTGCTTCAGCCACAGCACATGGTGTTCCAGCTGGGCGTCGATTTCTTCCAGCGGGGCGATATAACTGAGGGAAACGATGAACATGGCGGGTCTGTCCTTGGTGGCTTACAGGGTTTCGTGCAGCAGGATTTCCCCCGCCAGCGAATGCGGGCGGGCTTCGGTGATGACCACGTCCACCATCTGCTTGAGCAGGCGCGGGTGGCCGACAAAGTTCACCACCCGGTTATTGGCAGTACGGGCGGCCAGCATGTTGGGGTCTTTCTTGGAGATGTTCTCCACCAGCACACGCTGCACGCTGCCGACCATGCTCTGGTTGATGGCAAAGCCGCGCGCCTCGATGACATCGTTCAGTGCTTCCAGCCGGCGCACTTTCTCCGTGTGCGGCGTGTCGTCAGTCAGATTGGCGGCTGGCGTGCCGGGGCGGGCGCTGTAGATGAACACATAGCTGAAGTCGAATTCCAGGTCCTTGACCAGCTTTAAGGTCTGGGCAAAATCGGCCTCGGTCTCGCCGGGGAAGCCGACGATGAAGTCGGATGACAGGCACAGGTCAGGACGCAGCGCGCGCAGCTTGCGGATGATGGACTTGTATTCCAGTGCGGTATAGCCGCGCTTCATGGCGGTGAGAATGCGATCGGCACCGCTTTGCACCGGCAAGTGCAGGTGGGAAACCAGTTTGGGCAGCTTGTCGTAACAGTCGATGATGCGCTGGGTGAATTCACGCGGATGACTGGTGGTGAAGCGCAGGCGCTCCACACCAGGAATCTCGTGCACGTATTCCAGCAGCAGGGCGAAGTCGGCGATTTCGCCATCGGCCATCAGGCCGCGATAGGCGTTGACGTTTTGGCCCAACAGGGTGATTTCCTTGACACCCTGCTGGGTGAGGCCGGCAATTTCAGTCAGCACGTCTTCAAACGGGCGCGATACTTCCTCGCCACGGGTATAGGGCACCACGCAGAAGGAGCAGTATTTGGAGCAGCCTTCCATGATGGACACAAAGGCGGCAGCACCATCCACCTTGGCAGGGGGAATGTGGTCGAATTTTTCGATCTCGGGGAAGGAAATATCCACCTGCGCCGCGCCGCTGTGCTGGCGGGCGCGAATCAGGTCTGGCAGTCGGTGCAAGGTTTGCGGGCCGAACACCACATCCACATACGGCGCGCGCTTGACGATGGTGTCGCCTTCCTGACTGGCCACGCAGCCGCCAACGCCGATGATCAGGTCCGGGCGGGCTTCCTTCAGCGGGCGGATACGGCCCAGATCGGAAAACACTTTTTCCTGCGCCTTTTCGCGCACGCTACAGGTGTTGAACAGAATGACGTCTGCTTCTTCCGGATTGTCTGTCTTGATCATGCCTTCGGCATCGCCCAGAACGTCGACCATCTTGTCAGAGTCGTATTCGTTCATCTGGCAGCCGAAGGTCTTGATGTATACCTTCTTCATTGCTACAGGGATTCCAGCGGGTTCATCGGGTGGGAGGCCTTACTGCTGACGCTGCTGCAGCAGCGCAATTTCATCGTCACTCAACACCCAGATACGGTTGATGTTGCCTTGCAGGTCCAGTGTGATGCCTATGGTCTTGCCTACCAGCGTGGGCAGCTGGCCAGTCAGCAGGAAAAGATTATTGGCGTCGTAGATGCGCAGCCCCGGCGCGGTGGTATAGCTTTGCCCGCTGGGCAGCACCATGGCAACCAGTGAGGAAAGCAGTGTGCTTTCGCTTTTCACGAAGGTGACGACATTGTTATCCACGCTGGACAGCGTGCCGGCCACGATGTTGGCAGGCAGCAGTCGGTTCACGGCCATGGCTGGCAGCGAAAGCAGACAGAGCAGGAGGGCGGTAAGGAGTGTTTTCATAATCAAATGAATGTGTTGGCTGGAGTTTAGCACAGCCGGCGCGCCGACGCAGGGGACTTGTCATCCCGTCTGCGGTCGCGGCATTTTTGCTGCGCTGCGTCGGCTAAACCAGCAGAAGCGTGGCCTGGCCGGGCTGAGCGCAATTGTGCGCTGCAACTACAGTCTGGGCAGTAATGGCACCGTAGTGGTGCCGTGCGGGTAGCAATCAGCGGGAAATCAGCCTCATTCTGCACCAGGGTGTGGTTTTTTTTTGCTGCCATGTAGTTGAAAACTTACAATTTTTGCGTTTTGCGCTTCCACCTGACTGTAGGCTCTGCTATAAGTTCACCGCATTGCTGAGTACGTTTTAGCGTTTGATCAACAGCAGCTCGCCGCCGCTTATGCTCGGTCCCGCAAGGGGGGCCGGTGCGGCAAGCTGCCTGAAGAGAGACAGGACATGAGCCGCGTTTTGCTGATCGGTAGCATCAATATGGACCTGGTGGTGGAGGCTGACAGCTTTCCGCGTCAGGGCGAAACCCTGTTTGGCCGCAGTTTTGCCACTTATCCCGGTGGCAAGGGGGCTAATCAGGCCGTGGCGGCTGCCCGCCTGGGGGCCAGCGTCAGCCTGATTGCCTGTGTCGGCAAGGATGCCTTTGGTACCGAACTGCTGGCTGGCCTCCAGGCTGAAGGCGTGGATACCCGCTGGGTGCAGCAGGTGGACGTGGCCACCGGCATGGCCAGTATCACCCTGGCGGGGGGCGACAATGCCATCATGGTGGTGCCGGGTGCCAATAATGCCGTGTCACCGGCCCAGCTGGATGCCGCTGAAGCGGCATTTGCTGAGGCCGATGTGGTGCTGGCCCAACTGGAAGTGCCGCTGGCCACGGTGGAGCATGCCGCCAAGCTGGCAGCACGCCACGGCAAGCCTTTCATCCTGAACCCGGCTCCGGCGCAGCCCTTGCCGGCCAGCCTGTTGCAGCAGGTTTCCCTGCTGACGCCCAATGAATACGAGCTGGCGGTAGCACTGGGCAGCCAGCAACCGTGGCAGCAGCTGCTGATCAGCCGCCCGGCTGGCATCGTGATGACCCAGGGTAGCCTGGGGGCCAGTTATGCCGATGCACAGGGCGTACTCAAGCAGGTGAGCGGTTTTCCGGTGTTTGCGGTGGATAGCACCGGGGCTGGTGATACCTTTAATGGTGCGCTGGCAGCGTTCTGGGGGCTGGGCTTGGCCGAGGCGGTACGCCGCGCCAATGCTGCCGCCGCATTGTCGGTAACCCGCCATGGCGCACAAAGCGGCATGCCCACACTGGCCGCCCTGCAACAATTTCTGGAACAACAAGCATGAAAAAACTGGGACACCTGAACCGCGATATCGCCCGCGTACTGGCTGGCATGGGGCATACCGACAGCTTGGTGATTGCCGACTGTGGCCTGCCGATTCCACCCGGTGTGGAGTGCATTGATCTGGCGCTGGCGCTGGGCGAGCCGGGCTTTGCCCGTGTGCTGGAGACGGTACTGGCGGATTTCCAGTGTGAGCGCGCGGTATTTGCCGATGAGTGTCGCAGCCATAATCCGGCCGTGCTGGATATTGCCGCTGGTCTGATGCAGCACGGTGTGGCGGTGGATTTTGTCAGCCACGAACAATTCAAGCAGCGCTGCCAGCAAGCCAGGGTGATCATTCGTACTGGTGAATGCACGCCGTACGCCAATGTGATTCTGCATTCCGGCGTGATTTTCTGAGGACCTGACCATGAATGTCGTCATGCAGGGCATCAGCAAGGCCTTTGGACCGGTGCGGGTACTGGAAGAAGTGGACTTTGCCATTGCCGGTGGGGAAATCCATGCACTGATGGGCGAAAACGGCGCCGGCAAATCCACGCTGATGAAGATTCTCAGCGGTGTGTATCGCAGCGATGCTGGCGGCATCGTGATTGATGGCCAGACAGTGGACATTCGCTCCACCCGTCAGGCGGAAGCCTGCGGCATTGCCATCATCCATCAGGAACTGAACCTGATTCCGCAACTGTCGGTGATGGAAAACCTGTTTTTGGGCCGCGAACCGTCCCGTTTTGGCGTGATCGACAGCGCCCGCATGCGGCGCGAGGCAGCGGCGCAACTGGCGGCGCTGGGTGCCAGCGGCATCGACCCGGAAGCTGAAGCCGGCAGCTTGTCCATCGGCCAGCAGCAGATGGTGGAAATTGCCAAGGCACTGGCCATGGATGCACGTTTGCTGATCATGGACGAGCCGACCGCCGCGCTGACCGAGCGTGAGATCGACACCCTGTTTGGTTTGATGCAGGCCTTGAAAGCGCGTGGCGTGGCCATTGTGTATGTGTCGCACCGCATGGAGGAAATCTTCCGCATCTGCGACAAGATCAGCGTGCTGCGCGATGGCCGCTTTGTCGGCGAGCGGGTGATTGCCCGCACCGATTTTGATGAAGTGGTGCACATGATGGTGGGGCGCGAGATCGGCGACCGTTTCCCGCGCCGCACCGTACAACCGGGTGCCGTGCGCCTGCAGGTGGATGGACTGGCTGACGCGCAGCATGTGCGCGACATCAGTTTTGCTGTAAGGGCGGGCGAAGTGTTGGGCGTGGCCGGGCTGATGGGGGCAGGGCGCAGTGAAATCCTCAAGACCCTGTTTGGCCTGAATCGCCGCACTGCGGGCACGGTGTTGCTGGATGGTGAAGCGGTCAGCTTGCACAGTCCGGGTGCGGCCATTGCGGCTGGTTTGGCTTTTGTCACCGAAGACCGCAAGAGCCAGGGCCTGGTGCTGGGGATGTCGCTGCGCGAAAACGCCACCCTGGTGCATCTGCCACAGTACGCCCGGCTGGGCGTGGTGTCGGATGCGGCCGAGCAGCAGGCAGTGGCCGGCTTGATCGAGCAATTACGCATTCGCACCCGCGACGCCGAGCTGGAAGTGAAATCGCTGTCTGGCGGCAATCAGCAAAAAGTGGTGTTTGCCAAATGGCTGGCCCAGCCGCCCAAGGTGTTGTTGCTGGACGAACCCACCCGTGGGGTGGACGTGGGTGGCAAGGCCGAGATTTATCACATCATCAACCAGCTGGCTGCTGCTGGCGTCGCCATTGTGATGGTGTCGTCGGAACTACCGGAAGTGATGGCCATGAGCAACCGTATCCTGGTGATACACGAAGGCCGTCAGACCGGCCTGTTCGAGGCCGCCGAGGCCAGCCAGGAAAGCATCATGGCCGCAGCCACCGGCACGGCGCAAGCCGCCTGATTCAGAGCAAGGGAATACATAATGACTCCAAAACAAAAAGCCACCCTGCAGAAACTGGGGCCCTTCATCGCCCTGGTGCTGGTGTCGGTGGGGCTGGCGGTGCTTAGCCCGGATTTTCTTACCGTGGCCAATCTGCTGAACGTGATGCGCCAGGTATCGATCAATGCGCTGATTGCCTTCGGCATGACGCTGGTGATCCTGCTGGGCGGCATCGACCTGTCGGTCGGTTCCATGCTGGCGCTGTCCTCGGTGGGCATTGCCACGCTGATCCAGGCGGGTGTCAACCCGATGCTGGCCACCCTGCTGGGGGTGATCGGCGGTGGCGTGATGGGCCTGCTTAATGGCCTGGTGGTGAGCAAGGGCAAGGTGGCGCCGTTCATTGCCACCCTGGCCTCGATGACCATTCTGCGCGGCCTCGCACTGGTGGTGTCCGGTGGCAGCCCGATCACCGGTTTCAACAGCGATTTGTTCTCCATGCTGGGCGGCGGTTATGTGGCCGGGTTGATTCCGATTCCGGTGGTGTGGATGCTGATCATGTTCGGCCTGTTTGCCTTCCTGCTGAAGAAAACCGTATTTGGCCGCCATGTGTATGCCACCGGCGGTAACGAAGAAGCCGCCCGCCTGTCCGGGGTGAAGGTGGATCAGATCAAGCTGTGGGTCTACACCGTTTCCGGTGCCATGTCGGCCATGGCCGGGGTGGTGCTTACCTCGCGCTTGAATTCCGCTCAGCCCACTGCCGGTAGCGGCTACGAGCTGGATGCCATCGCCGCCGTGGTGCTGGGTGGTACCAGTCTGACCGGTGGCCGTGGCTGGATTTTCGGCACGCTGATGGGCGCACTGCTGATTGGCGTGCTGAACAATGGCCTTAATCTGCTGGGGGTATCGTCCTTCTACCAGCAGGTGATCAAGGGTGTGGTCATCTTGCTGGCGGTGCTGATTGACCGCAGCGGCAAAAAGTAAACGCAGGGTTTGAATCAACAAAAGTCCTGTCCAGGGCTGTTTAACGCAACGTAGTCAATATCAGGGAGACTCACCATGAATCGCATTCTTCATCCGCTGCTGGCCAGCATGTTGGTGTTCGGCATTGCCGCCTGCTCCAAGCAAGGTCCGGACAGCGCCGCACCGGCTGCGGCCAGTGCACCTGCTGCCGCCGCTGATGGCCAGCTGACCGTCGGCCTGGCCGTATCCACCTTGAACAATCCCTTCTTTGTGTCGCTGCGCAAGGGCGCCGAAGACGAAGCCAAAAAGGACGGCGTCAACCTGATTACCGTGGATGCCCAGGACGACCCGGCCAAGCAGCAGGCCAGCGTGGAAGACCTGATCCAGAAAAAGGTGAGTGTCATCCTGATCAACCCCACCGACTCCTCCGCCGTGGCCAATGTAGTGAAGGAAGCCACCGGCAAGGGCATCAAGGTGGTATCGCTGGACCGTAGCGTGAACGGTGCCGAAGTCAGCGCCCACATTGCCTCGGACAACGTGGCAGGCGGCAAGATGGCCGGTGAGTTCCTGCTGGAAAAACTGGGTGGCAAAGGCCGTGTGGTTGAGCTGGAAGGTATTGCCGGTTCTTCTGCAGCCCGCGAGCGTGGCGAGGGTTTCCACAAGGTGGTGGATGGCAAGGCCGACGTAAAACTGCTGGCCAAGCAACCGGCTGATTTCGACCGCGCCAAGGGCCTGTCGGTGATGGAAAACATCATCCAGGGCAACAAGGACATCCAGGGCGTGTTTGCGCATAACGACGAAATGGCGCTGGGCGCGCTCAAGGCCATTCAGGCTGCCGGGCTGAAAAACGTGGTGGTGGTGGGCTTTGATGCCACTGCTGATGCCGTTGCCGCCGTCAAGGCCGGTACGCTGGCTGCTACCGTGCAGCAACAACCGGAACTGATCGGCCAGTACGGCATCCAGACTGCCAAGAAACTGGCAGCCGGTCAGAGCGTGGACAAGTTCATTCCGGTACCGCTGAATCTGATCAAACAGTAAGCGGGAAACCCTGCCCGGCACGGGGTGTTTTCCTGTGCCCACCGGCTTGTAATACAATTGCTACAAGCCAGCCAACCCCCGCTGCTCTCAAGGCTGCCGGGGGTTGTTGCTGTTTGTGATCAACCTCCTACAGGAAGGGCTTTTGTGACTGCCTACAAGCGTCTCACCATCGATGACATTGCCAGCCTGGCCGGCGTATCCCGCACTACCGCCAGCATGGTGCTCAATGGTCATGCCGAGCGATATCGCATTTCGCCGGCCACGGTGGCACGGGTGGAAAAGGTGGCGCGCGAGCATCATTTCAATCCTTCCCAGTCGGCGCGCTCATTGCGCAGCAAGCGCAGTAACAGCATTGGACTGGTGATTCCGGATCTTACCAACTCGGCCCATGCCGCGTTGGCCCAGGCGATGGAAAACCTGTGTCGGGAGCGTGATTACCAACTGGTGCTGGTCACCAGCGATGAAGACCCGCGCCGTGAGGCGGAAGGCATGGCGCACCTGGTGGCGCGGCAGGTGGATGGCATGGCGGTGGTGCCATGCAGCAGCGATGCCGCCCTGTACCAGCAGTGGACCAGCCGTCTGCCGCTGGTGTTCGTCGATCGCCGTATCGATGGCAGTGGTATTCCGTCCGTCGTCACCGATGCCACCGATACCGTGGCCCGACTGATTGGCAGCAAGCTGGCTCAGGGAATGCAAGAGGTTGTGTATTTTGGCGGCCAGCCCACCTTGTCACCGAGTCGCGACCGCTTGGCGGGGTATCGGCAAGCCTTGCAGCAATATGGCATCACCCCCCATGCGGAGTGGATTGTCGAGCGTGATTTCCAGCGTGCTTCCGGTTTTGCCATGATGCAGCAGTGGCACGCACGCGAAGGACGTTATCCGCAGGCGCTGTTTACCGCCTCCATTACCCTGCTGGAAGGCGTGCTGTCCTTCATGAGTCAGACGCACCACCTGCGCGAAGCGCCGTCCTGTCTGATGACCTTCGATGATCACCCCCTGCTTGACTGCCTGCCCATCCCGATCGACGCCATTGTGCAGGATGGCCAGCGTATGGCGGAGCAGTGCCTGCAGCAGATTTTCTCCCTGCTGCACAGTCCGCAGCCAAGCCCTGCTGATCTGGCCATTCCTGCAGGGATTACCCGTCGTTAGCATGCGGTTCTCTGCCGGGGCGAAGGGACAGTCGCCGGCTGCTGGAGTCGCGGCATCTCCCCCTGCTTTATTGCGCAGGTTTCCCATTTGTCATGAGTGGCGACAGGATGTTGAGCATGGTGAGTGACGCTCCCGGCACATCATGATAATGTCGGCAAGCTGTCATTTATAACTGCAAGGTGTCTAGTGCCCGTTCGACTTCCCGCCATCATGCGACTGGCTGTGGCGTATGCCCTGATCGGCATTCCGTCGCTCTACAGTGCCATTCCGCCTGGCTATACCGCACCGGTGTTTCCGGCCGCTGGCATTGCCCTGATGTCCTTGCTGTTGTGGGGCTGGCGTCTATGGCCCGGCGTCCTGCTTGGATCCTTGCTGGTACAGCTGGCAGCCAGTTGGCAATCCGGCGTGCAGGGCCTGGGTTTTCTTGCCTTGTTGGTGGTGCCTGCCGCCGCTACCTTGCAGGCCCTGGCCGGACGCTGGCTGATTATCCGCTGGATAGGCTGGCCCAACCGGCTGGATAGTGCCTATACCATCATCCGCCTGATGCTGGTGCTCATCCCGCTTTGCTGCCTGATCAGTAGCGGGCTCAGCGTACCGCTGTTGGCGGCCCTGGGGGTGCTGACGCAGAGCGACACCCTGTTCAATGTATGGAACTGGTGGCTGGGCGATACCTTTGGCTGCCTGATCATGTTGCCGTTGATGCTGGCCTGGTTTGGTCGCCCACGCAGCGAGTGGCGCGCGCGCAGCCGGGCACTGCTGTGGCCAATGCTGATGACCGCGCTGACCATGGGCAGTTTGAGCGTACTGATTCACCACTGGGAAGCCCTGCGGGTGCAGAGCCAGTTCAATCGCGATGCCAACCAGATTGAACAGGCGTTGCGCAAGCGGCTGGACATGCAACTGGACGTGATGCTGGCCCTGCAGCAGTTGCAGTCGCGTAGCCCGGCGACATCTGCCGATCAGTGGCACGAACTGACCAGCTCCTGGCTGGCCCGCCTGCCGGGAACACAAAGCCTGGGCTGGAGTCCGTTGGTCAGCGATGCAGACCGTGCCGATTTCGAGCGCGAAGTGCAGGGCGGCAGCCCGATCAAGGCGCGGGATGGTGACGGCAATACGCAGCCATCGCCACAACATCCTTCCTATCTACCCATCCGCTTCAACGAGCCGATGCAGCCCAATCGGCGCGCGCTGGGGCTGGATATCCTGTCTTCTCCCGTACTGGCCGGTACCATACGCCGCAGCATGCAAAGCGGACAATCCGAAGCCAGCCCGGCCATCCGTCTGGTACAGGAAGTTGGCCAGCAAAAGGCCATTGCCCTTTATCAGGCCGTGTACGGGCCAAGTGATGCACAACAGCACCAGGTACTGCGTGGGGTGATTTCCAGCCTGTTCCGCATGGATGACATCGTTAATGTCACCTTGCAGCATGGTGTGCGCCACGATATTGAAGTCTGCCTGATCGACCGCGATGGCCTGCCGGGTTTTCACCGGCTGTCCGGCCCGCAAAACTGCGGCAAGAACAGCTGGTTTGGCCAGCGTCCGCATATCGAAAGCCTGTTTGCTTTTGCCGGACGCAACTGGGCCTTGCGCCTGCGTGCCAGTGACGACTATCTGGATGGCCTGCGCAGCTGGCTGGAGTGGGTGGCCTTTGTCATCGGCCTGGCCCTGACAGGCTTGTTTGGCGGCTTCCTGTTGATTGTTACCGGCTACACCCGGCGGATGGAGGGCGAGGTGCAACAGCGCACCGCCGAGCTGGCCGATACCAACCAGCAACTGCAAGCCCAACTGGATGCAACGCGCAAGGCCGAGGCCAATGTGACTTATCTGGCCTTGCACGACAGCCTGACCGGCCTGCCCAACCGACCTTGCTGGCTCAACATGGCACGTCATGCCATGGCGGGGGCTGCCGGGCAACAGCAGCAGCTGGCGGTTCTGTTTCTGGATATGGATGAATTCAAGACCGTCAATGACAGTCTGGGCCATCCGGTGGGAGATCAACTGCTGGTCAGCATTGCCCGCCGTCTGCAGCAACCGCTGCCGCCGGAAGCCTCCCTGGCACGGCTGGGCGGTGATGAATTCGTGATTTTGCTGCCCTATACCCAGCAGCGCCAGCTAGATAGCCTGGGCGAACAATTGCAGGCGCTGTTTGATCAGGGCGTGCTGGTGGAGTCGCATGAGCTGCGCTGTACCGTCAGCATCGGGGTGGCGCTGTTCCCGCAGGACGGGCAGGACCCGGACACCCTGCTGCGCCATGCCGACATGGCCATGTATGCCGCCAAAGAGGCTGGCCGCGATACCCTGCGCTATTACTCTCCGGAAATGAATGTGCTGGCGATGGAGCGCCTGACGCTGGAGCGGGATCTGCGGCGCGCCTTGCAGGACGATCCCGCGCAACTGGTGCTGCACTACCAGCCGCAGGTCGATGCCACCAGTGGCATCTGTGTAGGTTGCGAGGCACTGGTGCGCTGGCAGCATCCGGAGCGTGGCCTGATGTTGCCGGGCGAATTCATCCCGCTGGCCGAGCGCAGCGGGCTGATTGTCGAGCTGGGGCGCTGGGTATTGGCTGAGGCGTGCGCCGAGCAGGCACGCTGGAGCGATGCCGGCATGCAATTGCCGGTATCGGTGAATCTGTCCCCGATTCAGTTGGAGCGGAGTGACCTGCAGCCTTACGTGAAAGGGCTGCTGCAGCGCCATGGCCTGATGAAGGGCGCGCTGGAACTGGAGTTGACCGAAGGCGCGCTGATGAAGGAAGACGATCACCACCTGCAGGCATTCAACGGGCTGGTGGCGCTGGGCTGCCGTTTTGCGCTGGATGATTTTGGTACTGGCTACTCATCCTTGTCGCGCTTGCGGCGCTTTCCGATCAGCCGCCTCAAAATCGACCGTGGTTTTGTCCGCACCCTGCCCGGTAATAACGACGATGAAGCCGTTGTCCGAGCCACCTTGTCCATGGCACGCGACATGGGCATGGATGTGGTGGCCGAAGGCGTGGAAACCCAGGCGCAGAGCGATTGCCTGCAGCAAATGGGCTGCAGGGTGATGCAGGGCTACTGGTTTGCCAAGCCGATGCCGGCAGACCAGCTACGTGCTTTTGTGACCGGCATGCGCCAAGCGGTTGATCCCCGCTGAAATTGCGCCAGCGCAAAGCCGGGCGGCTACACCTGCCCGGTCTTGCCTGGCCAGGCGTAAAATCAGCGCCTGGATCGATCTGCCCCGACGGGAGTCTTGCCTGTGAAAATTGCCCCAGCCGCCGCCCTGCAACTGCTGCACGGCCAGCACTACGCCACCCTGGCCACCCATGGCGAACAGTTGCCGGGTTACCCCTATGCCACAGTACTGCCTTATGTGCTGGATGATCAGCAGCGCCCGCTGCTGCTGATCAGCGCCCTGGCCGAACACACCCGCAATCTGCTGGCGGACGGGCGTTGCAGCCTGTCGGTGCTGGAAGCCGCTGCCCGTGACGTACAGGCCGCCGCCAGGCTGACCTTGCTGGCCGATGCGGTGCGTTTTGAGCCGGATGCGCTGTTGCGCCAGCGGTTTTTACGTTATCAACCGGCGGCGGAACAATTGCTGCAACTGGATTTCATGTTCTTCCGGCTGCAACCCATCCGCCTGCGCTATATCGGTGGCGTGGGGCGCATGGGCTGGCTGGAGGCGGCTGCGCTGACCGAGGCCTGCCTGTCATTGCAGCAGGAGGCCGACTGGCTGGCCCAGGCGTGCGTACCGGATGGCGTTTGTCTGCTGGGTATGGATGCCGGCGGTGTGGATTACCGCCTGAATGATGAGGTGGGACATCGCCGCCAGCCGTGGCCGGATGGCTTGAAGCTGGAGGCGGAACTAGGCGCCGTGCGGCAAGCGCTGCTGGCTGGCCTGGGAAGCAATCTGGCCTAGAACGATTCCATCGGCAACAGATAGCGCCACTGCCCGGCGGGAAGCTCACCGATACCCAGTTTTCCGATGCGAATGCAGCGCAGCCCCAGTGGCTGCAGCCCCAGCGCCTGGCAGATGGCCAGTGGCTGGCCGGGCTGTACCGCAGACAACACCATGCGCAGCTGGCGGTCGCTCTGGCGGCTGATTTTCAGGCCACGGGGCGGCTTGCCCGGCCACGTCAGCTGCTGCAGCTGCTGTTTGAGTGCATCCGCTGGCGGGGCGCTTTCCAGCTGCACCAGGTATTCCTGTTCGGCATCCGCCAGTTTGCGCGCCAGTTTTTTGTCCAGTGTCAGTGCCAGCAGGCCGTGACTGCCGGTATCCAGCGCACCGGCCTGTTGCAATGCCTTCAGATGGCGTGGATTGAAGTTCACCTCGCTGCTGTCGCGTGCAAAACGCTGCGCGGGAGTGATGAGGCTGGCCAGCGGCAGTTGGCTGTCTGCACTTCGGTTAAGCAGCAGGCTGATGCTTAATTCGCCCAGCACCATGCGCGGGCTGTCCAGTTCGATACGCTGATCGGCGCTGACGCGGCTGCCCAGTTGCTGTACCACCTGACCATCCACCCGTACCCGGCCTTGCTCGATGAAGGCATCGGCTTCGCGGCGCGAGCACAAGCCCAGCTCCACCATGCGCTTGGATAGACGCATTTCCTGTTCACTCATCTTGCTGATTCTCCGGTCGGGGCGACACATGGTCGGGGTCGGCGATTATCCGCCCCTGTTCCGGCGCTGGCAATCGCGGCAATGGGTTCAAGCCAGGCTGGCCGCTGGCAGCGCTGCTGCCATGGCACCGTCCATATCCGCTGCCGCCAAGGCCAGAATGGCGGGGTCTATGCGTTGTTGGCTGGCAAAGCGTTGCAGGGTGGCCAGCACTTCGGCCGCACTGAGACCGGCACGATACGGGCGGTCCTGCGCCAGCGCCTGGAAGATGTCGGCCACCCGCAAGATGCGTGCTTCCACGCTCAGGCTGGCCGTCCCCAGGTGGAAGGGATAGCCATGACCATCCGGCTCCTCGTGATGATAGGCAGCCCAACGGGCAATCTCCTCGAAACCGTGGATGTGGCGCAGGATCTGGTAGGTTTCAAAACTGTGCGCATTGATCAGGCTGAGTTCCCGTGCATCCAGTCCTGCCGGTTTTTCCAGGATTTCATCAGGTACCCGCAGCTTGCCCAGATCGTGCAGCAAGGCGGCAATTTCAAGTTGCTCGCATCGCGGGGCGGGCAGGCCCATTTGCTCGGCCAGCCAGCGCGACAGGCCGGCCACGCCCTGTGAGTGGTGCGCGGTAAACGGGCTTTTGGCATCGACAATGCAGGAAAACAGCGTGGCCAGTTGTTTGAGCTGAGCGGTGCTGGCCGTGCAGGGCTGGTGCAGCTCGCGCATGTCTTGCAGTACGCCGGCAATGCCGCGTGCTTCCAGTTGCAGCCAGAATGCCTCTGCCTGCGAGGCGCGCAAAAACGCGTCAACCAGATGCGGGGCAAAATGCCCACCCCGACGCTGTTCAATTTGCTGGCGAATGGCAGCGGCATGCACCAGTATTTCCCCGCCCTGATAGTAGGGGGCGGCCAGGGCATCGACCCGGTCTACCAGATAGATCAGATTGGCCTGCTCGGCAATATGCGCGGGGACTGCGAGCAGGGTATGTAGTATTTCCCAGTGCGTATGATGGTAGCGCACCGGTTCTGCCATGGCTGCCAGCGGGGCAAAACTGGCCAGCAGCCTGGCCCCGGTGATGCAGTGCTGCTGCGAACCGGCCCAGTCAAATTCGTTGACCAGGTGCTGATGGGTGCGGGTGGAAGACACGCCGATATCATGCAACAGGCCCAGATCGAGCATGAAACCCGCCTGCTGGCGATCCTGCCCCAGCGTGAGGGCGCAATGGCTGGCCATGATGCCGACGCGCTTGCCGTGGGCAACGTCGTCGATGCCGACCAGATCCAGCGCATCGGACAGCGCCTGGATAACTTCGCGCAGGTCGACGCGGATGCTGCCATCAGCAGCGGTGTCAGGTGCAGCGGGAGCGACAGGCATGGTGGTCTTTCACATCAGATGGACGGGCAGTCGGCAAGCGGGACTGTTCTTTCAATCTAATCCATGCCCCGTTTGGCCGAAAGCCCAAGGACAACATCATTTGCGCCAACGCAGATCACCGCACTGTCGGCTGGCAGTTTAAAGCTGGTAGACCGCGACGATGTCCTGCATGCGACGGGCTGAGTCATCCAGCGCGCGGGCGGCAGCCGAGGCGGTGGATGCATCGTCATTGGCGTTTTGCGCCATGCGGGCAATATGGTCTACCTGCAGGGCAATATCGGTACTGGCACTGGCCTGCTGACGGATGGAGGCCGCGATATTGCCTACCAGTCCCACCAGGTCGCGGGTGGTGCCGCCAATACGCTCGATAGCATCCTGCGCCATGTCGGCTCTTTGCATGCCGGTTTCCACCCGCGCCACGGTGGCTGCCATGGCCTTGCCGGTTTCTTCGTTGCTATTGGCAATGGCGCTGATGACCCGGTTGATTTCGCTGGTCATGTTGCTGGTGCGTTCGGCCAGTTTGCGCACCTCGTCGGCCACCACGGCAAAGCCGCGTCCCTGCTCGCCGGCACGTGCCGCCTCGATGGCGGCATTCAGTGCCAGCAGATTGGTTTGATCGGCCACATCCTTGATGACCGACACCGCCGAGACAATAGAGCGTGCCTGCTCGCCCAGCAGGCGTACGCTGTTGGAGGCCGTGCTGACGGTGCCGGCAATGTCGCGGATGTCGCTTACGGTGGCGCTGACAACCTTGCCGCCGCTGCCAGCCAGCTCACCGGCACTCAGTGCCTGCTCGTTGGTGGTGGCGGCCTGGCTACCGACATGATTGATGCTGACGGTTAATTGCTGCACGGTGCTGGCCACGCTGGCGGAAATATCGTTCTGCCGAGCGGCGCTGCCAGCCACTTCGCCGGAGGCGCGGACAACCGCAGCCGAGGCTGCCGTCAGTTGGCGGATATTGCCGGTCAGCTCGCTCAGGCTCAGTTGCAGCCGTGCAATCAGGCTGTTGAATGAGGTGGCGGTGGCACCCAGTTCGTCGTCGCTGTCCTGCGGGGCGCGACGGGTAAAGTCCAATGAATCGGCAATCCCGGTAATGGCTTGCTGCAGACCACTGATTGCACGGGATACCGAGCGGGTGAGCGACCAGCTCATGCTGCCCACCACGGCCAGGCAGAGCAGCACGGTGGCCAGACTCAGCCATTGCACAAAGCGCAGCAGGGCAGTGGCTTGTTCTGCCTGCTGGGCCGCTTGCCGGTAATTGGCTTGCAGGTGGGCGTCCCCCGCCGCCAGCACGGCACGGGCGGTAGGCACTAGCTGGCGCAGCGCTGACTTGGCAGTCACGATGTCGCCATTTTCGGTGGCATCCAGATAGGGCTTGAGTGCGCGGGCGTAGTCGTCCAGCCGGGACTGGTCCTGCGCCAGCAGCCGCTGGTCTTCGCTGCCTAGCGCCTGGGCCCGGTAAGTTTTCAGCGCCGCGCGGGCATCCTGTTCTACGTCACTGATGAGCTTGGGCAGCCGCTGCAATTCATTGGCATTGTCGGTGGCACCCAGCAGCAGGGCATCCACGGTCATTTTCAGCGCATCAGTCTGGAAGCGCTGCAGGGTTTGTACGCTGGGTAGATCTCCCTCCACCAGGCGTTGAATGAATTTTCCCAGACTGAACTGGGTATAGCCCATGACACCTCCCAGCATGCACAAGCCTGTCGTGGTGACGATGGCCAGCATGGTGAGCCTGGATTTGATCTGCATGATGCACTTCCCTGTTGCATGCTTGTTAGCAACCGGCTGCGCCAGGCAGCCGTTCCCGATACCCGTATTGAATAATGGCGGGTAATATTTGATCTTTTTGTTTTTGTGGGGGGAAGTCTGTTTTGGTGAAGGGGTGGCGATTTTTCGCTCGACTGCCCTGATTTTAGCTGCTGAAACGGCTTTTGGTGTGCCAGTAGCCCATGCCTGCATGTTGCCCATGGCCATGGCAGGAGGATATTAATGCAGAAGTTTGATCAAATGCGCAAGATTTTTTGCCGAAACCCCTGCGATCTGTTGCAGATGTGCGCCGCCATGCGGTGGTGGGGTTGGGTTTGGGTAAGCGGGAAAACAAAAAGGCCAACTCCTGGGAGTTGGCCTTCTGCTTAAACTGGTGGCGAATCAGGGACTCGAACCCCGGACCTGCGGATTATGATTCCGTCGCTCTAACCGACTGAGCTAATTCGCCACGTTTCTCGATGCGCTTGCACCGAGACGCGAACTATACGCAGCGTTTTTTCGGCTGTCAACCACATTTGCAGACAAATCACCGCGCTGTCCGGCTTACAGCGTGTGGCAGCGGTCGCCCTGGGTAAAGCCTTGCCAGTCGATGCTGACGCCTCGGCCAAAACCGATCACCTTGAACAGCTCACCCATCTCCTGCATCGACAGCAGCTTTTGCACCATGGCCACCACCGGCAGATAACTGGCGCTGTCGTCGGCATCCAGCTCGCCCAATAGCTGGGTGATGCCGGCATTGATCAGGAACTGCGCCTGGGTGGTGTAGCCGATCAGGTCCAGCCCGGCGTCGATACCCGCCTGGGCAATGGCGGTGAAGTCTACGTGGCAGGTCAGGTCCATCAGGCCGGGCAGGAAGAAAGGGTCATCCACCGTATGGTGACGGTAATGGCCAATCAGCGTGCCCATATGGCGTTGCGGGTGGTAGAACTCGCTCGCCGGATAACCATAATCCACCAGCAGGATGGCACCCCGCACCAGATGGCGCGCCAGGGTATGGATGAAGGCGGTGTTGCTCAGGCTCAATTCGCTGATGTAAGCCTCTTGCCGGATGTTCAGCGCTTGGGCCTGTTGCAGCAGTGTCGGGTCCTGGATGGGGCGGTCCTGCCAGACGAAGTTGTCGCCATCCAGTGCCACGCCGCGTTGCTGCGGTTGAGGTGTCCAGTGCAGCAGCTCGCAGGGCATGGCATCCAGCACTTCATTGCCGATTACCACGCCGTCCAGCTCGGCTGGCAGCACACTCAGCCATTGCAGCCGGTCTGCCAGATTTGGCAGGGCGGCGCGAATGGCCGTTTGCTGGCGCTCGATCAGGTCTGCCGACAGGTCGATGATGATGTAGTGCTGCGGCAGACAGTCCAGCATTTCCAGCTCGGTCAGGATATCAATAGCCAGCTTGCCGGTGCCGGCACCGAATTCGTACACCGTGCCACCGGTTTGCGGCAGCAGCTCGGCAATCTGCCGCGCCAGGGTGCGGCCAAAATAGGCCGACATTTCCGGGGCGGTGGTAAAGTCGCCGGCGCTGCCCAGTTTGTGGCTGCCGGCCGAGTAATAACCCAGGCCCGGCGCATACAGCGCCAGCTCCATATAACGGGAAAAGGGGATCCAGCCACCGGCCTGCTTGATGGCCTGGCGGATGTGGGCGCACAGCGCCTGGCTGGTGGCCAGCGCGGCGGCGCTGGGGGCGGGGAGAGTGGTCATGACGTGCATCCTGCTACAATGTGCGGCGATTGTGGTCGAAAGCGGCGCAGGGGTGAAGAGGCACTGCGCATTTTGTTGTCGGCGCAGTGTACAAGGACGGCGCTGCATGGCAGACAAGAAAGGCTGAACAGGACATGGCGCAACAGCAAGACAGAATAATGCAGGGGCAGGAGCAGCGCGTGGCGCTGATTACCGGCGGCGTGCGTCGGGTTGGGGCGGGTATTGCCCGCTTGCTGCATGCGCGCGGGGTGCGGCTGGTGTTGCATTATCGCGGTTCGCAAACGGCTGCCGAGGCGCTGGCGGCCGAGCTGAATGCACAGCGTGCTGCTTCTGTGGTGCTGTTGCAGGCCGATTTGCTGGACATGCAGGCGGTACGCCAGCTGGCAGCGCAGGCCATTGCCGCGTTTGGGCGGCTGGATGGCCTGGTCAACAATGCCTCCAGTTTTTTTCCCACCGAAGTCGGCAATATTGACGAGGCAGCCTGGCACGACCTGATGGGCAGCAACCTCAAGGCCCCGCTGTTTCTCAGCCAGGCGGTGGCCCCAGCCTTGCGGCGTAGCGGCGGCGCGATTGTCGGCATTTCCGATATTCATGTGGATAGGCCGATGAAGCGCCACGTGGTGTACAACCTGGCCAAGGCCGGGCATGCGCAGCTGATTCGCAGTCTGGCGCTGGAGCTGGCGCCGGATGTGCGGGTGAATGGCGTGGCACCGGGGGTGAACCTGTGGCCGGAGGGTGAGGCTTCTTTCGATGCGGCCGAGCGCGCGGCGATTGAAGCCAGCATTCCCTTGCAGCGTACCGGCCAGCCGGATGACATTGCCCGCGCCGTGGCCTTTTTGCTGCTGGATGCCAGCTATGTTACCGGCCAGATTCTGGCGGTGGATGGCGGGCGCGGCATCGTGTTGTAGTGCTTGTGGCTGCTTGCCGGGCAAGAACATGGATTGTTGCAGGGAAAAACAGTAAAATCGCCTGTTTTTCAATTTCTTAGCCGTACCCCATGTCCGAACAGAACACCGTGCTCGACGACAAGGCCAAAAAGGCCACGTTCGAAGGCAACAAACTGGCCAAGCGCCTGCGTCACCACGTGGGTGATGCCATCAATGATTTCAACATGATCGAGCAGGGCGACCGGATCATGGTGTGTCTGTCCGGCGGCAAGGACAGCTACACCCTGCTGGACATCCTGCTGGGTCTGCAAAAATCCGCCCCCATCGATTTCTCCATCGTGGCCGTCAATCTGGACCAGAAACAGCCCGGCTTCCCGGAAGACGTGCTGCCTGGCTACCTGGCGTCCATCGGGGTGGAATACCGCATCATCGAAGAAGACACCTACTCCATCGTCAAAAAGCTGGTACCGGAAGGCAAGACCACCTGCAGCCTGTGCTCGCGCCTGCGTCGCGGCATTCTGTACCGCGTGGCCGACGAGCTGGGTGCCACCAAGATTGCGTTGGGCCATCACCGCGACGACATCCTGCATACGCTGTTCCTGAATATGTTCTACGGCGGCAAGCTCAAGTCCATGCCGCCCAAGCTGGTGTCGGACGACGGCAAGCACATGGTGATCCGCCCGCTGGCCTATTGCCGCGAGAAAGACATCATCCGCTACGCTGACTTGCGCCAGTTCCCCATCATTCCGTGCAATCTGTGCGGCTCGCAGCCCAATCTACAGCGCCAGGTGGTGAAGGAAATGGTTAACGACTGGGACAAGCGCTTCCCCGGCCGGGTAGAAAGCATGTTCCGCGCCTTGCAAAATGTGGTGCCCTCGCATTTGTGCGATACCGGCCTGTTTGACTTTGCCGGTCTGAAAACCGGTGACAGCCCCTTCGAGAATGGCGACACCGCCTTTGACAAGGAAGAGTTCCGCGATCCGCCGCAGCCGCAGGATGACTTAGAAGAAGCGGTCGCTCCGGCGCGCCGTACCATCAGTATTCTGGACTCCCGCAAGCCGGGCGAGGGGAACGCTTGTGGCGCGTAGAGCCTTGCATCCTTTCCGCCGTCGCGTGCGTGCGGCAGTGGACGACATGCCGGAAGTGGAAATCTCCGAAGCCGGTAATATCCGGTCCTTGCATCTGGGCTCGGAAACCATCCAGAGCTCGATGGACATGGACGATCCGGCCGAGCTGGTGCTGTCCTACAGCCGCGCCATGATGGCCTTCTTGCTGTGGAACGACGACCCGCGCCATATTCTGCAAATCGGCCTGGGCGGCGGCTCCTTCGCCCGTTTCATCGACGAATACCTGCCGGAAGCCGTCAGCGTGGCGGTGGACATCAACCCGCAGGTCATCGCCGTGGCCCGCGCCTTTTTCAAGCTGCCGGAAGAGGGTGATTTCTTTGAAATCATCGAGGCCGACGGTGCGGATTACGTAAAGATTTTCCGTGGCTCCACCGATGCCATCCTGGTGGACGGTTTTGATGGTTTGCAGATTGTGGACGAACTGACCACCGAAGATTTCTTCGAAGACTGCAAGCGCGCACTCAGCCCCAATGGCGTGTTTGTCACCAACTGGTGGAGCGGCGACAAGCGCTATCACAGCTTTGTCGAGCGCCTGCTGTCGGTGTTTGAAGGCCGCGTGCTGGAACTGCCCTCGGCCAGCCATGGCAATGTGGCGGTGCTGGCCTTCCGTCAAAGCCCCACGCTGACCCAGTGGGAGGCGCTCAAGGAGCGGGCCGACCGCATGGAATGCCGCTTTGGGCTGGAGTTTGGCGAATTCGTCCAGCGGCTGAAACAGACCAACCAGAGTACGGCCGGGCATCTGTTGATCTGATTGCGCCGCGTGCTGCGCCGTCTGGCGTTTTGTCACGTTTGGTAACCCCAGCGCGCCGCTAAGCAGGCGTATAATGCGGCGCTTGGTATTGCACAAGTGTGGTTTGAGCCAGATCAGCAAGCCCGCCAGCCAGGTGCGGCACACTGCCAGACCTTACCGAATTCAGTGCATGGCTGCCGCGCGCAGCCATGGCAGGTTTTTACTTTGTTGGGACTATCATTGTGATCAAGCAGCAATTGCTTAACCGTATCGCGGACAAATCCGCCGTCATCGGCATTGTCGGTCTGGGCTATGTCGGCCTGCCGCTGATGCTGCGTTTTGCCGAAGTAGGCTACAAAGTGCTGGGTTTTGACATCGACCAGAGCAAGGTTGATGCCCTGATGGCGGGCAAGAGCTATATCGAGCACATCAGCGCCGACAGCATTGCCACCGCGCTGGAACGCGGCTTTGAAGCCACTACTGACTTCTCCCGCGCGCCGGAAGCGGACACGCTGATTCTGTGCGTGCCCACCCCGCTGAACAAATACCGCGAGCCGGACCTGAGCTTCGTGCTGGACACCATGGACAGCCTGGTGCCCTACCTGCGCGAAGGCCATCTGGTGTCGCTGGAATCCACCACCTATCCGGGTACCACCGACGAAGAACTGCTGCCGCGCATGGAATCCCGTGGCTTCAAGGTGGGCGAGAATGCCTTCCTGGTGTTCTCGCCGGAGCGTGAAGATCCGGGCAACCCCAATTTCACCACCCGTACCATTCCCAAGGTATGCGGCGGCTACAGCCCGGCTTGCCAGGAAATCGGCGTGGCGCTGTACAGCGCAGTCATCGACAAAGTGGTGCCGGTATCCTCCACCCGCGCCGCAGAGATGACCAAGCTGCTGGAAAACATCCACCGTGCGGTGAATATCGGCCTGGTCAACGAAATGAAGATCGTTGCCGACAAGATGGGCATCGACATTCACGAAGTGATCCGCGCTGCCGCCACCAAGCCCTTCGGCTTTGTGCCTTACTATCCGGGCCCGGGCCTGGGCGGCCACTGTATCCCGATCGACCCGTTCTACCTCACCTGGAAAGCGCGTGAATACGGTGTGAACACCCGTTTCATCGAGCTGGCCGGTGAAGTCAACAGCGCCATGCCCGATTATGTGGTTGCAAAAGTGGCCGCTGCGCTCAATACCCGCAAGAAAGCCATCAATGGCAGCCGCGTGCTGGTGCTGGGCATTGCCTACAAGAAAAACGTGGACGACATGCGCGAGAGCCCGTCGGTATTCCTGATGGAAAAACTGCGCGATCTGGGCGCGGAAGTATCCTACAGCGACCCGCACGTGCCGGTATTCCCCAAGATGCGCGAGCACCACTTCGAGCTGTCCAGCGTAGCGCTGGATGCGGCAACGATTGCCAGCTACGACTGCGTGCTGCTGGCCACCGACCACGACAAGTTCGATTACGCGCTGCTGCAGCAACACGCCCAGCTGATTGTCGACAGCCGTGGCAAGTATCTGGAACCCGCCGACCACATCGTCAAGGCCTGACCCTGACGGCATAACGCAAGCAGGCGACCCCATGGTCGCCTTTTGCCGTTTAAGCACAGAACGGAACACACCATGAAAACCGTACATCACGCCCCGATTACCGACCGCAAGATCCGCTTCGCCCTGGTTGGCTGTGGCCGCATTGCCAACAACCATTTCGGCTCGCTGGAAAAACACGAAGACCGCGCCGAGCTGGTTGACGTCTGCGATGTAGACCCGGCTGCGCTGCAAGCTGCTGTTGAGCGCACCGGTGCCCGTGGTCACAGCAATCTTACCGATATGCTGGCCGCCACCAATGCCGACATCATTGTGCTGACCACCCCGTCCGGCCTGCACCCGAGCCAGAGCATCGAATGTTCCGAAGCCGGTTTCCACGTGATGACGGAAAAGCCGATGGCCACCCGCTGGGAAGATGGCCTGGCCATGGTGAAAGCCGCCGACAAGGCCGGCAAGCGCATGTTTGTGGTGAAGCAGAACCGTCGTAACGACACCCTGCAGCTGCTGAAGCGCGCGATGCAGGAAAAACGCTTTGGCCGTATCTACATGGTCAACGTCAATGTGTTCTGGACCCGTCCGCAAAGCTATTACGACCAGGGCGGCTGGCGTGGCACCTGGGAATTCGACGGCGGCGCTTTCATGAACCAGGCCAGCCACTATGTGGACCTGCTGGACTGGCTGATCGGCCCGGTGGAAAGCGTGCAGGCTTACACCGCCACGCTGGCGCGCAATATCGAAGTGGAAGACACCGGCACCGTCAGCGTCAAATGGCGCTCCGGCGCGCTGGGCAGCATGAACGTGACCATGCTCACCTACCCGAAAAACCTGGAAGGTTCCATCACCATCCTCGGTGAAAAGGGCTCGGTGCGCGTGGGCGGTGTGGCAGTGAATGAAATCCAGCACTGGGAATTCTCCGAACCGCACGCCATGGATGACGAAATCAAGAACGCCAGCTACGCCACCACCAGCGTCTACGGTTTTGGCCACCCGCTGTACTACGACAACGTAATCAACGTGATGCAGGGCAAGGCCGAGCCGGAAACTGATGGCCGTGAAGGGCTGAAGTCGCTGGAACTGCTGATTGCCATGTATCTGTCGGCCCGCGATGGCCGTCGTGTCAGCCTGCCGCTGGATTACTAAGACCCGCTAACAAAACCTCCGCTCCTGCGTTGCGCCTCCTTGCCGTACTATGTGTACTGTCTGCGTCGGCGCGCCTTGGCCCGGATTCTCTACGAGGTTTTGTTAGCAGTTCTACGCACCGCTCCCGGCATGTCCGGCGCACGCGGCCATCCAGCCGGTGCGCCCGTTTCCCGATTACCGCAAGACAAAGCAGGTTTATGGCTGAAGAAAAGAAAGAACCCTGGCTGAATTATTTGGCGCTCACCACCGTCATCCTGGCGGTGTGCGCCACGCTGTCCACCTTCAAGGGCGGTGGCTTTTCCACCCGTGGCGTGATTGCCCAGGCCCAGGCCTCGGACCAGTGGGCCTACTATCAGGCCAAGGGCATCAAGGGCAATTTGTACGATGTGGAGCGCGAACGGCTGCAGTTTGAGCTGGATAATCTGCCAGCTTCCGCCAGCCCGGCCCAGCGCGAACACTATCAGGCCCAGTTGAAGAAAGTGGGCGACAAGGCCGCGCGTTACGCCGCCGAGCGCAAGGACATCGAAAAAGAAGCCCGCCGCCTGGAGGCCGAGCGCGATGCCGCCCAGCGTCAGGGCAAGCCGTTTGGCGTGGCGGTAATCTTCCTGCAAGTGGCCATCCTGATTTCCTCGATTGCGGGCCTGTTCAAGCGCAAGGCCATCTGGCTGGCGGCGTTGCCGATCGGCCTGTTGGGCCTGGTGTACTTTGCCGATGGCTTTTTCCTGTTTTTCTGACCCCCGTCCGGAGGCCTGCCCATGACTCAATACACAGTACACCCCACCGCCATCGTGGATGACGGCGCACAAATCGGCGCGGACACCCGCATCTGGCACTGGGTGCATATTTGCGGCGGCGCCAGCATTGGCGAGCGCTGCTCCTTCGGCCAAAACGTGTTTGTCGGCAACGACGTGCAAATCGGCAACAACGTCAAGATCCAGAACAATGTCTCCATCTACGATGCCGTCACGCTGGAAGACGACGTGTTCTGCGGCCCGTCCATGGTGTTTACCAATGTCAACAATCCGCGCAGCCATGTCAGCCGCAAGGATGAATACCGCCGCACCGTGGTGAAGCGTGGTGCCTCCATCGGTGCCAATGCCACCATCGTCTGCGGCCATCAGGTGGGCGAGTATGCCTTTATCGGTGCCGGTGCCGTGGTTACCCGCGACGTACCGGCCTATGCGCTGATGGTGGGCACCCCGGCCAAGCGCATCGGCTGGATATGTGCCTGCGGCGAGCGCCTGCCCAATGACATCGGCACCCACGCCTGCCCGGCCTGCGACAGCTTTTACCAGATAGGCGGCAATCACTGCACACCGGCCTGAACCGGAGCAGCCTGCACCGCCTGAAACCATTCAATCCCGACCGCTGCCCGCACGGCAGCCCGGCCCCAGCAAGGAATCGAGCCATGAGCATCCAGTTCATCGACCTCAAAGCGCAGTACCAGCATCTGAAAGCCGACATCGACGCCCGCATCCACGCGGTGCTGGATCACGGCCAGTACATCATGGGGCCGGAAGTCAAAGAAGTAGAACAGCAACTGGCCGCCTACACCGGTGCCAAGCACGCCATCGGCGTGTGTGACGGCACCAAGGCGCTGCTGATTGCGCTGATTGCGCTGGGCGTAGGCCGTGGTGACGAAGTCATCACCACCCCGTTTACCTTTATTGCCACCGGCGAAATGATTGCCCTGCTGGGTGCCACCCCGGTGTTTGTCGACATCGACCCCATCAGCTACAACCTGGACCCGGCGCTGCTGGAAGCCGCCATCACCCCGCGTACCAAGGCCATCATGCCGGTCAGCCTGTACGGCCAGTGTGCGGACTTCACCGCCATCAACGCCATTGCCGAGAAACACGGCATTGCGGTAATCGAAGACGGCGCGCAAAGCTTTGGTGCCAGCCAGCACGGCAAGAAATCCGGCAACCTGTCCACCATCGGCTGCACCAGCTTCTTCCCCAGCAAGCCCTTGGGCTGCTATGGCGACGGCGGTGCCTGCTTTACCAATGACGACGAACTGGCAAAGAAAATGCGCGAAATCCGCATTCACGGCCAGGACCGTCGTTACCACCACCCGGTAATCGGCCTGAATGGCCGTCTGGATACCATCCAGGCCGCAGTGCTGCTGGCCAAGCTGCCCAGCTTTGCCGACGAAGTGGCCGCGCGTGAACGCATCGGTGCCCGTTACAGCGCGCTGCTGCAAGACGTGGCCCGTGTGCCGGTGATTGGCGCGGGCAATACCCATGTCTACGCCCAGTTCACCATCGAGGTGGACAATCGCGAAGCGGTGCAAAAAGCCCTGCAAGAGCTGGGCGTGCCCACTGCCGTGCATTACCCGATTCCGCTGCACCTGCAACCGGCTTTTGCCCATCTGGGCCTGGGCGAGGGCAGCTTCCCGCAGGCCGAAGCCGCCGGCAAGCGCGTGATGAGCTTGCCGATGCACCCCTTCCTGGATGAAGCCACCCAGGATGCCATCGTCGCTGCGGTGAAAAAGGCACTGGGCTGAGCGTGCTGGCCAAACTCAAGGCCAGGCTGGGGCAGGGCGGCTTTGCCCGCAATGTCGCCACCCTGGCCGGGGGCGCTGCCGTGGCGCAGTTCCTGCCGGTATTGTTCACTCCGCTGCTGACCCGGCTGTACAGCCCGGCGGATTTTGGCGTGCTGACGCAGTTTGTCGCCTGGTTGTCCAACCTGGTGGTGATTGCCACCTGGCGCTACGACATGGCGGTGGTGCTGCCGGAAGAAGACGCCGACGCCATGCGCCTGATGGTGCTGGCGTTGCTGTTCAACACCCTGCTGCTGGCGGGGCTGAGCATTCCCTTGCTGGCTGCCGGGCCGTGGATTGCCACCGTGCTGCATGCCCCGGCCATGGCACCCTGGCTGCCTTTGTTGCCGCTGGGCATCTGGGTAGCCGCCAATAACCAGATCTGGACCAACTGGAACAACCGCCAGCGCCGCTACAGCGCCAATGCCCAGGGCCGCATGGGCCAGTCTGCCGCCATGGTGACGGTGCAACTGGCGGCCGGTTTCGGCAAGCTGGGTGCGCTGGGCCTGCTGCTGGCGCAGATTGCTGGCCAGACCGCCTCCTGGCTGGTGCAGGCGCGGCAAGACTGGCGCGCACTGCCACAGTGGCTGCGCACCGCTCGCTCAGGTGGCATGGCGCAGATTGTGCGGCGTTATCGTGAATTTCCGCTGGTCAACACCCCGCATGCCTTTGTAGTGGCCTTGCAGGATTCGCTGATGGTACAGCTGCTGGGCATGCTGGCTACCGCCGAGCTGATGGGCCATTACGGCCTGGTGGTGCGGGTACTGAAACTACCCGCCGCCTTGCTGGGACAAGCCGTTTCGCAAGTGCTGTACCGCGATCTGGCCGAAGCCCATGCCAAGGGCCACAGCCTGCGGCCCTTGCTGAAAAAGGCGCTGCTGGTGTTGTCGGCACTGGCGATTGTGCCTTTTCTCATCATCATGGTCTGGGGCGGGCCGCTGTTTGCCTTTGCCTTTGGCGAGCAATGGCGTGATGCCGGTCAGATTGCCGCCACGCTGACGCCGTCTTTCTTTTGCATGTTCCTGGCGGCACCTTGTTTCATGGTACCGATGGTGCTGTCGCGCCAGCGTCAGTCGCTGCTGTTTGCCCTGCTGGGTGTGGTGGTGAACCTGGGCTCGCTGGGCGTGGTGTACTGGGCGGGGGAGAATGCCCACCAGGTATTCCGCCTGCTGTCGGTAACGGTGTCCATCTATTACATCATCTACATGGTCTGGGTATTCCGGCTGTGTCGTCATCTGGAACAAAACCATGCTCACAGCTAATTCACTCACCCTGTGCGATTACCTGTCGGCCTTGCCGGGCATGCAGCGTGGCCGCGCCTTCCAGCGTGCCGCGCTGCGGCGCGAGCTGGCAAGCTGCTTTGGTGTGGATGAGGCGCGCATCGGCCTGTACGACACCGGCCGCGCCGCACTGCGCGTGCTGTTGCAGCAGCATGGCATCGGTGCCGGGGATGAGGTAATTGTCCCGGCCTATACCTGCGTGGTGGTGCCCAACCAGATTCCGGCGCTGGGGGCCACGCTGCGTTTTGTCGATGTCTCTGCAGATACCTTGAATTTTGACTGGGACGTGCTGGCCGCCGCCATCGGCCCGGCCACCCGCGCGGTCATCGTGCCGCACAATTACGGCCTGCCCTGCCGGGTAGCGGACGCACTGCGCGCCGCCCATCCGCAGGTGAAGTTTATCGACGATGCCGCCCACGGCTTTGCCAGCCAGCTGGATGGCCAATGGCTGGGCAGCTATCACGACGGGGCTTTCTTCAGTTTTGAATATTCCAAGAACCTGACTGGCGGCATTGGCGGTCTGGCGATTTTTCCGCCCGGCATGGCCGCGCCGCAGCAGGATTGGCCGGAGCTGTCCTGTGCCGATGAATGGCGCTTGCTGGCTACGCTTAAAGCCCATCTGCTGAGTGCACGCTGGCCGCTGCTGGGCCGCATCACCATGGCGATTAACCGCCGCATAGGGCTGATTTACCGCTCGGCCGATGCCGAAGTGAGCCAAGGCATGCCGCATCCGGTGCGCGCCATGCCCTTGCTGTCTACCGTGCTGGTGCGCCGCCAATTGGCCCATCTGCCTGCCACGCTGGCCCACAAGCAGGCGTTGGCGCAGCGTTACCAACAGGCACTTGCGGCACTGCCGTCCATCACCCAATGGGCAGTGCCTGCCGGTGCTGCGTGCCACTGGGTGCGTTACCCGTTTGCGCTGTCCCGCCCGGTGGCGGACAAGGCTGGGCTGGCGCGGCGCTTGAGCCAGGCCAGCGGGCTGAATATCGGCGTGTGGTTTGATGACGTGATTCACCCGGCGGGTTCCTTCCGCCATGGCTATGTGGCCGGGAGTGCGCCGCAGGGCGAGCGGCTGGCCGCCACGGTACTGAACCTGCCGATGAATATCGCGCTGGCCGACAACGCCGCGCTGGCACACAAGCTGGACCAGCTGCTGGCGGCACTGCGCGGCATCGAGAAAGAAAACACCTAATGAAGCTGTTGTTGATCGGTTCGGCCTCGGTACATACCTGGCGTTATCTGGCTGGTATTGCCCCGCATGTGGATGAAATCTGGCTGGCTTGCAATGGCGAGGTACCGGCGGACAAGCGTCCGGCCAATCTCAAGGGCGAGCTGCGGCTGGATTTTGGCCTGAAAGCACTGGGCAGCGCTGGCACATTGCGCCGCTGGATGAGCCAGATAAAGCCAGACCTGGTGCATGTGCATCAGGCCAATAGCGTGGCTTGGCATGCGCGCCGGGCGCTGAGTGGCAGCCGCGTGCCCATGGTACTGACCGCCTGGGGCTCGGACGTGCTGCTGCTGCCGGACAGTAACCGGCTGATGCGGCAGATGGTAAGCGGCAATCTGCGTGCCGCGACGGCCATTACCTCGGATTCGCTGTATATGGCGGCGAAAATCCGCCAGTTGGCTGGGGACAATTGCCGGATCGACGTGCTGAATTTCGGCATGGACGCGCTGCCAGCGCAGCCGGATATCGCCGCCAAGGCCAACAAGGTGCTGTCCTGCCGTCTGCACAAACCGCTGTACCGTATTGATGCCATCCTGCACGCCTGGCAGCAGGTGGAAGCCAGTGGCCGTTACCCGGACTGGAGCCTCACCGTGGCCGCCAGCGGCGAGTCCACCGACAGCCTGAAGACGCTGGCAACACGGCTGGGGCTGCAAAGAGTGGAATTCACCGGTTTTGTTTCGTCCGCCGTGCTGGGCGCGCTGTATCAGGAATCGCGCCTGTTTGTCAGCGTGCCGCGCTCGGACGCCACCAGCATCAGCCTGCTGGAAGCCATGGGCCATGGTTGCCTGCCCGTGCTGTCCAATCTGCCCGCCAATGGTGAATGGGTAATCGACGGCCTCAACGGCCTGATTGCCGAAGACATTGCCCGCTTGAGCGACAGCCTGCTGGCCGGTATGGACTGGGCGGCGGACAATGCCCGCCTGCAACAAGCGGTGCAGCTCAACCGCCAGCTGGTGGCGCAAAAGGCGCTGCATCACAGCAATATGCAACACTTTGCCGATCTCTATGCCAGCCTGTTGTCCGGCCCGGCACTCAAGGATTCTGCCGTATGAAAGTAGCCCATCTCACTTCAGCCCATCCGCGTCACGACATCCGCATCTTCGTCAAGGAATGCGCCACGCTGGCGGCAGCCGGTCATGAGGTGACCCTGATCGTGGCTGATGGCCTGGGCGAGGAAATCCGCAATGGCGTGCGCTTTCATGATGTTGGCCCCAAAACCGGTGGTCGTTTCGCGCGCATGACCGGCACCACCAGCCGGGTGTATCAGGCCGCATTGGCGCTGCGCCCGGACATCGTGCATTTTCACGACCCGGAGCTGATTCCCGCCGCCGTGCGCCTGAAGCAGGCTGGCATCAAGGTGATTTACGACGTGCATGAAGACATGCCGCGCCAGATTCTGGCCAAGCACTGGATTCCCGGTGCCATCCGCCCGCTGGTGTCCGGCAGTTTTGAAACGGTGGAAGACTGGGCAGCCAAGCGCTTTGACGCGGTGGTGACTTCCACCCCGCATATCCGCAACCGTTTTGCCAAGCTGGGCGGGCGGGTGCTGGATGTATGCAACTTCCCCATTCTGGAAGAGCTGGTACGCGATACGCCGTGGGACAGCCGCAAAAACGAAGTGTGCTATATCGGCGGTATCAGCCGCATTCGCGGTATCGAACCCATTGTGGCTGCGCTGCCGGAAACCTCCACCCGGCTGAACCTGGCTGGTATCTGGAGCGAAACCGACTTGCGCGCGAAACTGGAAGCGCAACCGGGCTGGGCGCGGGTGAATGATCTGGGCGTGCTGGACCGCAAGGGCGTGGCCCAAGTGCTGGCGCAAAGCAAGATCGGCCTGGTGACGCTGTTTCCCACGCCCAATTACGTGGATGCGCTGCCGATCAAGCTGTTTGAATACATGGCAGCCGGCATGCCGGTGATTGCCAGCGATTTTCCGGTATGGCGCGAAATCGTCGACGACGCAGGTTGCGGTGTGCTGGTGGACCCGCAAGACCCGCACGCGATTGCCGCTGCCATCAACAGCCTGATGGCGGATGAAGACCGCATGCGCCAGCTGGGCGAGGCGGGCAAGCAAGCCGTGCTGCAGAAATACAGCTGGGCGGCAGAAGGCCGCAAGCTGGTGGATCTGTACGCGCAACTTTCCTGAGGGCAGCCATCATGGACAAACCGCAACGTCATCACCACGGCCCGCTGGCCCGGCTGATCCACATCTTGCGGACCCGGCCACGCTTGTTGTCTGCCATCGTGTTCGGCCTCTTCATGGCGCAAATACTGACCATGCTGACGCCGATGCGCACGCTCACCGCCTATGTGATTGGCTGGAATGCCGGGGCCGGTCTGTATCTGCTGCTGGCGCTGCACATGATGCACGGTGCCGATGCCGAGCAGATCCGCCACCGTGCCGCCCGGCAGGACGAAGGCGAACTGGCCATCCTGATGCTGGTGGTGCTGGCGGCCATCGTCTGCCTGCTGTCCATTGTGGCCGAGCTGTCGGTGGCGAAAGACCTGCACGGCAGCAGCCGTGGCCTGCATATCGGCCTGTCGGTACTCACCATCTTTACCAGTTGGTTGTTCACCCAGGTGATGTTTGCCCTGCATTACGCCCACCAGTACTACGTGGCGCTGTTTCGCAGCGGCAAGCCGGGGCTGGAATTTCCGGGGGATGAAGAGCCCAATTACAGCGATTTCTTTTATTTTGCCGCCGTCATCGGTACTTCCGGTCAGACGGCTGACATCAGTTTCAGCTCACGGGCCATGCGTCGCATCGGCTCCGTGCATTGCATCCTGTCCTTCCTGTTTAACACCACCGTGCTGGCGATGATGATCAATATCGCCGCCGGGCTGTTCTGACACAGCGGACCATCATTCGGAAAAGCAGCAGCGTGCGCATTCTCTATATCAACCACTATGCTGGCAGCCCGCGCCACGGCATGGAATTCCGCCCCTATTACCTGGCGCGGGAATGGGTCAAGGCGGGGCACGAAGTCAATATGCTGGCGGCAGATACCTCGCATCTGCGCCAGACCAACCCGCAGCTCACCGCCAAGTATCAGGACGAAGACATCGACGGCATCCGCTACACCTGGTGCAAAACCCCGGCCTATCCGGGCAATGGCCTGAAGCGGGTGATCAATATCTTCAGTTTTCTGGGCAAGGTGATGGGCCTGTCCGGGCGTTATCTGAAGGAGTGGAAGCCGGACGTGGTGATTGCCTCCTCCACCTATCCGCTGGACACCATCCCCGCCGCCTTCATCGCTGGCAAGACGGGTGCACGGCTGGTGTATGAGGTGCACGATCTGTGGCCGCTGACGCCGGTGGAAGTGGGTGGCATGTCGAAGAAGCACCCCTTCATCCGCCTGATGCAGTGGGCCGAGGATTTTGGCTACCGCAAGGCCGATACCGTCATTTCCATGCTGCCCTGCGCGCGTGACTACATGATGGAACATGGCATGGCGGCGGAAAAATACCATGTCGTGCCTAACGGCGTGGACGTAGCCGAGTGGCAGGGCGCGGACACGCCGTTGTCTGCCGAGCACCTGGCCGCGCTAGCCAAGCTCAAGGCGGACAAGCGCTTTCTGATTGGCTATGCCGGTGGCCATGGCCTGGCTAATGCGCTGGACTTCCTGCTGGAAGCCGCCGCGCAATTGCAAGACACGCCAGTCAGCTTTGTGCTGGTGGGCGATGGCCCGGACAAGGCGGCGCTGGTGGCCAAGGCCGCCGCAATGGGGCTGTCCAACGTGCACTTTTTGCCCAGTATTCCCAAGCGGGCCGTCCCGGCCTTCCTGGCGCAGATGGACAGTCTGTTCATCGGCTGGCGCAAGCTGCCCATCTACCGTTTCGGTATCAACCCCAACAAGTTGTTTGATTACCTGATGGCAGGCAAACCGGTGATCCACTCGGTGGACGCGGGCAACGACATGGTGAAAGACGCCGGAGCCGGTTTCAGCGTGGGCGCGGAAGACCCGGCCGCCATTGCTGACGCCGTGCGCCGCATGCTGGCCACCACCCCCAACGAGCGCGGCCGCATGGGTGCTGCCGGGCGGCAATATGTGCTGGCGCATCACGACTATCGCGTGCTGGCGCAACGTTTTCTGCAAGCGGTACTGCGCAAGGGCTGATGCCATGTTGCGCCTGTTGGGAGAACTGCTGCGTCTTGGCCTGAAGCTGGCGCTCGGGGTGGCTGTGTTCTTTGGCAGCATGGTGCTGCTGGCCATGCTGCTGGATACCGGCCCGCTGTGGGCGCTGGCCTTGCTGGCACTACACCTGGGCTGTTACGCACTGGCCAGTTGGCGGCAATGGTCAGCGCTGCAGAAATATTTGCTGGCTGCCTGGTTCGGCCTGTTTTGTGGTGCCATGTTTTTCTGGGATAAACATGGCGGCGGTCAGCCCGCACCCGAGTGGCTGAAGCTGCTGGCGCACTGGCATGTCTTTGGCTGGATCGTGCTGGTGTTGCTGTTTTTGCCGCTTACTTTGCTGGAAATGCTGGTCAAGCAGCTGCGCCGCCGCCGTGAGCGCACTCAGGCCGCGCCGGCTGATCCCTTCACTGCCAATCTGGCGCAGTTTGATTTGCAGCAGTCGTTTGCGTGTGCAGAAGAGAGACAAAAAACCGTGCAAACCTGTACTAACGGCGAGGATAATAGCGGTTTTAACCTTGATGACCGGCGTGATGTCACGCCGGGAGACCGGTGAGTACGGGATGAGTAGCAACAAGCAGCATGTCCGTTTTGATTTTGCCGATGGCCTGCGTGGCGTGGCCATCCTGTGTGTGATTCTGTTTCATTTCACCCAAACCTTCTGGCAGCATCGCAACCGCATCAGCGACATCCTCAATATGGACCCGCTGGAAGGCTATGCCGGTGCTTCCTTCGTATTGCCCTTTAATCTGGGCGCGGTTGGGGTAGGGCTGTTCCTGCTGATTTCCGGCTTGCTGATTCCGCTGTCGCTTACCCGCATGGGCGGGCTGCGCTTTGCCGTATCGCGGGTGTTCCGCATTTACCCCACCTACTGGGCCGGGCTGGCGGTAACACTGATTGCCTTGTGGATTGCCGCCTGGTTGGCCGATAACGACTTCGACATCACCCGGCGCGATGTCATCGGCCATATCAGCATTGCCTTTCAGGACATGCTGGGCGGACGCAATATCGACCCGGTGATGTGGACGCTGAAGGTGGAGCTGTGGTTCTACGCCTTGCTGGGCACGGCCTTTGCGCTAACCGGCAAACGCATCAAATGGGCCATCTGGCTGCTGCTGCCGCTGGTGGCCATGCTGTGCCGTGGGCCGGATGCGCAAGGCCTGCACGGTCAGCTGGCGCATTTCTGGGCTTATGATCAGTATTTCCTGTCTTCGGTGGTGTGTTATTTCCCGCTGATGTTTGCCGGGTGCTGGTGTTATTTCTATCTCACCGGCCAGGCCGGTGCAGTGGAAACCGTGCTGCATTTTGTCGGCCTGCTGGCCCTGTTTGTGTGGGTGACTAACTGGCCGTCGCTAGAACTGTACGGCAGCTACGCCATCGGCATCAGCCTGTTTGTGTTGGGCGTATTGCGCCCGGCAACCTGGAGCAGCCCATGGCTGGCGCGCGTGGCCGCTGTCAGCTACGCCTGGTATGTGTGTCATTCCAATGCCGGCTATGTGCTGATGGAAGTGCTGGCTGGCTACAATCTGCCGTGGTGGCTGCTGGTGGCTGCGGCCACGGTGATGACCTGGTATCTGGCACTGGCCATTAACCGCTGGGTGGAACTGCCCACACAAAAGCTGGGCAAGCGCGCGGCGGATGCGCTGAAGGACAAGCCGGCGACGGATAATCTGGCGCGCCAGTAAGCGCAGCTAACAAAAAACCTGCTGCTGCGTTGCGCCGCCTTGCCGTACTCATTGTACTGTCTGCGGCGGCGCGCCTTGCCCCAGGCCGCTACGCTATTTTGTTAGCCGCGCTAAGCGCCGCTGACAAGACCGAATACGCGACTGGTAGCCCGACGTGGGCTGCCAGCCATGAATAACGACGCATATTGAAGATGACGAAAATGAGCGAACAGAAATTCCTGCCCTTTGCGCTGCCGGATATCGGCGAAGACGAAATCAATGAAGTGGTGGATGCGCTGCGTTCCGGCTGGGTGACCACCGGCCCCAAGACCAAGCAGTTTGAGGCCGACTTTGCCGCCTTCATCGGTGAAGGCGTGGAGGCGATTGCCGTCAACTCCGCCACCGCCGGTCTGCACCTGGCACTGGAAGCCATCGGCATCCAGCCGGGTGACGAGGTGATTGTCCCCAGCTACACCTTTACCGCCACCGCCGAAGTGGTGCGTTACCTGGGTGCAGACCCGGTCGTGGTGGATGTGGACCCGGCTACTTTCAATATCAGCCCGGCTGCCATCCGCGCGGCCATCACCCCGAAAACCCGTGCCATCATGCCGGTGCACTTTGCCGGCCTCGCTTGCGAGATGGACGAAATCCTGGCCATCGCCCGCGAACATGGCCTGAAAGTGGTGGAAGATGCTGCCCATGCGCTGCCGACTACGTATAAAGGCAAGCTGGTGGGTACGCTGGATTCGGACGTCACCGTGTTCAGCTTCTACGCCAACAAAACCATGACTACAGGCGAAGGCGGCATGGTGGTGTCCAAAAACAAGGACATCATTGCCCGCTGCAAGATCATGCGTCTGCACGGTATCAGCCGCGATGCCTTCGACCGCTATGTGTCCAAGACCCCAGCCTGGTTCTACGAAGTGGTGGCCCCCGGCTTCAAATACAATATGCCGGACACCGCCGCCGCCATGGGTATTCATCAGCTGAAGAAAATTGCCGGTTTCCAGCACAAGCGCGAGCTGATGGCTGCCCGTTTCGACCGCGAACTGGCCGACCTGCCGCTGATTCTGCCGGCGCGTCCCGCGCATGCCGGCAGCCAGCATGCCTGGCATCTGTATCCGGTGCGTATCAAGCCGGAAGCGGGCATCAGCCGTGATGATTTCATCGTGCGCATGGCCGAAAAGGGCATTGGCTGCTCGGTTCACTTTATTCCGCTGCATCGCCAGCCGGTATGGCGGGATGGCTATCAACTGGACCGTGCCGCCTTCCCGGTGGCCGATGCCGCTTTTGAAGCCGAAGTCACCCTGCCGCTATACACCCGCATGACCGAGGCCGATCAGACCCGCGTGATTGCCGCCGTGCGTGAGATTCTGGGCGCATGAGCCAGCAGCGTGATTCCGGGCTGGGCCAGTCCCCGACCTTGCTACCGCCTTGCTGCCGTCCGCCAGGTGCCGGTTCGCCTTTGCTCAAGCGGCTGTTCGACCTGATTGCGTCCAGCATCGGCTTGCTGCTGCTGGCCTTGCCGCTGCTGCTGGTGGCCTTGTGGATCAAGCTGGATTCCCCCGGCCCGGTGTTTTTCCGCCAGGTGCGGGTAGGGCGGGGCGGCATGCTGTTTCGCATCCACAAATTCCGCACCATGCAGGTGAATACCGAGGTGCAGGGCCAGCTTACCGTGGGCGCGGACAGCCGCGTCACCGGTGCCGGGCACTTTTTGCGCAAGAGCAAGCTGGATGAACTGCCGCAATTGCTGGACGTGCTGTTTGGCGACATGAGCCTGGTAGGCCCGCGCCCGGAAGTGCCCAAGTATGTGGCGCATTACCCGGATGAGGTGCGTGACATCGTGTTGTCGGTACGCCCCGGCATTACCGACTGGGCTTCTATCCGCATGATTGATGAAAACGAGATTCTGGGCCGTGCGGCGGACCCGGAGCGCGCTTACATCGAACAGGTGCTACCGGAAAAACTGGGCTATTACGTGCGCTATGCGCAAACGCACAGCCTGCTAGAAGATATCCGCATCATCTTCGCCACCTTGCTGAAAATCGTGCTGCGCTGATGGCCGTGAAAGTCGATTCGACATGCTAGACAAACTGCTGACCTTTTCCCGCCACAACAAAATGGCCCTGCTGGCGCTGATGGATGCGCTGCTGCTGCCATTGGCCCTGTGGTGCGCCGTGGTACTGCGCCTGGGCGGCTATTGGGACCCCAAGCTCAACCCTTATCTGTGGATCTTTGTGGTTCCACCGCTGTGGGTGATTCCCATCTTCGTCAAGCTGGGGCTGTACCGTGCGGTGTTGAAGTATCTGGACGACAAGATCGTCTACACCGTGTTCACCGGGGTGAGCCTGGCGGTGCTGGTGTTGACGGCGGTGATCGTGATGGCGCGCATCGCGCCGTTTCCGCGTTCGTCCATCATCATTTTCTGGATGTTTGCCATGGCCTATATCGGCGGCAGCCGCTTTGTGCTGCGCGGCCTGGTTCGGCGGATCGATTCGGTGGATGCCCCGCGTGAACACGTCATCATCTATGGTGCCGGTCAGGCCGGGGTACAGCTGATGCTGGCCTTGCAAGCGGGCAAGGAATACCGGCCGATGGCCTTTGTCGATGACAACCCGGAAAGCTGGCGGCGTACCTATCGCGGCCTGAGCGTGCATGCGCCAGACGATCTGCCTGTGCTGATCGAGGAAACCGCTGCCAGCTGCATCTTGCTGGCCATGCCTTCGGTCAGCCGTGGCCGTCAGCGGGAAATTCTGGAGTCGCTGGAACACCTGCGCATTCCCATCAAGCGCCTGCCCGGCATGGCTGACCTGGTATCGGGTGAAGCGCGGGTGGAAGAACTCAAGGAAGTGGAAATCGAAGACCTGCTGGGCCGCGACCCGGTACCGCCACGCCCTGAGCTATTGGCCCGCAATATTCAGGGCCGGGTGGTGATGATTACCGGCGCTGGTGGTTCCATTGGTTCCGAACTGGTACGGCAGATCGCGCGCAACAATCCGGCGCGCATCGTGCTGTTCGAGCTGACCGAGTTTGCCTTGTACGCCATCGACCAGGAGCTGGCGCAACTGGCCCCGGACATTCCGCGTACCCCGGTATTGGGTTCGGTCACCGACCACGCCCGGCTGTGCCAGATCATGCGCACCTTCAAGGTGGAAACGGTGTATCACGCGGCAGCGTACAAGCATGTGCCGATGGTGGAACACAATCCGGTGGCTGGCATTCTGAATAATGCTTTTGGCACCGACACCACCGCGCGGGCGGCAGAAGACTGCGGCGTGGATACCTTTGTACTGATTTCCACTGACAAGGCAGTACGCCCCACCAATGTGATGGGCGCCACCAAGCGGCTGGCAGAACTCACCTTGCAGGGCCGTCACGCCAGCGGCAGCAAAACCCGCTTTGTCATGGTGCGTTTTGGCAATGTGCTGGGCAGCTCTGGTTCGGTGGTGCCTTTGTTCAAGAAGCAGATCAAGGCTGGTGGGCCGGTAACCGTAACCCATCCGGACATCACGCGTTACTTCATGACCATTCCGGAAGCAGCCCAGCTGGTGATTCAGGCCGGGGCGATGGGTGAGGGCGGTGACGTGTTTGTGCTGGACATGGGCGAGCCGGTGAAAATTGCCGATCTGGCACGACGCATGGTGCATTTGTCCGGGCTGGAAGTGCGCGACGACAAGCATCCGGGCGGCGATATTGAAATCCGCTTCTCCGGCTTGCGTCCGGGTGAAAAACTGTACGAAGAGCTGCTGATTGGCGACAACGTACTGCCCACCGACCACCCGCGCATTCTGCGGGCGCAGGAATATCATTTACCAGCGGAGGAACTGCAACACTTCCTGCAACAGCTGGATACAGCCTGCCGTGCGCTGGATGGTGCACAGGCATTTGCGCTGATGCAGCAAGTGGTACATGAATTCCGTGCTGCACCTGCCACTCAGGATTGGGTAGTACTGCAGCAGGGCTAGGCAACATGGTTGTCAGCAGCTGATTACCTGGTTCCGTCCTTGCTGTTTGGCACGATACATGCGCGCATCCGCCAGTTCTACCAGCTGGCGGCGCGTACTGCATTTGTCAGCCAGGCGCTCTGCCAGGCCGATACTGGCGGTAAGTGGCGTTCCGTCAGGACGCTGGCCCAGGCCGTTGTTACGCAGGCGCTCCAGCGCAATCTCACCTTGCAGCCGGTCGGTATTGGGCATCAGTAGCAAAAATTCTTCACCTCCCCAGCGCACCAGCACGTCCCCCCGCCGCATGTTCAGCTGAATCTGCTGCACCAGCAGCTTGAGGGTCTTGTCGCCAGCGGCATGACCAAAGGAATCGTTGATGCTCTTGAAGTGATCCAGGTCGATGAAGGCAATGGCCAGTGGTAGCTGGTTGCGTTCGGCATTCACCAGCTGCAGCTCCAGCATTTCGATACCGCTGCGGCGTGAGAAGGCTGCGGTGAGCGGGTCGCGAATGGTCTGCCCGACTAGGGCAATGATAAAGGCCAGCTGGCTGATACTCGCCAGCGATGAAACTGCCGCCAGCAGCGACAGCAACCAGAATTCACCACCAAAAGATGGCCAGCTGGCAACCGACCAGTCCAACATCCAGGCCAGTGCATAAGCCAGCAGCACCGGCATGGTAAATGCCAGGCTCTCCAGCATGGAAAGCGGGAAGATAGCAATGGCAGCCAGCAGCACAAAAGGCAGGAAGGCGTAGCCGGTTCCCACGGCGGCCGATACGCCCTCCAGGTGGTACTGTGTCATCAGCATGTGTGAGCCGATGTAGAACAGCGTCGGGATGGAAAACAGCATGGCCATGCCCTGATAGGCCGGTTTCAGCCGCCCATCTTGCGGGTACCACACCACCAGCGCGGCAAAGGCGATGGTGGAAAGCAGACGCAGGGTAGCCAGCCTTTCCCATAATCCCGCTGGTAAGGCAAGCACGTCTACCACAATCCACAGTGGGGTAAGCACCGCAAACAGCAGGGCAAACAGCCGGACGCGATTGACCAGCATCAGCGCACGGCGCTGCTGCAGCAAGGGCATGTGCTGATGAGGGCTGATCAGCCAACTGGTTTCATCGCTGGCAATTTCGCCGGGCAACAGGCCGAGGACCCGCCGCCAGATAGTGTGTGTGATTCTCATTGTCAGACAAGTTCTTCGTTTGCAGCATTGTAGGGGCAATGCGCGATACAGCATTGTAAAATATCAAATCCTGCAACAATTGATGGCGAATGCTCTGAATAGTTGGATGAATTTAAAGAATAATTAACAGCAATAGACTTGGGAGTTAATCAGAATGGAAACCCGCTGGCTGGAGGACTTTCTGGTTCTGGCTGATACCGGTAGTTTTACCCGTTCCGCCGAGGTTCGTCACCTTACTCAGCCGGCATTTTCGCGGCGTATCAAATCACTGGAAAGCTGGCTTGGTGCCGATCTGATAGATCGCACTACCTATCCGACCAAGCTGACTGCTGCCGGCGAATTGCTGCGTGAGCAGGCGGTGCAGATGCTGGCACAGATCAACAGCACCCGGGCCCAGTTGCGCGGCTTGCAGCCCTTGCCGGCAGGTACCCTCAGCCTTGCCGTGCCACATACGCTGTCGTTTTCCTTTTTCCCCAAATGGCTCACGCAGATGGAGCAGGGCTTTGGCCCGCTGTCCTGCCGCCTGCAAGCCAGCAATGTGCACGACGCCTTGCTGGCCTTTGTTGAGGGTGGCTGCGATCTGCTGATGTGCTACCACCACCCGAAGCAGCCGGTGGAACTCACCGATCCACGTTACAGTGGCCTGCGGCTGGGGGTGGAAACCCTGCGGCCTTATGTGCGCAGCAATTCCGACCACGCGCCACGTTACGCCCTGCCCGGCACTGCCGCGCAGCCGCTGCCGTTTCTGGGCTACGCCAGCAATGCCTACTTCCGCCTGATGACCGACCTGATTCTCGAAGCCGCACCGGCCCCCACCTTCCTGTCGCTGCGTTACGAAACGGACATGGCAGAGGGGCTGAAAAACATGGTGCTGGAAGGACATGGTGTGGCATTTCTGCCAACCAGCTCGGTGCAGAACGAGTTACGCACCGGGCAACTGGTATTGGCAGCAGCGCAAGGCTGGAGTGTGGACATGGAAGTACGGCTGTATCGCGATAACAAGCGCAGCCGACCGGAGCTGGATGCATTCTGGGATTACCTGGCGGCCAGCGTACAACCGGTGTAGGCCTCCCGCATGATCCGGACCAAACGCGGCAGCTTTTAGGCGATTGCCTGCTGTTACTTGCCTACCGATTTTCTAGCATGAGCGCTCGCGAAGATTACAAGGACAGAGGGGGCGTAATGAGGTACGGCAAAATCATGCAATGGCTGGCGTGCTGCCTGGCCATGCTGGCAGGCAATATTGTTGTCGCAGCCGGCAGCCCGGTGGTGGATGTCTATTTATTGCGTCATGGCAAAACCATGTTCAATACCACCAACCAGGTGCAAGGCTGGTCTGATACCCCGCTGACGGCGGCGGGTATCAAGGGGGCTGAGGCGGCAGGCAGGGGCTTGGCCAACATTCACTTCATTGCGGCCTACAGCAGTGATTTGGGACGGGCACGCGCCACCGCCAGGATCGTACTGGCCCAGGGCCAGCAGAGCACGCTGCCGGTACAGGAAGACGAGCGCTTGCGGGAATGGAATTACGGCAGCTTTGAAGGCAGGCCAGACGCGGAGATGTGGACACCTTTATTCCGTCAGCAGGGAATGGTCTTTGATCCGCAGTGGGGAAACTGGGCAGAGTTCACCCGCAAGATGAGCGACAGCGCTATTGCCCAGGCCATTCATGATGCCGATCCGCGTGGCTGGGCGGAAACCTATCCGCAAATCGTCTCGCGCCTGCGCGCTGGCATGCAGGAGGCCGTGAGCAAGGCCGCAGCGGCAGGGGGCGGTAATGTGCTGGTAGTCAGTCATGGTGGGGCCATTCTCACCATTCTGGATGCGCTGGTGCATGGCCAGGCCAAGGGGGCGGATATCCCCAACTGCAGCATTACCGTGCTGCGCTATCAGAATGGACAGTACCAGCTTCTCAAGGTGGGTGATCTGAGCTATCAGGACGCGGCATCATAGCGCCGGTGGCCTGCTTGCTGATATCCAGGTAGCCGCCCGTCCGCACGCTGCCCGGTCTTCCACTTCAGTGCCGGTCGGGCGGTGTGCCTTCAGCCATTCGTCTTGCTGCGGTAGCGGTTTTTAATGGTTATGCAAAATTTGCATGATGTGATTGCGAATCGGAATTAGCCAAGTCACCTCCTGCCGGCCTACAGTCTGCCCCCATCACTCCGCATGGGCGGGGACCACCGACAAAGGCTTGCTGCATGTCCACCCGTATCGAACACGACTTGCTTGGCGATCGCGCCGTCCCGGCTGCTGCATACTGGGGTGTTCACACCCTGCGTGCCGTGGAAAACTTCCCCATCACCGGCCAGACCATCGCCAGCTATGGCGACCTGATCATCGCCCTGGCACAGATCAAGAAAGCGGCTGCCCAGGCAAACCGTGATCTGGGTCTCCTGGATGACGTGCGTGCCCAGGCCATTGTCGATGCATGCGAAGAACTGGTGGATGGCAAGCTGCACGATCAGTTCGTGGTGGATGTGATCCAGGGTGGTGCTGGTACCTCCACCAATATGAATGCCAACGAAGTCATCGCCAACCGGGCATTGGAAATCCTGGGCTATGGCAAGGGCGAGTACGACAAGCTGCACCCCAACGAACACGTCAACATGAGCCAGAGCACCAATGACGTGTATCCCACGGCCTTGCGCCTGGCTACTTACTGGGGCGTGCTGCGCCTGCAGCGCACCATGTTTGTGTTGCGCGAAGCTTTTGCCGCCAAGGCCGAAGAATTCAAAAACGTACTGAAGATGGGCCGGACCCAACTGCAGGACGCCGTACCGATGACATTGGGTCAGGAGTTTCAGACCTACGCCGTGATGCTGGGTGAAGACGAGCAGCGCCTGAGCGAAGCGCGCGCCCTGATGCTGGAAATCAATCTGGGTGCCACTGCCATCGGTACCGGCATTACCGCTCACCCGGACTATGCACGGCTGGTGTGCCTGCATCTGTCCGAGCTGACCGGCCTGAAGCTGATGACCGCCCCCAATCTGATCGAAGCCACCCAGGACTGCGGCGCTTTCGTGCAGCTCTCCGGCGTGCTCAAGCGCGTGGCCGTCAAGTTGTCCAAGACATGTAACGATTTGCGCCTGCTGTCCTCCGGCCCGCGTGCCGGTATTGGCGACATCAATCTGCCGGCGCGTCAGGCTGGCTCATCCATCATGCCGGGTAAGGTTAATCCGGTGATTCCGGAAGTGGTCAACCAGGTGGCTTTCGAGGTGATCGGCAACGACATGACCATCACCATGGCAGCCGAAGGCGGCCAGTTGCAGCTCAATGCCTTCGAGCCGGTGATTGCCTACAGCATGTTCCGCAGCGTGCGCCATTTGTCCAATGCCTGCACCACGCTGACCGAGCATTGCGTCAAAGGCATCACAGCCAATGAAGCCAAGCTGCGGGCTGATGTACTGAATTCCATTGGTCTGGTCACCGCGCTTAATCCCATTATTGGCTACGCTGCCGCCACTGCCGTGGCCGCAGAAGCCCATGCCACTGGCGGTAGTGTCTACGACATCGTACTGGAGCGTGGCCTGATGCAACGCGCCCAACTTGACGAAGCCCTGCTGCCCGAAGCATTGACTCAGCCGCGCTGGCTGTCATAACCGTGTTCTGCTGTCGGTACTTGTCCGGTACCGACTTTCCTGTGTTGGCCGGGTAGCTTACCCGGCCATTTTTTTATTGCTTGTGCCCGGCTGGGACTGGATGTATAAGTTTATTGTGCAATGCACAATGGAGCTTGATCATGATACAGGTACTGATCTGGTGGCTGGAAAACAGCCCGCGCTGGCTAGGCTGCCTTGCCGAGCATGGCCGTAGCCAGCAAGAAGTACTGCGTTCGTCGGTCTTTCATTCCGGCCATGTGTGGTGTAGTCCGGCGGCCTTGCCCGACAAGCTGAACCGGCTGGTCCGCCGAGCGGGGGCCGATACCATCACGCTGCTGCACGGCAATGGCCAGACCCAGCTGGCACTGTACCGTCAGTTGCCAGCACCAGCGCACGACCCCTGCCAGCTTTACCAGACCGGACAGCGTTTGCAACAGCGCACCGGCCAGCATTTATTACAAGGCCTGGTGGATATCGGGCGCGCGCTGTTGCGCTAGCAGCGGACAATCATCTTTGCAGCATGCCTTGCCGCAAGGCACAATGCCGGGCTTCATTCGGATGAAAGCCCAGCCATGCCCACCCAGTCCATGCTCAGTCAGCAGCAATTGCAACAATTGGCACCCGCCCTGCAGCAGTACCTGTCCAATGAATTGCAAGTGGATGTCGGGGCATTTGACGCCCAGTTTCTGCTCGACTTTGTCGCGGCGCAGATTGGCCGGCAGATTTATAACCAGGCGCTGGAAGATGCGCAGCAGGCACTGAGCCAACGGATGGAGTCGTTGCAGGCGGCAATCTGGGAGCTGGAAAAGTAATCAGGCTGCTGTTTTCTTATGCGATCGACTACCCGCCATGCCGACGGGCTGAACCGGCAGTGGCTGCCATCTGTCCGTCAACAGGGTTACAATCGGGTTTCCCTTCTTTCTGCTGCCATTGGCCATTGCTTCATGCTTTATCTGCGTCTGATGCTCAAAGGTTTCCTGCTGGCCGTGCTGATGGTGTTGCTCGGCTTTGGCTATATGGCCTGGAGCATTGCCCGTTATGCCGATGAGCCCGCCACGCAGCCCGCAGATGCTGCACTGGTACTGGGTGCTGCTGCCTGGGGTAGCAAGCCTTCACCAGTACTGCGCGAGCGCATCAATCATGCGGTGACACTCTACAAGCAGGGGCGGGTGCGCTGGATCGTGTTCACTGGTGGCACCCCGGAGCCGGGCTATCCCACCGAGGCCGATGTCGGTCGCGAATTTGCCTTGCGCCAGGGCGTGCCAATGACTGCGATGCTGGCGGAAAACGAATCGCGCACTACTTGGCAGAATCTGGAAAATGCCGGCAAGTTGGCTGGACCCTTCGGAATACATTCCTTCTTGCTGGTCAGCGACCCGCTGCATATGCGCCGGGCGGTGTTGATGGCGCATGACCTGGGCATGGCTGCCGCACCTGCGCCGACCGAATCCAGCCGTTATGTCAGTTGGAGCAACAAGATCAAATTTCTTGCCAGAGAAACCTGGCTGTATGTCGGCTACCGGGTGTTTCGCAAGCTGTCCTGAGTCAGCAGTAAACCCGAGTCAGCAGTAAATAAGTCCAGCAATAAAAAAACCGGCCTCTCAGCCGGTTTTTTATTGGGTGACCGCGTTATTACACCGAGTGCCACAAATCAATCAGGTCACCGGCTTCAACATCGGAAACTTCACTGCGTGCTTGCAGCCAGGCTACCAGCTTGGCACGGATCTCTTCCGTAATGGCCACTTCACCCACCGGGAAAACCACGCCTTCCAGGCGGCTCTTGCCATCAAAATGACCGCCAAAGCTGATAGCCGCGTCATCGATGCAGTTCAGCCAGTCATCCAGCAAGCTGTCGGTATTGACGTCGGCAGCAATGGTGGCAATCAGATGGAAACCAAGCTCGCGGTATTCACCCACGCGCATTTTTTTACGCTGGCGATGATTCAGGCGCTTCAGGCGCTGGGCGGAATTAGGATTGTGCAGATCAGACATAAATGCTCCAGAGACGAATTGACGCCGCGATGATAACAGGCATTGCCAGCCGACAGGAAAATAGCCGGCCTGGCAAGGCTACTTACAGTTCCAGCTGCTCCCACAGCGCATCCACCCTGGCCTTGACGGCATCATCCATCACGATGGGAACACCCCATTCGCGGTTGGTTTCGCCTGGCATCTTATTGGTGGCATCCAGCCCCATCTTGCCGCCCAAACCGGAAACCGGGCTGGCAAAGTCCAGGTAGTCAATTGGGGTGTGCTCAATCAGTGTGGTATCGCGCACCGGATCCATGCGGGTGGTAATGGCCCACATCACTTCCTTCCAGTCGCGGCAGTCCACGTCATCGTCCACCACGATGATGAACTTGGTGTACATGAACTGGCGCAGGAAGCTCCAGCAGCCCATCATTACCCGCTTGGCGTGACCGGGGTATTGCTTCTTGATGCTGATCACCGCCATGCGATAGCTGCAACCTTCCGGTGGCAGGTAAAAATCGACGATTTCCGGAAACTGCTTTTGCAGAATGGGCACGAATACCTCGTTCAGTGCCACGCCTAGTACGGCAGGCTCATCCGGCGGCTTGCCGGTATAGGTACTGTGATAAATCGGATTCTCACGCATGGTGATGCGGTCGATGGTGAAAACCGGAAAATGGTCCTGCTCGTTGTAATAGCCGGTATGGTCGCCATACGGGCCTTCCAGTGCCATGTCATTGGGGTGGATGTGACCTTCCAGCACGATTTCTGCCCGCGCCGGTACTTGCAGGTCCGAGCCGATGCACTTCACCAGCTCGGTTCTGCTGCCGCGCAGCAGGCCGGCAAACTGGTACTCCGACAGCGTGTCAGGTACCGGGGTGACGGCACCGAGGATGGTGGCCGGGTCGCAGCCCAGCACCACTGCCACCGGATAGGGCGTGTCAGGATTTTGCTGGCGGAACTCGCGGTAATCCAGCGCACCACCACGGTGGGCCAGCCAGCGCATGATGACACGGTTTTTTCCAATGACCTGCTGACGGTAAATGCCCAGATTCTGGCGTTTCTTGTTGGGGCCACGGGTCACGGTCAAGCCCCAGGTAATCAGTGGGGCAACATCTCCGGGCCAGCAGTGCTGGATCGGTAACCGCGACAAATCAACCTCATCGCCTTCCCACACAATCTGCTGGCAGGGGGCTTTGCTGACCACCTTGGGTGCCATCGACAGCACCTGCTTGAGCAAGGGCAGCTTGTCCCAGGCCTCACGCAAGCCCTTGGGTGGTTCCGGCTCTTTCAGATAGGCAAGTGTCTTGCCGATTTCCCGCAGCTGCATGACATCGCTGGCGCCCATCCCCATGGCCACCCGCTTGGGTGTGCCAAACAGATTGGCCAGTACTGGCATGCTGTACGACCGTGTATCTTGCCGGGGGTTTGTGAACAGCAGGGCCGGGCCAGCCGCCTTCAGTACCCGGTCGCCGATTTCAGTCATCTCCAAATATGGAGATACCGGTACATCGATTCTTTTCAATTCACCTTGCTGTTCCAATTGAGCAACAAAGTCCCGCAGGTCGGCATATTTCATGACTGTTTCATGATCTTAAGCAAAGTTTTGACCGGGAGGTTTGGTTAACCTCCGCTTGAACGTCGCAAGCTACTGCCGGCCTATTAGAAAGTCAATTACGGTGGTAGCCCAAGACCGTGAACTTGCCTACACTCTTGGAGAATACAAAATGAAAAAGCTTGCTCTGGCTGCGGCCATCGGTCTGATTTCCGCTAGCGCCTTCGCCGCTCAAGGCGACATCATCGCGCGTTTCCGCGTGATCAACGTGAACCCGTCCTCTTCCTGGAGCAACGCTGCTCTGGGTAACTCCCTGGGCCTGAAGAGTGTCGACGCAAAAGACGACACCGTTCCGGAACTGGACTTCACCTACATGATCACCAACAACATCGGTGCTGAGCTGATCCTGGGTACTAGCCGTCACGAAGTGACTGCCAACGCCGGTACTGGTGACAAGAGCCTGGGCAAGGTATCCACCCTGCCGCCGACTCTGACCGTGCAATACCACTTCTCCCCGGATAGCAGCGTATTCCGTCCGTACGTAGGTGCCGGTATCAACTACACCCGCTTCTACAATACCGGTCTGAATGCTGCCAACCTGGGCGTGAATGCTGATCTGAAAGTGAAGAAGAACAGCTACGGCCCGGCCCTGCAAATCGGTGCTGACTTCCCGATCAGCAAGAGCTTCTTCGTCAACGTTGACGTGAAAAAGATCTGGATGAAGACCGACGTAAGCCTGGCTTCCAACGGTACTCAAGTCGGCACCCTGAAGATCGATCCGCTGGTGATTGGTCTGGGTATCGGTACCAAGTTCTAAGCAATTTGTCCTGCCGCAAAAAAGCGCCTCCACCTGGGGCGCTTTTTTATTTCCATGCAATAGAATAATGTATTCTAAATTTATGCATCCAGGAGATAAAAATGGGCAATTGGGCTAGCACCGCCATCCGCAAGATTGAGGCGGATTTCAACCGCTCCAGCGATACGCACCTGATACCGCTGCAGATTCCGGCGCTGCCGCAGATCCAGCTGTATTTCAAGGATGAATCCACGCACCCTACCGGCAGTCTCAAGCATCGTCTGGCACGTTCACTCTTTCTATATGGCTTGTGTAATGGCTGGATTCGCTACAACACCACCATCATCGAGGCTTCCAGTGGCAGCACCGCCGTTTCGGAAGCCTACTTTTCCCGTTTGCTGGGTCTGCCCTTCATCGCGGTGATGCCACGCGGTACCTCGGCAGAGAAAATCCGCTCCATCGAGTTTTATGGCGGACGTTGTCATCTGGTGGATGATCCGGCCACCATCTATGAAGAATCCCGCCGTCTGGCGCAGGAGCTGAACGGTCACTACATGGACCAGTTCACCTATGCCGAACGCGCCACAGACTGGCGCGGTAACAATAATATCGCCGACACCATCTTCAAGCAGATGGAGCTGGAGCCCAACCCGGTACCAGAGTGGATTGTCTGCGGCGCGGGGACCGGTGGCACATCGGCCACCTTTGGCCGCTATGTGCGCTACCAGAAGCTCTCGACGCAAATCTGCGTGGTCGATCCGGAAAATTCGGTATTTTACGATAGCTATTACAGTGGAAATACCGATTGCCGTTGTGAGGGTGGTTCTGGCGTGGAAGGTATTGGTCGGCCACGTGTGGAACCATCGTTCATCCCCACCGTTATCGACAAAGTCATCCGCGTGCCCAATGTGGCCAGCTACGCCGCTATCCACTTCCTGGAAGAGGTGATGGGACGCAAGTGCGGCGGCTCCACCGGCACCAATCTGTTCGGTGTTTGCGAACTGGTCAGCGATATGGTCCGTAACGGACGGCATGGTTCAGTGGTTACGCTGATCTGCGATGATGGTAACCGCTATCTCAATAGTTACTACAACCCGCAGTGGCTGGAGGATAACGGTCACCAGATCGCATCATGGGTGGAGCGCTATCGTCGTTTCTTCTTCGAAGGTCGCTGGTAAGTCGATAAGGCTGACTGCGGTAACGCCTACCAGCGCTGCCGCAGTAACTGGCTGAGTTTGTTGACCCGCACATCGACAAAAGCCGGTTTGCGGCACTGGCGGCTGATCCATACGGTACGCATACCCAGTGATTTGGCTGCAGACAGATTAGGCAGTGAATCCTCCACCATGATGCAGTGCGACGGATCAAGCCGCTCCGCCTGCAGCATGCAGCGAAAGCCACGTCGGTCCGGTTTCGGACGGAAGTGCATTTTCTCCATGCCATAGCAGGCGGCAAACTGCTGGCGAATATCCATTTTTTGCAGCAGCCCTTCTATATAGTGTTGCGGGCCGTTGGACAGCACAATCTTGCGGCCAGGCAAAGCGCGCAGGGTGGCGGCCAATGACGGCTCCCAAACCAACCAGCGATACAGCTCATCCAGCACGTGGGTCTCCTGTAGGAAATGTCCGGCATCCACATCGTGGTGACGCATCAGTCCCTGCAGGGTGGCGCCATAACGATGCCAGTAGTGCAGTCTTAACTGCCGGGCCTCCTCCGCTGACATATCCAGATGCCGCTCCATATACAGGTTCATCATGCGACTGATATGGGCAAAGATGCCCAGGCTGGCCTGATGCAGCGTATCGTCGAGATCGAAAATCCAGGTGGGAGCGGACATATGGTGGCCAGGGGAGCGTTAGGAGGTGGCTATTATCCTGAGCAACAAGCAATGCTTCCACTTTTTGCACCATTCTCGTGCAGGGGTGGAATTTCTCGATTTATTTAAAATCAAAGGCTTGTATCTATTTTTGGAAAATAGTGCAGTTTTTCTCGCACAAAGTGTTGACGAGGGGGGGTGGGGCGGTATAGTTCGCCTCCTCAGCAGACAACGCAGCGACGGAAACGAA